>DAISWS010000074.1:0-12579 GCA_036826275.1 Vulcanimicrobiaceae bacterium
GGAACCAAAGGACCAGTTCTGCGCTTCCGGCGGGTTCCAGCAGCGGATAACTGAAGCGCTGCAATTCCAAAGCACGGAATTCGCGGCGCTGCTGCGCGAAGCGGGTGCGCAACCGGTCCTCGCGCCGACCATCGAACTCGCCGCTCCGGACGATCCGGCGGCCGCGCAAGAAGCCGTGCACCAAGCCTCGCGCTATTCATGGATCGTGTTTACCAGCGCGAACGGCGTGCGCGCGTTTTTTGAAACGTTGCGCGCCCGGCGCGAAGACGCGCGTGCGCTGGGCACCGCGAAAGTTGCGGCGATCGGCATAAAAACCTCTCAAGAACTGCTGCGGCATTGCGTTTATGCGGATCTCGTTCCGCAATCGTATGTCGCAGAGCATTTGGCCGATGCGCTCGTCGCGGCGAGCGAACGGGGCGATCGCATGCTGATCTATCGCGCGCAGGAAGCGCGCGACGTATTGCCCGCCCGGCTCGAGGAAGCGGGACGCAGCGCCGACGTCGTCGCCGCCTATAAAACCGTATACGTGGACGATCCGGTTTTCGCGGAGAAAGTCGCCCGCTGTGACGTGCTTACGTTCACGAGCGCAAGCACGGTGCGCGGCTTCGTCCACAATCTGCGCGGTCCGGCAGCCGCCGCACGCGCCGCGCGCGGGAAGACGGTTGCGTGCATCGGACCGGTAACGGCCGACGAAGCGCGCAAACACGGTCTCGACGTGAACGTTACGGCCGGCGAATTCACCGCGGCGGGTCTTTTGGCCGCGCTCGAAGGCATCACGCCCGCGTAGTGACGCGAATCCTGATCGGCATCGCGTTCGCGGGTGCCGTAGCACTGCTCGCGCGCCGCGCGCACGCGCTCACGCCAAGCGGCGCTCTTGCGGCGTGGGTTGTCGGCGCATGCGTATTCGCCGCCGGAGGCTGGCCGTATGCCGCCGTGCTGTTCGCATTTTTTATTCCGGCGACGCTGCTCTCGCGAATCGGTCGCTCGCGCAAGCGCGGGCTCGTCGACATCGGCAAGCACGGCGCGCGCGATGCCTGGCAGGTCGCAGCGAACGGCGGCGTCGCCGCGCTGTGCGCGGTGCTTGCCGCCGTCTTCCATCAAAGCGCGCTGACGGCTGCATTTGCGGGTGCGTTCGCGGCAGCATCGGCAGACACGTGGGGCACCGAAATCGGCACGCTCGCCAAGCAGCGTCCGCGTTCGATCTTGACGCTGAAGCCGCTGGCAACGGGACTCTCCGGCGGCGTATCGCTTGCCGGAACCCTCGCCGAGATTGCGGGGGCGGCGGTCGTCAGCGTGGTGGCCTGGGCGCTCGGTGGCGGGCCGTGGTGGATCGTTGCCGCGGGCGGTTTCGCCGGCGCGCTCGCGGATTCGGTCATCGGCGCGAGCGTTCAGGAATTGCGCTATTGTCCGCAGTGCGCGCGGGAATGCGAAACGGATCCGCATGTCTGCGGATCCGCTACGGTGTTACGGCGTGGGCTGCCGTGGATATCGAACGACGCCGTCAACGCGTGCGCGGCCGGAATCGGCGCGCTAGCGAGCCTTGGCCTTTCCGTACGTTTTTTCTAAATAGGCGATGATCGCATCGTCATCATCGGCGATCGTCGTCTCGCCGTCGACCATCACGGGAATGCCCGTCTGACCCGAAACGTCCTTGACGACCGTGCGTTCCGAATGATTGCGCGGCACGTTCACGCACTTGTAGTCGAGCAGCAAATCGGTGAGTTTTGAACGCACGCGGGCGCAATAGGCGCACCACTCGGCTTGATAAAGGACGATGTTCGTGTCTCGCAACTTGTATTCTCCTGGCGGGGGCCGTCACGGGCCTTGTGGTAGTGTCGTTTCTAAGAGAGCGTGATGGTGCAGCGGACCTGGGACGGTAACCGTCTGTTATGGCGGGCGCTAGCGGCGTCGGTAGGCCTGCATCTGCTCATTGCGCTCTTTCTTCCCGTTTGGACGATGCAAGTCTCGGCAGGGTTGCAGCCGGTCGAGGCCGTCTCGTTCGCACATATCCTGCGCATACGGATTCAGCGGCCCGCCGCCCAATCGCTGCCCGCGGCCGTCCAACGGACGCAGCGCCGCGCGCCTGCGATCAGCTTCGCGCGGACGAAAGCGGAGTTGACCGCTTTGCACGGCAAGCCGGTTGCGCGCCCGACAGCCCAAGCCGGCCCGAAGGGAATCCTCGCGGCGGCGCCGCGCTTGGTCGCCGCGCAGAATGCGCCGCTCTACGCGCGCCCGGACGCAAAGGCCGGCGTCTCGACGAAGCAGGCGCCGCCAGCACCACCACCGCAGCCGCAAGCGACGCTCGCGAGTCGCGCCGCCGCGGGGAGCGGCTCCAGCGACACCGGTGGCGCGATGCCGCTGGACGCCTATCAGCCGCCTACCTTGGACCCGGCCGTTTTGGCACAGCTCCAAAAACGCGTCGCCGTGCACGTCACCTTGATCGTCGACGTCGGCGAGGATGGACGCACCAAGGAGGTGCAATTTCAGCCGCCGCTCGACGCGCAAACCGAAACGGCGATCCGCACGCTGCTGGCCGACGCAAATTGGGACGCCGCGATCTGCGGCGGCGGCGTGAGCTGCGCGGGAAAAGCCGAAATTAAACTGTAGCGACCGCCGTGCCGAGCACGGCAGCATCGAACCCGCGCGCGAAAATACCGTCGTCTACGCGTCTAAATCCCAAGTCCGCAAACCCCGTGCGATATTCCGGCATATCGGCAAACAGCAGCGCACGCTGCGAACCGCGCAGATGGGTGCGCGCAAACCGCAATTCCGGAATGAAGCTGCCGCGTCGTTCGCCGAGCTGCGTAGCCGCGAGCATGCACGGCTCGCGCTCGACATCCGCGTCTACGATGAGCAATGCACGCCGGTCGAAGAGGCGCGCACCGCGCCCGGGCAAATACCGTTCGTGCACCGCATGCGCGCGAAACGGCGCCTTCCAAAATAACGCCTGACGACCGCGGTATGCCCACTGCAGCGCGAAGCGGGTTGCCAGCGACAACGCATCACCTGCATCGATCTCGCAAACGCCCATGACCTGCGGCCGTTGGGCATCGGCGAACGCCGCCAGCTTGCGCATCGCGCCGGCACGCACTAATCCGTGGGCACGCACGAAGCCGACGGTTATAAAATCGATTTGCCCAAGCCTGAAAGAATCAAGCCGACCGCAAGCGCACCGGTTTGGTTGCGCGTGTCCAAAATCGGATTGATCTCGACCATTTCGATCGACCGCAGCTGCCCCGACTCGGCAAGCAGCTCCATTGCCAGATGCGCTTCGCGAAAACTCAGACCGCCTTTGACCGGCGTCCCGGTGCCCGGCGCTTCACTCGGATCGATGCCGTCCATATCGAACGACATGTGGATGGGCCGGCCGCCGGCGCCGGCAGTGCGGATTGCTTCTTCCATCACGCGCGTCATGCCGAGCTTGTCGACGTCACTCATCGTGAACGCCATGACGCCCGACGCACGTAAGGTTTCCTTTTCCGACGGATCGACGTCGCGCAGGCCGATTTGAACGGTACGCTTCGGATCGGCGGTTCCGTTTTTCAACGCATACCAAAGCGGCATGCCATGCACGTTTCCCGACGGCGAGGTATCCGGAGAGTTGATGTCGCTGTGCGCATCGACCCACACCAGGCCCGCCGGCTCGCCATACGCGCGTTTGAGCCCTTCGAGCGTCCCCATGGCGATCGAATGATCGCCGCCCAGCACGATGGGAAAACCGTTGCTGTTGACGATGTGCTCGACTTCCGAGGCGAGCTGCTCGCACACTTGATAAATGATGTCGAAATATTTCGCGTTTTGATTCCCGGCGCCGAATTCTTCGCGCTGTGGAACCTGAATGTTGCCGTGGTCGTAAATTTCCGGCACGCGCATGCCGCGCAGGCGTTCGTTCAAACGCGCGTGTCTGATCGCGTACGGCCCCATGTCGACGCCGCGGCGGCTGGCGCCCAAGTCCATGGGAACGCCGATGATGTCAACCCGGTCGATTTGCTTGGGACGCGCCGCTGTACTCACGGAGCGGCAGTTTCTTCGGCGCTGTCACGCGGGTCCTTGGTGAGCACCGGTTTTGCCTCGTCCCGGCTCACGGAGCCGGGGATGACGTGGAGGAGCAGAACGCGGATAATCCCGGCCACCGGCACCGCGATAAACATGCCGATGACGCCGTAGAGTTCACCGCCGACGAGAATTGCGACGAGCACTGCGGACGGACTGAGCCGGATCGTCCGGCTCACGATATTGGGCGCAAAGATGTGGCCTTCGGCCTGGTTCGCGATGACGAAGACGATCGCGACGTACACCGCCTCCTGAAATCCATTCGACACGAACGCGATGATGAGCGCTGGAATGACCGCCACGAACGGGCCGATGTACGGAATGAGGTCGAGTGCGCCTGCGATCGCGCCGAGCAGAATCGCATACGGCTCGTGAATGATGAATAGGCCGATCGCGATCAAAATGCCGACGGACAATCCTACCAGCAGCTGCCCCCGTATGAATCCGCCGATGACCTGTTCCAGCTCTCCGAGCAGCGTCAGCGTGGAGTCGCGGTTGCGCGCGGGAATGAATCCGATAAAGAACCGTTTGATCGTTTCCGAGTCGTACAGCAAGTATGCGCCAAGGACCGGCACCGCGATGCACGCACCGATGAAAGCTGCGGTTCCGA
Organism: Vulcanimicrobiaceae bacterium; assembly: GCA_036826275.1. GTDB lineage: Bacteria > Vulcanimicrobiota > Vulcanimicrobiia > Vulcanimicrobiales > Vulcanimicrobiaceae > DATGJX01. Next base: position 4,664 of record DAISWS010000074.1, read on the forward strand.
CCAGCACCACAATGGCGTTGCCCGCTGCCGCGGTGCCGTGTGACTGCAGCCACGTGACGAGCTCGCGCGGCGCTTTTGCCAACTCGTCACGCACGAACTTCGGCGCATGGGCGACCAGGCCGTTGTTCGGATTTTGCACCCAGGAAATGATTTTCGCTTGAATCGACGGCCAATCGTGAACGAGGGTCGTCACCTCCGAAGTGAGCGCGGGGATCAGATACAGCAAACCGATGACGATCAGCCCGGCGATAATCGCGTACACGACCAGAATGGCTACGATCAGCGGTAAGCGGCGGTTCAGCCACTTGATGACCGGATAGATCAAGTACGCGAAGAAGATCGCGGCAATAATAATGATGAAGATGATGCCGATGCGTTCGACGAACCGGATGACGTAACTGAAGATTAGAAAGATCAACACGATCGAAAGCAAGATCTTCCAGCTGTTGTCGAGGGTGTGCGGCGTCAGCCAGCGGTACGGCTCTTCTTCCGCGCCGCGCGCGGCTTCGTTCTTGACACCCTCCACCTGCGCTTCCATCTCGAGCCCGATGAGCGCGCCCTGCGCGGGCCAGCGGTAACGGATGTAGTGCACGATCCATCCGTAGAGCATGCGGATGAGCCCGCGCACCGCTTGCAGCGGTCCGCCGTAGTAGCCGTCGTCCAGATCGATGATAAAGAGAAACCCGCGGCGCCGCGGAAGCTGTTGGCTCCAGCGCCGCGCGAGATCCAGGCCTTCGGGGCACCGCTGCTCGAGCAATTGCAACGCCCGCTCGTCGTCGTCGCCGGCTTCACGCACGATACGCGTGAAATCCTGATACGAAAGCCCGAGTGCCCGCAGCAGGCTGCGGTCCATCGGGCTCTGCCCGTAGAGATAGTCTCCAAGGGTTCCTTTCATCGCCGCCCGCGCTTTGTCGATCATACGCGGCAACCAGCGAATTCCGCCCAATTCGTCGGACCAGCGCCGCGGCGGCGTGGTCCGAAGGTCAAGCGCTTGAAACTCAGGCACGTCGCTCTCTTACCCAACCTGTCGCAGGTATGGCGACACGTTGTCTACGGCGGCGCGCGCGAACGGCGAACAAAGGCGATTCAGGCCGCCGCTGCGTACAATCGTCCGATGAGGTGGAGCGCGGCAAGTCTATTCGCCGCAGCCGCTTGCGCTATCGCGCTGAGCGGCTGCGTTCGTTCTCATCCCCGTCCGCGTCCCGGTCAGCTCACGCTCGCGATGGTCACCGACGTCGGCGGTTTGGGTGACAAATCGTTCAACGATTCCGCCTACCGCGGATTGCTGCGCTCGCAAAGCGATCTGAGCGCCTACATCAAGGTGCTGCAGTCCAAATCCGCTGCGGATTATCAGCCGAACCTTACCGTCCTGAGCGAAGCGCGCTTCGACATGATCTACGCAATCGGTTTTCTGATGAGCGACGATCTCGGACAGGTCGCCAAACAGTTTCCGCAGCAGCAATATGCGATCATCGATGCCGTCGTGCCCAATCCGAACGTCGTCTCCGTTACCTTTAAAGAGGAGGACGGCTCGTTTCTAGCCGGGGCCGTTGCGGCTATGGTCAGCAAAACGCACCACGTCGCATTCATCGGCGGCGTGGACATCCCGCTCATCCGCAAGTTCGAAGCCGGCTACGTCGCGGGCGTGCGCGAAATCGATCCGTCCACGCGCGTCGACGTAAAATACGCGGGCTCGTTCGATGACGTTCCAACCGGAAAAGAACTGGCAAACCTGCTCTTCAACGACGGCGCCGACATCATCTACACCGCTGCCGGTAAAGTGGGGCTGGGAGCGATCGACGCGGCGCGCACGCGCCCGGCGGGCTACTATATCATCGGGGTCGACAATGACCAGGATGGCATCGCGCCCGGCAAAATTCTCACCTCGATGGTCAAGCACGTGGACATCGCCGTCTTCGACATCGCCAAAGGCGTTCTAGCGCATCGGCCGCTGCACGGGCACGTCGTGCTCGGACTCAAAGACGGCGGCATTTCGCTCACGGATTTCAAATATACGCGCAGCGATGTTTCACCGGAAGATTTCGCCAAACTGAAAACGCTGCAGCAAGACATCATCGCCGGGCGCATCACGGTGCCCGACACGCGCGAGGCATTGGCAACGTGGAAACCACTCCCGCTATAACGCAGGACTGCGTGCTCTCCCTGCGCGGCGTGCGCAAATATTTTCCGGGCGTACGCGCGGTCGACGGAGTCGATCTGGATCTCTTCTCGCACGAGATCCACGCGCTGGTCGGTGAAAACGGCGCAGGTAAATCGACGCTTGCAAACATTGCGTTCGGAGCGCTCAAGCCGGATGAAGGCGTAATCGAAACTCCCAACCGCGTCGGCCTGGTGCATCAACACTTTCAACTGGTCGGACGGCTGACGGTTTGGCAGAACGTCATGCTGGGCCGCGAACCGCGCAAAGGCTGGCGCATCGACGCCGCCGCGGCGCGCGAGCGCGTCGTCGATCTCGCCAAACGAAACGGGTTGGACATCGATCCCGATGCGTACGTCGACGAACTCCCCGTCGGCGTGCAGCAGCGCGTCGAACTGTTACGCGAATTGGAACGGGAACCGGCGATTCTCTTGCTCGACGAGCCGACCGCCGCACTCGCGCCGGCCGAGATCGCGAGTTTCTTCCAGACGATTCTGAACCTCGCGCGTAACGGTACGTCGATTCTCATCGTCACGCACAAACTGCAGGAAGTGATCGACTACAGTAAGCGCGTCACCGTCATGCGGCACGGGAAAATCGTGGGGCGCTTCGATACGGCGCACACGAGCGTCGGAGAGATTGCGCGCACGATGGTCGGCGGCGATCTGCCGCAGGTCGCGCAGCGCGAAGAGATCGCCGTCACGCCGTGCTTTCAGATGCAGAACGTCAGCGCGGGGGCCGGCGGCACGGCGATCCGCGACCTCTCACTCGAGGTTCGTGCCGGGGAAATCGTCGGCATCGCCGGCGTCGAGGGAAACGGCCAGACGACGCTCGCCGACGCCATCGCGGGCATGATCCCACATACGGGAACCATCGCACTGGTCGATGCGGGCATGCAAACCGCGGTTATTCCGCAAGATCGGCATCGCGAAGGGCTCGTGCTCGGCTGGTCGATAGCCGACAACGCAATCTTGGGACGTCAGCGCGAGCGCGGCATACGCCGCGGCGCGCTCATCGACGCGCGCGCAACGCGCGAGTATGCGCAGGCCATCGTCGAGAGTCTCGACGTGCGTGCCGCATCACTCGATGCGGCAGTGAAGACGCTGTCCGGCGGCAATCAGCAAAAAATCGTCGTCGGGCGCGCGTTGCTCGGCAAGCCGCAGTTCGTCGTTGCGTATCAGCCGACGCGCGGCATCGACGTCGGCGCGGCAGCGCTCGTGCAATCGCGCCTCATCGAAGCGCGTAACGCGGGCGCCGCGATACTGCTGATCTCGTTCGAACTGGACGAAATCTTGGCGCTTGCCGATCGCGTACTCGTACTGTATCGCGGTGAAATCGCCGGATCGTTCGCAGGCACCGAGATCGACCGGGGGCCCATCGGACGCTTGATGGCGGGGTCGGCGGCATGAGCATTCTGCGGCGAATACTGGGCGGTCCGGCGGGTGCGATCGTGCTCGCGTTTTTCTTGGCCGCATGTGCGATGCTCTTCGCCGGCGTGAGCCCCGTCGACGGCTTCGAGGCGCTCTTCATCGGCTCGCTCGGCGGCAAACAGCAAATCGCGGAAACGCTCGTGCAAACGACGGCGCTGCTCTTTCCCGCACTCGGCATCGCGCTCGCGTTTCGAGCCGGGCTGTTCAACATCGGTGCGGAGGGACAGCTGCTCGTCGGAGGGCTCTTTGCGGGCGCAGTCGGCGCGCATTTCGCGGCGGCAACGCCGCTCGCAATCTTCGTACTCCTCGCGGCCGGATTCGTCGGCGGCGGCATCTGGGGCGGCATCGCCGGCTGGTTGCGCGCCCAGTTCAACGCGAACGAAATTATCTCGACGCTGATGCTGAACTTCATCGCGCTTTCGATCGCAAGTTATTTGGTCTCGGGACCGCTCAAGAGTCCCGCGGCCGCCGGCGCGGAAACGGCGCAGCTGCCCACGTCCTCGTGGCTCCCGCTGCTCATTCCCGACACGCGGCTCTCGATCGGTTTGGTGATCGCGATTATCGCCGCAATCGTGCTGCGCTGGGTTTTCACCCGCACCGTTTTCGGATACGAACTGCGCGCCTCGGGTGAAGCGCCAGAAGCGGCGCGCCGCAACGGCGTTAACATGCCGCGCATGACGCTGCTGGCACTTACGTTATCCGGCGCGATTGCCGGTCTGGGCGGCGCAACGCTCGTCACCGGCGTGCTGCACCGTTTCAACACGCAGCTCTCGCCCGGCTACGGGTACACCGCGATCGCGGTTGCGCTGGTCGGCGATCTGAATCCGCTCTGGATTTGCGTCGCCGCGTTCGGTTTCGGCATTCTCGAAGCGGGCGGGCTTGCAATGCAAGCGCTCGCGGACGTTCCCAAAGACGCGATCCACGTCATCGAAGGCCTAATTATTCTCGTGCTTGCGGCGCGGCGGTACATCGCCACGCGCGCGGAGGCTGCGCCGATATGAGTTCCGCTTTCGGCGTGTTCGTCATTACGCTGGTTACGCTTACGCTCATCAAAGCTACGCCGATCATTTATGCAGCGCTCGGCGGCGTCATTTCCGAGCGCTCCGGCATCGTCAACATCGGCCTGGAAGGAATGATGGCCGGCGGCGCGTTCACCGCGGTGGTGTTTTCCGGCATGACGGGCAGCCCGGTAATCGGTTTGCTTGCCGGCATCGGCGCGGGCGCGCTGCTCGGTTTTATTCTCGGCTTTGCCTCGACGGTGTTCAAAGTCGATCAAATCGTCGCGGGCACCGGTATCAACCTGGTTGCACTCGGCGGCGCGGCCTATGCACTCACGCTGCTTTACAATCAGCCCGGTGCGAGTCCGCAAGTCAATGCGCTCGGCCCGAATTACTGGATTCTCGTGGCGCTTGCCTTCGTGTGCGCGCTGCTGCTGCACGGCGTCTTGTATTACACGCCGTGGGGACTGCGCCTGCGCGCCTGCGGTGAAAACCCTCGCGCGGTTCACGACGCGGGTTTGCATCCGCTGCGCTTGCGCCTGTATGCCGTCATCATCAGCGGCGCCCTCGCCGGATTGGGTGGTGCGTTCCTTTCGATCGGCGAGGTCAACATTTATTCCGACGGCATGACGGCAGGGCGCGGATTCATCGCGCTTGCGGCGGTCATCTTCGGGCGCTGGACGCCCTTTGGCGCGACCGGCGCGGCGATCTTCTTCGGCTTTTTCGAAGCGCTGCAATACGTGCTGCAAGGCCGCATCGGCTGGCTGCCCGCCGACGCGATGCAAGCCATCCCCTATGTCGCGGCGCTCTTCGCGATTGCCGGACTCGTCGGAAAAGTGCGCGCACCCGCCGCCGACGGCATCCCGTATTGAGCTTGCTCCCCTGCTTGCACCCCAGGTAGGATAAAAGTCACAGCGAATTTGCCGACATTAGAAGTATGGCTGCTCGGATCGCTGCTGTTTTTACTGTTTTCGCATTTGCGCTTTCTCTGACGGCGCACGTCGCCGCACAGAGCGACATACCAACGCCCGTCGAACAGCTGCAGGCTGCGCTGGCGAACGTTCCCGACTACGCGCCCGGCCACGTTGCCCTGGAGATCAGAGACCTCGCCACGGGCTACACGTCCGGCGTGAATGCCAACGCCGTCATGCCGGCTGCATCGACGATCAAGATCCCGATCATGGTCGAAGTCTTCCGGCAAATGGAAGCCGGCAAATTCGATTTCAACCGGCTCGTGCATCTTCAGGCAGGCGATCGCGACTCCGGATCCGGCGATATCTGCGACGCGGCGGCCGGCACAGGTTTTACCGTCTCGACGCTGCTGACCAAGATGATCACCGTGAGCGACAACACCGCCGCAAACATGCTCATTCGTTTGGTCGGTCGCGACAACATCAACGCGACGATGACCGATCTCGGTCTGCACCACACGCATCTCGCGGACTATATCCGCACCGAAGAATGGAATGTGCGCCGCACGCTGCGCACCACGCCGGCCGATATGGTGCAGCTGCTCAGCGACATGGCGCGGCACCAGCTTATCGACGAGTGGTCGTCGAACGAGATGATTTCAATTCTCGAGCGTCAGGAGATCAACACGCTGCTGCCGGTGCCGTTGCCCGACGACATTCTCATCGCCCACAAGACCGGCTCGTTCGACGACACGCTCAACGACGTCGGCATCGTCTATGGCCCCGAGCCCTACGTCATTGCGGTTATGACGACCGATTTGCCGTCGCTTTCATCCGGCCGCAGCTTCATTCATCACATCTCGAAGTTGGCGTTCAACCGTATGGAGCAGCTCGGGCAGTGGCGGTTAGCCAACGGCATGGACGGCGCGCAGCCGAACGCGGACGCAGCGAATGCCGGCACCGCAACCTCGTCTACGGTCACGACGCCCGCGGCCGACTCCGGCGAGCAAAATGACGTGCCCATGTGGGGCGGCAGCGCGTCGCCGGCACCATCTCCGGCCGCGACGCCTTAAGCTTTTACGGTTCTTCCGGCGTAGGTGCGCGTGAGCCAGCGTTCGTACGCGGCTTCTTTGCCGCGCACGACGCGTTCGTAGAATTCGCCCAGGCGTTTGGTGACCGGTCCGATGCTTCCGTCACCAATAATGCGGTAATCGACGCTGCGGATGTGCATGACCCCGGCAGCCGTTCCCGTGAAGAACAACTCGTCCGCACCATACAGCTCGCTGCGATCGATCGAACGTTCGACGATCGGCACGTGGAACTCGCGTTCGGCGATCTCCATAATCGAGCGCCGCGTACAGCCTTCGAGCACGTTCTGCGAGGGATCCGGCGTATAAAGCACGCCGCGCTTGACCATGAAAATGTTTTCCGCGGAGCCTTCGGAGACGTGCCCGTCGTGCGAGAGCATGATGGCTTCGTCGAAGCCGTTCATGACCGCCTCGCTCTTGGCAAGTGCGCTGTTTACGTACAATCCCGTAATCTTTGCGCGTGGCGGAGCCGCAGAGTCGTCGGCGCGCCGCCACGAACTCACGCCGGCTTTGAGGCCTTCGCTCGAGTCGAGATAGCGCGTGAACGGTATCGGAATAATGGCGAACGCATCGGGCACGTTGTGTAAGCGCACGCCGACGTCTTCGGCGGCTTTGAAAATGCACGGGCGGATGTAGACGTTCGTTTCGAAGCCGTTGCGAATGACGAGTTCGGCCGTCAGCCGCACGAGTTCGTCTACGCTCAGCGGCAGCTGCATCATCAGAATTTTTGCGGAGATCGCAAGCCGTTCGTAATGCTCGCGCAACTGAACCAAATACAGCTCGCGGTCCTCGGGGACCCAATATCCCCGGATGCCTTCAAAACAGCCGGTGCCGTACTGCAGGCCATGGGTGAGCAGGCCGAGCTTGGCGTCCTCGTATGAGCGAAAGCCGCCGGCGGCGTACACGGTTGTCTTTGAAAGTTCCACGGCGCTGGCATTCCGGACGCCGATGACCCATCCTCCGGCCCGGCGGCCAAACAACCGCACCCTTTCGCCGCATGACGGTGGGACAGATGGCGAAGGCGAAACGCCCGCTCATGCTCAGACGCGTAGTTCTGATTTCCGGCGCCGCGGTACTTCTGGCGGCTTCCGCCGCCGCGGCGGCACAGTTCGTCGTCCTTCCCAGCGGCTGGCGCCTTTCGCCGCCGCCGGGGCTCGTGAGCGGCACCGGAACGATGCCCCAAGGCGTCGCGCTTTCACCCGACGGTTTGACGCTGGCAGTGCTCGAGTCAGGCGACAACCCCGCGGCGCTGCGCCTCCTGCGCACGCCGGGGCTGCGCGTGCGCAAGATTATCCCGCTGCCCGGCGCGTTCGGCGCGCCGGTTTGGCGGG
>DAISWS010000075.1:0-12443 GCA_036826275.1 Vulcanimicrobiaceae bacterium
CGAAGAAACGAATCGCGGCGTCGTCGCTTTATACGCGGAGCTCGACGACAAGAGTGCGCGCCTGCACGAAGCGAGCCAGGCGAAGAGCCGGTTTTTGGCAAGCGTCAGCCACGAACTGCGCAGCCCGGTCAACTCCATTCTCGGGTTAGCGCAGCTGCTGCTCGAGCGTACCGGCGGCGAGGTTACGCCCGAGCAGGAGAAGCAGCTGAACCTGATTAGCGCGTCCAGTTCGGAACTGCTTCGTTTGGTCAACGATTTGCTCGATCTGGCGAAGGCCGAATCCGGGCGGCTGCACCCGGAATTAGTGGACCTCGATCTGCGCGAGCTTTTGGCGGAATTACGTGCGTCGCTGCGGCCGTTCGTGCGGCCCGAAGTACAACTGGTCTTCGACATCGATAATGCGCCCGCGATCGAAACCGATCGTCTGCTGCTCACGCAAGTCGTGCGCAACCTCGTGGTCAACGCGCTGAAATTTACCGAGCATGGCAGCGTGCGCGTCAGCGCTGCACGCGCCGCGAACGATCTGGTCGAAATCAACGTTGCCGATACGGGCATCGGCATCGCGCCGCAAGACCAGCCGAAAATCTTCGAAGAATTTTTTCAAGTGCGGGGCCCGCTGCAAGGCCGGTACAAAGGGAGCGGTTTGGGTCTGCCGTACGCGCGCCGCGTAACGCAAACGCTCGGCGGCACCATCCGCTTGGAAAGCGTACCTGGCCAAGGAAGCACGTTTACGGTGCGGATCCCGATTCGCCGCGAACAGGTGGCCGGCACGCCGAAACCGGAGTCGCGGCCCGTTTTACCGGCCGTGCTCGAACGTATTTTGGTCATCGACGACGACGAGGGGTTCCGGGTCAGAATGCGCGGGCTTTTGGAGGGTATGGCTAGAGAAATCCGTGAAGCATCCGGGGGAGTCGAGGGTTTGGGCGAAATGCGTCGCAACCGGCCAGACGTTGCTTTTCTCGACCTTCGCATGCCGGACTTGAGCGGCGTGGAAGTACTGGATGAGATGAAGGCTGATATGCTGTTGCGCGACATTCCCGTAGTCATCGTCACCGCTACCGAACTACAGGCCGACTTGCGGCACGAGGGTACACCGGCAACCATGCTTTCCAAGTTGCAGATAGATCGTGATATGGTAGAGCGCGCGATCGCGCAGGTGACCGGCGCATGATCACCACGGAATCACCCACGAGCGCGCAAGCGCAGCGCGCCCGCATACTGCTGATCGAAGATTCCGACAGCAACCGGTACTTGCTGCGCACGTGGCTGCGCCGGGCAGGGCATGAGGTCCTCGAAGCGGCGAACGGAGAAGACGGCCTGAGATTGGTTGCATCCAACGCTGTCGACTTGGCGATTTGCGACATCAATTTGCCCGATATGACCGGCTACATGGTGTGCGAACAAATCAAGCGCGATCCGCGCACGCGCGATGTTCCGGTTCTTCACGTTTCCTCGACGGCGACACAACCGTCGGATCGGTCCGAAGGACTGCGCCGCGGTGCCGAAACCGGCGTACTGGCGCCTGGTCCACGGCCGGGCTCGCACAACGCTTGCGCCAACTCAACGATTCGACCTTTGCGCTGAATGAAGCATCGAATTTCGAGGAGCTTTTTCGCGCGATCTGCGTTCACGGAGCCATTCTTTTCGATTCGACGGCCTTCGCGATCGTGAAATCGGACACTGCAGTTCGTCTGGCCGTGGCGCAACCGGATCACTCGGTTTACGTTCGGGATTGCGCACCGGAAGTGCTCGATGAAATACTGCGGGCGACGGCGTTGCGGCCGGTCGTGCCGGCTGTGCAGGTAAATGAAATCTTGGGAACGCAGCCGCCGGCGGAGCAGTATCTCGGGATCGAATTGGACGACGGTGAGGCGCATCGCGGCGCGCTGCTGGTCGGGCTTCGCCGCGAAAGCGATCTCCTGTTGGACGAGGCATTCGCCGTGCTCGGCCAATACGCGCGCGCTGCCAGCACCACGATGCGGAACCTCTATTCGTACAACATCGAACGCCGCATCGCGCTCACGCTGCAAAAGAATCTGCTGCCCGACGCTGCTCCAAAGCTTCCGGGCCTGCAAATATCCGCATGTTACACGGCAAGCGAAGCGCACGCGGAAGTTGGCGGAGATTTCTATGAGATTTTCGCGCTCTCGGAAGACAAGGTCATCGTTGCCATCGGCGACGTCGTCGGGCATTCGTTAGAAGCCGCTGCCGTTATGGCGCAGCTGCGCACGGGCATCCGCTGCTATGCGCTTGAGGGCCGTTCTCCAGCGCAGATTCTCATACGCTTGAACAGAGTGCTGGCGAAATTTCATCCCGACGTTACGGCGACCGCCGTCTGCCTGCTCTATAACACGAAGACCGGCGAATGCGAGGTAGCCAATGCCGGACATTTGCCGCCGGTGCATCTGAGCGGGGGAAATCATTCGTTTTTGCCGTTGGGAGGCACACTGCTCGGAGTCGAGCGTATAAATGCGCCGTTGCACAAGTTCACGATGAAGCCCGACGACGTTCTCGTCCTCTATACGGACGGGCTGGTCGAACGGCCGGGCGAAATCATCGACGCCGGCCTTGCGCGCCTCAGTGCGGCGTTAAAAAAGAACGTGCCGGTAGACGATCTCTGCAGTCACCTGATAGCGGAGGTCGGGCCGGCAAAACCGCTGGACGATATTGCAATCATCGGTCTGCGGCGCCTTCCGCCTCAAGCGAGCTGAACGAAGCTACGGGGCTGCCGCGGGGGCCTCGCAAATGCCCGAGCCGGAGTGTTTCGCCGCGTACATCGCACTGTCGGCGCGGTCGATCAGCGTTTCCGCCGTCGTGCCGTGTTGCGGAAACATGCTGATGCCGGCGCTGCACCCGACGATATAACTGTCATTTCCAATCGTGTACGGGCGGCTTACGGAGCGGCGCAAGCGTTCGGCAATGACGCGCGCCTGCTCGATGCTGGTGGCGGATGTAACGACACAGAGGAATTCGTCGCCGCCCAGGCGGCAAACCGTGTCCGCGGGGCGCAGCTCTGTTTGCAGACGCGCCGTCAAATTCCGGAGAAGTTCGTCACCGGTTGCGTGGCCGTACGCGTCGTTGATTTTCTTGAAATCATCGAGATCGAGAAAAACGATACCGAACGCCTTCGGGCGAACGGCGCCGATTTGCGCGTCAATGGCTGCAAAGGCCCCACGGCGGTTTTGTGCGCCGGTTAGCGGATCGCGAAGCGAGGAAAGACGGTAGTCGCCTGCGCGCCGCAACAGCACGATGAATCCAAGCGTCCACACCACGAAGATCAAGGACAGCGCAATCGAGACCGTCATGCCGGCAAGGACGAGAAAACGCGTGTGGACGCGTTGCGCGTTCAATTCTGAATCGGCGTCCGCTTGCACGCGAGCATCCAGCGCGCGAAGCCGGTCGACGAGTTCGCGGCCGCGTAACAACTGCGCCTTTGCGCTCGCCGTGCGATGGGCGCGCATCAACGCGATTTCGTGCGTGAAGAACGTCTGCACGGCAGCCGCGGCATCCATCGAGCGGCGTATGCCCGGCGCGAACCGCGGAAGTGCCGCTTCGGTACGCGCAATCGATGCGGTGTCGCCTGCCCATTGCGCGAGCGATGAAAAGTAAATCCCGAGGTATGACGGATCCGACGTCGCGACGTATCCGCGTATGCCCGTTTCTTCGTTTACGATTTGCAGCAAGCGGTCGCGCTCCGCAAATGCAGCGGCCGAGAACAGCCCCTGCCGGTCGATGCTGCGTTGCACCTGCGAAAATTGCCACACGCCCGCCAAAAGCACCGCAGAGAGCACAGCGCCGGCGACCGCGGATGCCCAGATGGCACGGCGATCGCTAATAGCGTTGCGACTCATCATACCGCTAGTATCGGTTACGGCCCGCGCTCCACCCGGGAGGCAAGCCCGGGCCTTTTGGCCTGCCCGAGCCGCGGGGTGCTTGAGAGTTCCTTTGCGAAGTCTAGAGGGCAACCAACCCCTCGGCACCGGGTGGAGAACACATTTTTTGAAGAAGCGCGCGTTTACCGCCCTGGTCGTCTTTGCATTGGCGGCATGCGGCGGCGGCTCATCGTCCGGACCGTCCGGCGCAGTGCTGCCGGCAGCCAAACAAAGTACGGCCCTCCTCACCGTTTCGATCCCGGCGAAGAGCACGGCCGGCCGCGCGCTGCGATACGTGTCGCCGAATGCACAGTCGTTGACCGTTGCGGTGAACGGCGCGGCGCCTGCGGCGACTGCCAACATTACGCCCGGCTCCGGCGGCTGCACGACGTCCGGAGGTGCCACGACGTGCCAAGTGAGCGTCACCGCGCCGGTCGGCAACGACACGTTTGCAATCGTCCTGTATAGCGGAACGAACGGGAGCGGCTCCGCACTCGCGTCGAGCACCGTTACCGCAGATATTTCGGCATCGGGTTCAACGCCGCTGAACGTCACGCTCAACGGCGTGGTCAGCACGATCGCGATTTTGCTCGCGACGAACGCCCCCCCGATTGGGACGCCGGCGAGCATTCCCGTGACCGTCGTCGCAAAAGACGCGTCCGGGGCGACAATCATTTCGCCGGGTGCCTACGCGCCGGCGATCGCGCTGACGAACAGCGACACGTCCGGCCACGCCACGCTTTCCACCACGACGGTAAACGATCCAAGCGTCGCGGTGACATTGAATTACGACGGGAGCGCCGCGCTGAAAAGCGCAACGATCTCCGCGTCCGTCGCCGGCACGATAACGAGCGTGACGCCGGCGGTGCTAACGCCGGCATCGACGCCGGTGCCATCTCCGTCGCCGACACCGACACCGACGCCGTCACCGACACCGACGCCGTCACCGACACCGACACCGACGCCGACGCCGACGCCGACGCCGATACCGGCGCTGATCGTCAGTCCGACCGTGCTTGATTTCACGCTGCCGGGCGTCGCGCAGCAAATCAAGGTGTCGGAGAGTCCATATAACGGCCAGTTCATCGAAAGCGACACGTGCAATCCGCCGTCGGCTGAAATTGCGACGGTGACACCATCGAGCGCAAGCGGCCCGCAAACGACCTTCAGCGTTCACTCCGTCGCAGCCGGTCAGTGTACCGTCACCATCAACGATCGGAACGGCCAATCCGCGAACGTCACGGTGAACGTGACGATTACGCAAGGAGTCATTCAGTGATGCGACCGAGAGCGGCACTCCCGGTCATCGCGCTTTGCGCGCTTCTGCCGGCGTGCGGAGGCGGGCACAGCGGGAGTTCATCGCTGATACCGCCGAGCGCGCCGGGACATCCCGTCGCGCAAAACGAGCCGGTGAAGTTCACGTTCACGATTCCGAAAAAGACGGTCTCCGCCGCGCGGCATGCGGAAACGATCTCTCCCTCGACGCAATCGATCGGCGTGACCGTGAACTCCGGCACGCAGCAAGTCTTCAATGCGACGCCGACTTCCGCCGGCTGCAGCGTGACCGAGCGCGGAACGACGTGTACGGTGACCATCGACGCAGCGGTGGGCGCCGATTCGTTTGACGTGAACACGTACAGCGGAATAAACGCCACCGGCGCTATTCTCGACCATACGAGCTTCAACTACACTATCGTTCAAGACACGACCAATACGTTGAACATCGTGCTCGGTCCGGTCGTGAGTACGACGGCGGACAGCGGGCCGGGCTCGCTGCGTCAAGCGGTTTCAGACGCCAATCCCGGTGATACGATAACGTTTCTTTTATCAATGCCCGCGACGATAACGCTTACGAGCGGCTCGATTACGCTGCTGCGCAACGTCACGATAAGCGGCCCGGCCGGCACTGCTCCAAGCGGCGGCCGGCGGGTGAAGCTTCCCGCCGCGACCGTTACGATCAGCGGCGGCAATAACTCCCGCGTCTTTGGCGTCGCCAGCGGCATTACGGCAACCATTTCCAACCTTACGGTGACGCAAGGCAGCACGGCGAGTGGAAATGGCGGCGCGCTCGACGATTCGGGAACGCTTACGCTGGATGAAGATCAGATCACCGGTAGCAGCGCGAGCGGTACGGGTGGTGCGGTCGCAGTTGAAGCGAACGGCGCGCTTACCGTAACGAGCACGACGATGAGCGGCAACAGGGCACCGCAGGGAGGCGCCGTGTGGGCGGATGCTTCGGCCAGGCTGCTCACCATTACCGGATCGACGCTTTCGAACAATACCTCCACCAATAGTGCGAACCAGGGCAACGGCGGCGCGATTTTTACGAACGCTTCCGCCACGTTGACGAGCGACACGGTGTCCAATAACAACGGCAGCGCGGTTGTGGCGATGGGCTCCGCGGCCCTCACGATCTCCGGTGGTACGTACTCCGCGAATACTGCAAAAGGCGGTCACGGCGGAGCGCTGTACTTGAGCGGCGGCGTGACGACGATCGGGAGCAACGCGGTCTTTGACGGTAACGCCGCGGGAGATCCGACGATCGTTTCTTCTCCGCCGCCCGCATACGGCGGCGCGATTTACAACAGCTCGTCCGACCTCACGATCGACAGTACGGCCTTCAGCTACAATACCGCCGGCAGCGGCACCGGAGCTCAAGGCTACGGCGGTGCGATCGAACTGGATGACGGCAATCTCACCGTCACCAACTCGACGTTCACATCGAACGGTGCCGGCCGGACCGATGCATTGCTCGGCGAAGGCGGCGCGATTTTCGACCATACGTACAATCAGATGACGGTCAAGACTTCGACGTTTACGTCGAATACGGCCGGCGGCACGAGCGGCGGTTACGGCGGTGCTCTGGAACTGCAAGGGCAGCTCGCGCTCGATCATGACACGTTTACCTCAAACAGTGCGTACGGCAGCAGCGATGGCGACGCATACGGCGGAGCCGCCGACGTCGTGCCGACGATGAGCGGTGAATCGTTCACGAACTCCGGTTTCACCGGAAACTCGGCAACCGGCGGCAACACGACGAGCGGCAGCAACGGCGCCGCTTATGGCGGCGGGTTGGAGTTAGACGGATCCGAAACGCTCACGCTCGACGGCGATACGTTCGGCTCCAATTCGGTCACCGGCGAGAATGACGCGGAGGGCGGCGGCCTGGATGCCGCGAGCGGGATCGCGATGACCGGCGGATCGTTCGACGGCAACACGGCGACGGTTGGCAACGCGGGTTGTAACGCGGTTGCGCTCGGCGGCGGCGCGACGTTGGCGTCCGGTGCGGCACTATCGAACGTCACGTTCACCAATAACAAAGCGGTCACGACATCCGCCAGGAGCACGGGATCGTGCGTCGCACTTGCCCGGCCGCGTGCTTCCGTGCGGCTTCACGCAAGAACGCGCTTTGTTCGACATCCGCACTACGTCCACTACGGAGTGACCAGCCAGGAATACGCCTTGGGCGGTGCGCTCGAGTATTGTTCGTGCGGAACAACCTTGACGCTCGATCATGCGACGATTACCGGCAACTCCGCTACGACGGACGGCGGAGGAGTCGATCTGCGCGGCGGGACCGCCACGATTACCGATACGACGATTAGCTCCAATTCGGTGACCGCCACGCCTAATACGGACGACGGGGGCGGCGGCGTCATGATTGCCGACAGTGTGAGCACCACGATTGCAGATTCCACCATCGCGAACAACACGGTAAGCGGCGACATGTCGGGCAACGACGGCGGCGGCGGCGTGTTCGTGTCGCCGGTATCGAATTCCACGCCGGCGGTTTCGCTGACCAACGACACCGTAACCGGCAACAGCGCGCAGTACGGCGGCGGCATTTACAACGAGTTCTCGACGGTGACGCTCACGAACGTAACGCTCGTGAACGGCATCGCCGATGCCGCAAGCGGGGCGGGCGGAAACTATTACGGCCAGTCCACCAATACGCTGACGATCTTCGGAACGATCGTCGCCGGCGGAAGCGCATCGACGCAAAGCAATCTCGGCGGCGACACGACGAATACGCTTCTCGTCGATAACGGTTACAATATCATCAACACGAGCAATTCTTCGATGAACGGCGCGAGCGATTTCGACGTGTCCGGGCCGGCCGTCGATCCGCTTCTTTCAGCGCTTGCCTCGAACGGCGGTCCCACGCAAACGATGGCGGACAGTACCAGCAGTCCGGGCTACGATCGCATTCCACTGGCAACGTGCGCGGCCAACGGCGTGACGACCGATCAACGGGGCAACGCGCGCGGCGACTCGAGCGACGACAAGTGCGACTCCGGCGCGTACGAATACCCGTAGTGCGTTAGAGTTCCTCGCGGATTTCGAACGTGTGGTCGAGCTGCGCTTTGTCGATGAACATGCGTACGGCCGGCGACGGCTTGAGTAGAACGATCGGCGTGCACCCGGCCTCTTTGCGGGCTCGCTGAAAACGCACCAGCGATCGCACGGCTGTGGTGTCGATGCTAGCCACGCCGCGCAGATCGAGCGCCAACGGCTCCGCGTCCCCGTACCGGTCGAGCAGTTGGTCGAGCTCTTCACGGCGCGTTAAGTCGTAGTCGCCTTGTAATTCGATCACCATTGTTTTTCCGCCACCGTACATTCTTTTTCACGCGTGCGCGTTTCGTCAACCGTCTAGCCGTCGGCAGGTACGGTCCTCCAGGCGGCCGGTTTCCGGGTACGCTAGCGGCCCTTGCGCTGCAGCAGCAGGGAGTTGCCGACGACGAACAGGCTTGACGCACCCATCGCGGCGGCAGCAAAGAGCGGGCGCACGATGCCGACGGCGGCAAGCGGAACGAGCACGGCATTGTAGGCAAACGCCCAGAACAGATTTTGTTTGATCGTGCGTACCGTTGCCCGCGAGAGTTCGATGCCCGCCGCCACCGCGCGTGGATCGTTGGAAAGAATCGCCGCATGCGCGCTTTCGATGGCGATCTCCGTGCCGCCGCCCATGGCCAATCCCACGTCCGCGGTTGCAAGCGCCGGCGCATCGTTGATGCCGTCTCCGACGAACGCAACGCGATCGTATGCGTCGCGCAGTTGCCGTACGATATCCGCTTTTCCCTCGGGCGTTATGCGCGCGTGCCACCCGTCCAGGCTCAGACGCTCGGCGAGCGCTCTCGTCGGCGCCTCGGCATCGCCGCTGACGACGTGCACGTTGATGCGCTCGCGCTGCAAACGCGAAACGGCGTCGGCCGCTTCCGGCCGGATAGCATCGCCCAGTTCGATGGCTCCCAGCAACGTTTGCCTCGAACCGACGTACACGCGCGTCGCCTCGCCGCCGCGCAAGCCATCCAGCGCGATGCCGTGCTCGCGCATAAACGCAGCGTTGCCGACGACGTACGGCGTACCGGCAATGCTGCCGGACAGACCGGCTCCCGGCTGCGCATTGACGGACGCCGCCACGCCGGCGGCGATCCCGCGATCGCGTGCGGCACGCACGATCGCCGCCGCAAGCGGATGCGTCGACGCATGTTCGAGCGCCGCGGCTGCCGTAAGAACGTCCGTTTCATTGGAATGACCCGACGCCAAAACGGCGATGACTTCCGGTTTGCCGATCGTGAGTGTTCCGGTCTTGTCGAACAATACCGCGCGCACTGCGCCGAGGCGCTCGACCGCGTCGGCGTCGCGGAAGAGCAGACCGCGGCGAGCACCGGTGCCGACGGCGGCCATTATGGCCGTGGGCGTCGCGAGTCCGAGCGCACACGGACAAGCCACGACCAGCACCGCGACGGACGCGCTCAACGCGGCCGCAAACGCATGGTGCGTGAGGAGCCATCCGGCGAGCGTCGCGAGCGACGCGATTAAGATCGCCGGTACGAAGATTCCCGCGGCCGCATCGGCAAGCCGCTGAACGCGCGGCGTACTGCCTTGCGCGCGGCGCACGACCTCGACAATCCGTGAAAGCGTCGTGCCGGTACCGACCGCTTGCGCCCGCATAACCAGCGCGCCCGCGCCGTTGAGCGTTCCTTGTTTGAGTTCGTCACCGGGGCCAACTGCGACGGGAAGCGGTTCGCCCGTCAGCATCGACGCGTCGATGGCGCTGATTCCCTCTTCGATGATCCCGTCGACGGGAATGCGCTCGCCAGCGGGGACGAGCAGCAACGCTCCGCTTTGCACCGAATCGACAGGAATTTTACGCACGTTTCCATCGCTCTCGCGCACGAAGGCAACCTGCGGACGCAAATCGAGCAGCGCGCGTATCGCACGATTGCTGCGGCCGCGCGCGGCCGCTTCCAAATATTTACCGGCGAAGACGAGCGTAATGATCGCGCTCGCCGTTTCGTAGTACGACGGCTGCATGGCGAGCGTGGAATAGATCGAGTAGCCGAACGCCGCGGTCGAACCGAGCGATACCAGCGTATCCATATTGCTCGTGCCGTGCGCAAGCGCGGCGATCGCGCCGCGATGAAATTCGCCGCCCACCAGCACCCACACCGGAAGGGTGAGCGCGAACATCACCCAGTCTTTGAACGGGAACGCCACGGGCGTCATGCCGAGTATGAGCGTCGGCACGAAAAGTACGAACGCCAGAATCAGCAGGCGGCGTTTGCGGGCTACCTCCGCGTCGCGCTGCCGGGCATCCTCATCCGATTCCTCGCCGTTCGCAACGGCGGCCCCATACCCGGCGCTTTTGACCGCGGCAATCAGCGCCTGCGGCTGAACGTCGCCGGCATGGCTGACGCTTGCGCGCTCGGTCGCCAAATTGACCTGCGCGCCGGTCACGCCCGGAACTTTGCGGAGCGCCCGGCCGACGTGCGCGACGCACGACGCGCACGTCATACCGGAGATTACCAGCTCGGTGACGGGCGCCCGCTCGTCCGATGCGGTCACGCCAGCTCGTAGCCCGCTTCGTCGAGCGCCGCCTTCAGCTCGGCGGCGGGCAGCTCGCGGTCTGTTTCCAGGCGGGCGCTCCCGGAGGGCAGGTCGACCTGCGCCGAGCGGACGCCCGGCAGCGCATTCAGGGCTTCGGTGACGTGCCGTACACAATTTTGACACGTCATCCCGGTCACACCGATGGTTTGAATCATGTTCCTGATTTACGATAGTTGCGGGATGGTCCCCGCATATGCTGGAACACCCTCCCCGGCACCGTCGTTGCGTTTTTGCGCCGCGCTTTTGCCGATAGGTATTCTAGGACCGCTGTTTATTTGAAAGCGAGGCTTCACCCTCACATGCATTGGCGTTTACGCCGTTGGGCTTTGGCGATCGTTCTTGTCGCTGCGTTTCCCGTTACACTCGGCGCCGCTCCGGCCGCGAATCCGTCTGAAGATTTGCGTCAGAGCTACGAGCTGTTGTCGACGACATATTATTCCAAGGTTGATGCGCAGCGGCTGCTGGACGGCGCGCGCCAAGCGCTGCTCGCGGATGCGTCCAAGCATCACGTGAAGATCGCCGTTCCGCAGTTTCACGATACGGGCAGCATGGAAGGCAACGTCGCCGAGGTGATCTCGTCGATCGCGCACATGCAGCCGACGCTGCGTCTTTCGCAGACGCAGCTCACGTACGATGCGATCGACGGTATGGCCGGCGCACTGCACGACAAGTACACGGCGTTCTTCACGCCCGAAGAGTACCGGCAATTCAACGACGCGCTCGATCCCGAGAAGATTTCCGGCATCGGCGTGATCGTTCGCGCGGACGACGCCAGCAAATACATTCAAGCGGAGTACGTCGTCCCTGGGACGCCCGCCGAAAAGGCCGGGTTGCAAACCGGAGACTTGTTCACGAGCGTCGACGGCAAATCGCTCAAAGACGTCACCGCCGATCAGGCGAGCACGCTGCTGCGCGGTAAGCCGGGCACGGTCGTGCACCTCGAGGCGATGCGCGACGGCAAAATGCTCGGCGCGCTCGACATCACGCGTTCGGAAGTTCAACCGCCTACGGTGATCTACAAGATGCTGCCGCAGCATGTCGGCTACATCTACATCCTGGCGTTCGGGCGCGATACGCCCGACGAATTCGCCGTTGCGCTGGACCGCCTGCAAAAGGATAACGTGCGCGCGTA
This sequence comes from Vulcanimicrobiaceae bacterium, assembly GCA_036826275.1. Taxonomy (GTDB): domain Bacteria; phylum Vulcanimicrobiota; class Vulcanimicrobiia; order Vulcanimicrobiales; family Vulcanimicrobiaceae; genus DATGJX01. The sequence continues at coordinate 11,896 of DAISWS010000075.1, forward strand.
CGTCATCGACTTGCGCGACGACGGCGGCGGGTACGTGAACTCCGCGCTCGACATCAGCTCGAAGTTCATCAACGACAATCCGCTGCTCACGATCGAAGAGCGCGGTTCGCACACGACCACGGTCGACGCGGGCACTGATGCGCTGCCGCGCAAGCCGATGGCCATTTTGGTGAACCGTTACACCGCATCGGCATCGGAAATTACCGCGGGCGCGCTGCAAGACAACGGCATCGGCGTGCTCGTCGGCGAGAAGACGTTCGGCAAGGGCGTGATGCAGTCGCTGACGCCGCTCCCGGATGGCGCCGCGATCAAGATTACGACCGCGCACTATCTCACACCCAAGAATCACGACATCAATCTCAAGGGCATCCAACCGGATTACGTCGTGATCGAGAACAAGGATGCACGGCTCGGCGATCTCGGCCACGACGCGCAACTACAAGCCGCCATTGGGATTCTCACCAAGAAGATCGCCGACGCGAAGAACTAGCGGGTAGCGTAAGTAACCGTGTAAAGGCCCCCGCAGCCGCGGGGGCCTTTCGAATACG
>DAISWS010000076.1:0-12385 GCA_036826275.1 Vulcanimicrobiaceae bacterium
GCCGGCCGCGTGCGTGCCCGCGTTGCGCGCCAGCCCTTCGATCGCTTTGGCCGTGTCGAGCAGCCGCCGGATCTCCGGCGACATCGCATAGAGCGCCTTGAGTTCCGGTATGTTTTCCAGCGCTTGGCCGATGGACATGCCGCCCGGCCCGGACGGGATCATCTTCGCAACGCGGTCGACGTCCGGCAGCGGAACGCCCAGCGCGCGTCCCGCGTCGCGAATCGCGGCGCGCGCGGCCATCGTGCCGAACGTGACGATCTGCGCGACGCGGTCCTCGCCGTATTTACCGGTGACGTATTTGATCACTTCGTCGCGCCGCTCGACGCAAAAATCGGTATCGATATCGGGCATTGAAATGCGATCCGGATTGAGGAAACGCTCGAAGATCAAATTATATCGGAGCGGATCCAGATCGGTGATCTTCAAACTATACGATACCACCGAGCCCACCGCGGAACCACGCCCCGGTCCGACGGGAATGTCGTGATCGCGCGCGTACTTGATGAAATCCCACACGATGAGGAAGTACGACGCGAAGCCCATCTTCAGAATGACGTCCAGTTCGTATTCGAACCGCTCGCGCAACGCCGCATCGTTGGTTGCGCGCTCCGCTCCGTAGCGCTCCGCCAACCCCTGCTCGCAGACCTCGCGTAAATACTCTTCCGCGCTTTTTTCCTTGCCGTTGTTTTGCGGCACCGGGAACGCAGGCAGATGGTAGATCTTCTCCGGAATGCGGATGTCGACGCGCTTTGCGATCTCGATGGTGTTGTCGCACGCTTCCGGCAAGTCCGCCCACAGTTCGCGCATCTCGGCATCGCTTTTGACGTAAAACTGATCGGAGTAGAACTTCATGCGGCTCGTATCGGAGACGGTTTTGCCGGTGCCGATGCACAGAAGCACGTCGTGCGCCGGCGCATCGCTTTGCTGCAGGTAGTGCGAATCGTTGGTAGCGACGAGCGGAACGTTCAGCTCGCGCGCCACTCTCACCAGGCCTTGATTGATCGCTTCTTCCTCGGGCATCCCGTGACGCATCACCTCGATATAGAAGCGATCGCCGAAAATGTCGATGAACGTCTTGGCCGCCGAGCGCGCTTTCTCGTAGTCGTTTTTCAGCAGCGGCGCCGCCACCATCCCGGACATGCACCCGGAGAGGACGATGAGGCCGCGGTTGTGCTTCTCCAGCAGTTCCAGGTCGATGCGCGGCTTGTAGTAGTAGCCCTCGAGGAAGCCTTTGGAGATGAGCGCGGTTAAGTTTCTGTATCCCTCGACGTCGGCCGCGAGCAATGTTACGTGCGCCTCGTCGCGCACGGTGCGGTCCAGACGCCCCCGCGGCGCGATGTACGCTTCGCAGCCGATGATGGGCGTAAGTTTAAAATCGCGCGCCGTGTAGTAAAACTCCATGGCGCCGTACATGACGCCGTGGTCCGTCAAAGCGACGGCAGGGCTGCCGTCGTCGGCCGAGCGCCGGCACAGGCTGTCGACGCGGCAAGCTCCGTCCAGGAGCGAGTACTCACTATGGACGTGGAGATGTACGAATTGGCTCACCGGACGGCTTTTCGACCCTCTACCTTATGAATGTTAAAACTAAAGAAACAAACGGATTAAGACGTTACAGTAATCGTGGGTTTGAACCTGTCCGAGACGGCCTCCGAGGCCCTCCCCGACGACCGCCCAAAGGCGGAACTGGTTGCCGAAATCGAGCGCCTGCGCTCGCGTATTGCCATGCTCGAAGCCGAGCGGGACGAATACGCCCAGCAGAACGCCGAACTCTTCGTTCTCCAGCAAGTGTTTTCCACCATCAATTCGACGCTCGACATTAACGACATCTTGTCGATGGTCTTACGCGGCGTCACCGAAGCGCTGAAATTTCAACGCGTGATTCTGTTCGACGTCGACGAACACGGCAACGTGATCCGCCGGCTGGAAGGCGACGTGAACGGAACGGTGCTGCATGCGCCCGACGCCTTCGACTACCTTCCGAATTCGACGCTGCAAGACGTCGCCCACGGCGTGTTGCAAGTGGCATTCGGCAGCGATGCCGATCCCGATAAACCACTTTCCGACACGGAAGGTTCCTACTGCATCGCGCCGCTGGTCGCGCGCGACGTCGTGCGCGGCATGCTGTACGTCGATCGTCCGCCAAGCAACGAGGTAACCGAAAATCAGTTGCGCGTCTTGCTCGATTTTGCCGCGCAGGCCGCGATCGCCGTCGAGAACGCACGCTTATACGAAGAAACGCGCCGCCTGCTCGAGGAGACGCAGCGCCTGGCCCTCACCGACACGTTGACCGGTATCCCCAACCGCCGCGCGCTCAACGAGATGATGGAACGCGAGCTGCACAACTCGGAGCGGTACGATACGCCGTTCGCCTTCATCATTCTCGACCTGGACGATCTCAAGAAAATCAACGACTCCGGCGGTCACAGTTTGGGCGACCTTGCGCTCAAACGTTTTGCGAACGTCCTCAAGAAAACGGCGCGCAAAGGCGATATCTTGGCGCGCTACGCCGGCGACGAATTCGTCGTCGTAATGACCAAGAGCGATCGTGAGTCAGCCGAGCGTGGCGTCGAGCGCATTTTGTCGGCGCTGCGGCGCAACGGCCTGCAGTCGTCAATCGGCGTCTCAATGTTCCCCTTCGACGGCACGGACGGACAGACGCTGTTTTTCGCGGCGGACGAAGCGCTGTACCACGCAAAACAAAGCGGCAAAAATACGTACCGCTTTTTCGACCGCAAATCGGCGGCTTCGGTACAGCCGTCATCTGCATTACCAGAAGTCGACTAGCAAACAAGTAAGCGCCTGTAAAGATTCGGCCAGAGCGCGCTTGCTTGGGTGCAAATACTCACGACGCCGATCTCCACCTTTGTTAGGATCGGATCGTGATGGCGGGCGCACTTTATGCTCCGCCCGGCTTTCGATGTTTTTTAGGGGAGAGCATCATGGACGATCCCAAGCGCACAGTTTACCAGCGGCTGGTCCAGGCATCGCTGCTCATGGAAGAAGCATCGACGCAGGCAACACGGGCTGCCGCCATCGCCTCGAATCTTCGCCGGGTCTTCTGCGGAGCCACGGCGCTCAACGCCGAGCAAATCGCCGCGGCGCTCGATCTCATGCACGATTCCGTCCAAAGGTCGTCATCATGTACGCACGAAGCCTTCGCGCTCATCAAAGTAGCGTAAGTAACGCCGAGCTCGTAAACGAGCTCATGCACACGCTGCTCGAAGCTGCCACGATCAGCGATCAAGCTGCCACGGGCGTAAGCGACGTTTCGCGCTGCACGCAAATGCTGGGCGATCAGGCACTGACGGTCGAGCGGGTCTTCAAGGCGCTGCGCGCGCATTTCGAAGGCTTGGCGCAAGTACACGAGACGCTCACCGCGCATTTGCCGCCGGAGGACGTTGACCGGCTTCATGAAGCCATCGTAGAGCTTCGCGGCAAGCTGGGCCTGGCAGCGGGCGCTCTCCGGCGCTGGAACCAAGGCGCGCAAACGTGCGCCGACACGGCCCGACTGGCGAGCGTATCGATGACGTCCGCGCGCACGGCCATGGAAGGGGCCGCCTCCGCCGCAGAAGGGCTGCTAATCACGTAACGGGCCCACCGGCTGCCCGGCCGTCCCTGACTAAGGTCGTGGGGGTACACTAAACCCGAGTAGTATAAAGAAGCAAAGTTCGCTCTACTCCCGGGAAAGGTCCACGTGATCAAGCACGACGTCGTCGTCATTGGTGGCGGCTTGGCCGGCATGCGCGCTGCTGTCGAAGCGGCAGAGCGCGGAGCCGACGTCGCCATCGTCAGCAAGATGCACCCGGTTCGCAGCCATTCCGGCGCGGCCCAAGGCGGCATCAACGCTGCGCTGGGCAACCGCGAAGAAGATACCCCGCAAAACCACGCGTTCGACACGGCGAAGGGCTCGGATTATCTGGGCGACCAGGACTGCATCGAAGCGATGTGCGAGGACGCGCCGCACCAGATTATCTGGCTCGAACACCGCGGCTGCATCTTCTCCCGCCTGCCCGACGGACGCATCGCGCAGCGCCCATTCGGCGGCGCCGGCGCACCGCGCACGTGCTACTCGGCCGACGTCACCGGCCTGGTTATCCTGCACACGCTCTGGGAGCAGCTCGAGCGCTTCAACGTCAAAGTCTATGAAGAATACTTCTGTACCGCGCTATGCGTCGAAGACGGCGTCGGTACCGGTGTCGTTGCATACAACATGCGCAACGGCGAACTGGAACTGATCAACGCGAAGGCAACGATCTTTGCAACGGGCGGCGCCGGGCGCATGTACGCGAAGACGACGAACGGCTACGCGTCGACGGCTGACGGCCTGGGCATCGCGTTCCGCGCGGGCATCCCCGTGATGGACATGGAGTTCGTGCAGTTCCACCCCACCTCGCTCAAAGAGAACGGCGTGCTGCTTTCCGAAGCGGCTCGCGGGGAAGGCGCGTATCTGCTCAACGCCAGCGGCGAGCGCTTCATGTTCAAGTACGCGCCGAACAAAGGCGAACTTGCATCGCGCGACGTCGTCTCGCGCGCGGAGTGGACCGAGATTCTTGAAGGCCGCGGCATCGACGGCTGCGTACTGCTCGACCTGCGCCATCTCGGCCGCGAGAAAATCTTGGAACGTCTTCCGCAGATCCGCGAACTCGCGCTGGACGCGACCGGCAAAGACGCGATCAACGATCCCATTCCGATTTTGCCGGGCATGCATTACACCATGGGGGGCATCGAAACCGACATCAACGGTGCGACCCGCGTGCCGGGCGTGTATGCCGCAGGCGAATGCGCCGATCCGAGCGTCCACGGCGCGAACCGCCTGGGCGGCAACTCGCTGCTCGAAACGATCGTCTTCGGCGCGCGCAGCGCGAAGCACGCGATCGACTACATCAAATCCGTGGGCCAGGTTCGCCCGTCGGAGCGAACGCTGCAGCACGAAAAAGACCGGCTGAACGCGTGGCTCTCCAAGAGCGGCGGCGAGCGCGCGCCCAAGTACCGTGCCGCAATGAACAAAACGATGAGCGATAACTGCTTCATCTTCCGCAACGCAGGTCAGCTGCAGAAAGCGGTCGACGAGCTGCTCGAGATCCGCAAGGCGTTCGACGAGAACGTGTACGTAATGGACAAATCCAAAACGTTCAATACGGATCTGGTCAACACCATGGAGACCGACTTCCTCATCGACGCGGCGATGTGTGTGGCCAATGGCGCGCTGCATCGCACGGAGTCGCGCGGGGCGCAAGCGCGCACCGACTACCCCGAGCGCGACGACGAGAATTGGCTCAAGCATACGCTCGCATGGCGTCAAGACGGGCAAAACCCGAAACTCGACTACTCGCGCAAAGTCACCATCACCAAATGGCAACCGCAGGTCCGGACGTACTAAAGATACATAATGGCAAAAATTAAATTAGACATCTTCCGCTTCGACGAGGCCGTCGATGACGTTCCACACCGGGACACCGTCGAGGTCGAGATTCCGCCCACGACTACCGTCCTGGACGCGCTCGAAGAAGCCAAGGCGCAAGTCGACGGTTCGATCAGTTTCCGCCGCTCGTGCCGATCGGCCATCTGCGGTTCGTGCTCGATGAACATCAACGGCGTGACAGGCCTGGCCTGTAAAACGCCGTGCAACACGGTGATGGACGGCGAAGGCACGATCCACATCGATCCGATGCCGAACTTCCAGCCGATGCGCGACCTGGTCGTGCACATGGATCCGTTCTGGGACAAGTACACGCGTCTCAAGCCATATCTGCAGCCGGCCGACAAGGACGAAGACCACAAGACGGAGCGCCGCGTCAGCCCCGAGGACATGAAGAAACTGGTGGACGTGGCGAACTGCATCATGTGCGCGACGTGTTACGCGCTCTGCCCGGTCGTGAGCGTCGATCCCGCGTTCGCCGGTCCCGCAGCCATCGCATACGCGTACCGCTTCATCGAAGACGTGCGCGACGGTCAGCGCCCCGAACGCCTCGCGCAGATCAACGAAGATTACCTGTGGCTGTGCGCGCACTGTTACGCGTGTTCGTACTGTCCGAAACACGTCGATCCGCACTGGCGTATCGTCGACGTCAAGCGCGCGACCATCAAGGATCGCGTCATGCTGAACGAACGCGGCCCGCGCCACGCGTTCATCGTCAACCGCTGGGTCAAGAAGACCGGCATGCTCAACGAGACGGAACTCGTTCTCGGGACCGTCGGCAAGTTCAACATCATCGGGCTGGCCAAGGTCATGCCCCAGGGCTTGCGCATGGCGTGGAAGGGCAAAGCGCCGCCGCCCTTTATCAAGCCTATTCCGAAGGTCGACGAAGTCCGCACCATTTTTGAAGCGCTGGAGGTCCCGGTCAGCTAATGAGTACCACACTTCTTCCGGAAGAGCAGCCGAAGAATCTTCACCGGCGCTCGCACAGCTCCGAAACCAAGCGCTACGGGTTCTTCCCCGGCTGCGTCGCCAAAGAGTCGTGCAAAGAGCTCTTCAACTCGACGATGCTGCTTGCCGACAAACTCGGCATCGAGCTCATCGAACTCACCGCCGCGTCGTGCTGCGGCGCCTCGGTCGTCAACGACACGAACCGCGACATTGCGCGCGTGCTCAACGCGCGCACGTACGCCCAGGCGGAAGCGCTCGGCCTGGACGACGTCATCACAATTTGCTCGACGTGCACGGGCCATATGCGCGCCGCCAACAAAGAGCTGCTCGATTCCGAGGAGCAGTTAAATCACGCGAACTCCATCCTGGGCAAGTTCGGCGCGAAGTACAACGGCAACGTGATGGTGCGCCATTTGCTTTGGCTGCTCGTCGACGACATCGGCCTGGACAACCTGAGCAAAATGGTCGTGCGCCCGCTCAACGGTTTGAAGGTCGCGCCGTTCTACGGCTGCCACATCATCCGTCCGGAAAGCGTGAACGGTTGGGAGTCGGCGCGCAATCCGCACTCACTCGAAGACGTCATCGTCGCGCTCGGCGGCGAAGCCGTCGATTACGCCGGCAAGACGCGCTGCTGCGGTTTCCACATTCAGCTCGAGAAAGACGGCGTTGCCGCCTCGATGGTCGGCCAGAACATGCGCATGGCCAAAGATAAAGGCGCCGAAGCCGTCATCACGCCGTGCCCGCTCTGTCATCTCGCGCTCGACAGCTATCAGCAAGATGCCGCGGCGCGCTGGGGACGCACGGATCTGCCCACGTTCCATCTGCCGCAGCTCGTTGCGTATGCGCTCGGCGTCCCGGCGGAGAAACTGGGGCTCAATCACCACCTGGTCGATCCGCGACCGATCATGGTGGAGCGCGACCTTATCGCCTAAGCGCTAGGCGCTTACGGCGTCTTGCACCGTGACGCGCACCGATGCCACGCGTTCCGGTTCGATCTCGATGCGCTCGCCATCGAACACGATGATCGATTCGCCGCGCTGGAGCGCCTCGAGCATCGCGTTGCGCATGAACTGTGCCATTAGCGCCTGATTGAAACACTCGGTGATGGTACGTCCGTCGACGAGCGTAACGGTCAGTTCGGCTGGAAAGCGGCTCACGGTGATGGTAACCTCCGGTAGGATTGGAGTGTACCCGCCGCTCTAATGGCCTACACCAACGACCGAAGCTATAAAAAAGCCGTCCTCGTCATAGCGGATGAGGGCGGCTTTGCGGCGTTTGCGGTCGTAGCGTTTTTTGTTCTCGTGGGCTCCGGCGGGCCGCAGGTTTTGCGGAGGCCCGAGTCGCGGCACGAGCTTGGCCTTTCGGCGTCGTTTCTTCATGGGGTGCCTCTCCTTGCTAGTGTAGTATACAGGAGTGAATCAACTCGAACGGGACCTGGAGACGCTGGACGCGTCGAAGGATGCGTGGGCACGCCTTGCGGTCGAACGCAAGATCAGGCTCTTCGAAGACCTCAAGCGTTCGGTTCATGCGGTAGCGCCGGACTGGGCGCAAGCCGCTTCGAGAGCCAAGGGAATCGCACAGGGCTCGCCCCTTGAGGGTGAGGAGTGGCTCACCGGCCCCTGGGGCCTGCTCCATGCGTTGACCTGCTATATCCGGACGCTGCGCGGCATCGCCACACGGGGACTTTCACCTGTGCCGGCCGCGCGTCGCCGGGCGGATGGCCGCACAATCGTTCCCGTGTTCCCGCGCAGCATCGCGCCCGATCTCGTTTTGGGCAGCGGCACGCACGCGGAGGTCTGGATGCAGACGGGCGTCACGCCGGAAGACGTCCGCGCCGAAGCGGGGTCTTTCTACCGGCGCGGCGCTCCACGCGGGCGCGTCGCGCTCGTGCTCGGCGCCGGCAACATCGCGAGCATCGCGCCGCTCGACGTACTGTACAAGATGATCGCCGACGGCAGCGTGTGCATGCTCAAGATGAATCCGGTGAACGACTACCTCGGGCCGATTCTGGAGCGCGCATTTTCCGGGTTCGTCGACGCGGGGTATCTGCGTTTCGCGTACGGCGGTGCAGATGCCGGATCGTTTCTTTGCTCGCACGATCTGGTTACCGACATTCATATCACAGGCAGCGAAAGCACGCACGCCGCAATAGTCGCCGCGGCGGGAACGCGCAAGCGCATCACCAGCGAACTGGGCAACGTCAGTCCTACCATCGTCGTCCCGGGCCCATGGAATGACCGCGATCTGAACTACCAAGCGCTGCACATCGCCACGCAAAAAGCGCATAACGCCGGATTCAATTGCATTTCGGCGCAGGTCCTCATCGTGCCCAAGGATTGGGATCATACCGAGAAGCTCGCGCGCGCCGTCGGAGCGGTGTTCGAGCGTATGGAGCAGCGGCCGGAATATTATCCGGGCGCGGCAGCCCGCCGCACGGCGCTCGCCGGCAGCGCTGCACCGCTGCGAACCGTTACGCACGTGGACGCGTCGGACAACGCGCATCCGGCGTTCACAACGGAAACCTTTTCGGGCGTGCTTGCGTGCGCGGCGCTCAGCGGCGACCTTCACACGTTCGTGCGCGCCGCGGTGACGCTCGCCAACGAACGGCTACGCGGAACGCTCGGCGCGAATCTCATCGTTCATCCCGCGACGATGAGGCAGCATCCGGAACTGATCGATTGGGCTCTGGCGACGCTACGCTACGGGACGATCGGCGTGAACGTGTGGACCGGTGCGGGTTTTCTCATTCCCGAAGTGCCATGGGGCGCGTATCCCGGGCACACCCTCGAGGATGCAGGCAGCGGAATCGGCGTGGTGCACAACTCGTACCTCCTGGAACGCACGGAAAAGACCGTGCTGCGCGCACCGTTCACGCCGTTTCCGCGCAGCCTGCGCAGAGGCGAGCTCAACTTCATGCCGGCGCCGCCGTGGTATGTCACGAGCCGCTCGCAAGCGGAGATCGGCAAAGCGCTCTGCGACTTCGACCTCACACAATCACCCGCCGACTTACTGCGCGTCCTCAAAGCGGGAATGCGCAGCTAGGGCTTCTTCTTTGCCGGCGGCGCCGGCTGTTGCCAATGCAGCTCGTATTCGACGCTGAACCGGCGCGGCTGCAGCGGCGTCGTCGAAAGCGCGAACGTGCCGCCGCCTTGGACCGGGAGCGGATTGATTCCTTGAAAGGTCGTGAAGAGTCCGGTGTGCGAGCCGAACACGTTACTTTCGAACATCCGCAGCGAGCCACGCTGCAATTTGAAGATCAAACCCGCGTTGTAGATCGTGTACGCCGGCAAATTCTGCCAGTTGTTCGCATCGGTGAATTGTGCGTTCGCTACCCACTCCAGGCCTTGACGCGGAAACACGCCGTCCACGGTGAGCCCCGCCGTGCGCAGCGGATGATGCGGGAGCTGCCTTCCCAGGGTGAAGTAGCTGCCGGGAAACTGCAAGCGCGGATCCAGCGACGCGAGGGCGGAGCTGCTCACCGCATAGTTCGGAAAGAGCGCGAGCGTGCGGCTCAACTCAAAGCGTCCGCTGACCGAATAGCCTTGGTTGATCTGATTCAAGCCGCTCACGTACTGACTCACGTAAACGCGAGCCGGATCGAACGGTTTCGAGCCGCACACGGTCGGCTCGGACCACACGCCTTGCAGCGATGCAAGATACGCTGCCGGACCGTTGGGAAAGATGGAGCCCGGTTCCGCGGCAAACGGCACGGACGCGAACAGGCCCTGCCCGTCGTACTGATTGCGGTAAACATTTACCGAGAGTTGCCCGCGTTTCCACGTGTGGCGCCATCCGGCGTTGTAGTGCAGGGACGATTGCCGGTTTGCCTCATCGCCCGGGCCGTTCACGAACACCGATTGGTTGTAGCAGTCATATTGCGCGGTGAGGGCGTCACCAACCAGGCTTCCGAACACGGGCGCCGGCTGCGAACTTCCCAGTCCCACTCCCAACGTGAACACGTCAGCCGTTCGCGGTTGCCACGTCGCGTTCGTATACAACTCGAGATTACTGCCGGCTCCCGTCCCGGCCGACTGCGAGAGTGTGTAATCGATAGCGAGTTTGTCGTTTGCCTTGACTTTGTCGGCGAGCCACATGCTGGCGTACCGCTCGTTACGCGAGTTTGAAACCGTTGTTACGGCGTCGTACGTCGACGTGAACGTGCTGCTGGTATCGGTGGTGTAGAATCCACCGCTCACGGTATGACGCCGTGCCGATGCGCTGGTATAAATGCCGGCGCTCCACCATGGATAGCGGCCGGTGGACGAAAATGGCACGCGTACGCCGTTCACCGCGCGATTCGGATCGGAATCCGTATCGCTGTAACCTCCGGCATTGGCGAACACGTTGAACTGCACGTGTCCGGCAATCGATGAAAAACTTAGGGTTTGCATCAGATTGTTGGCGTGATTAATCTCCCCCGGTCCGAACCCGCACGGAAGCAGCGTGACATCGCTCGAACATATGCTCGCGCGCGTATTGGTGCCGGTCATCATCGTATATTTCAGCGTAGTGACCGGCGAAAACGCGAGCTGCGTTTTGACCATATCCGCGCGGCGCGAAAAGCCACCCTGATGCATGTATGCAGCGCCCGTGGAGTCGGCGAAAAATTGTCCGTCCAGCGGATCGTCTTGCCCGCCGGCCGAGTGCTCGAACACGAACGACGTCTTTCCGGCGCTTCCCGTCGCCGTCCACGTCCCAAGCGTATTGCCGTAGTTGCCGGCAACGCCGGTGAAACGGTACGTCCAGCGTTTCGTCGGCTGCGCGGTCCAAAAGCTCACCATTCCGGCGGAACCCATGGCGCTCGGCGCAAAGTCCACCGACGCTCCGCCGAAGAGATCCTGGAAGCCGCTCATGCCCGCGCCGGCCGCACCGTGCACTTGAACGCCGTCAATCGAGTACGCGGTTTGCGATGAGTCCGCACCGTGCAGCGAGATGTTGAACGCGGAATCCGAACCGTAGAGTTGATCCTCGATATCCACGCCCGCGATCTTGCCGAGCGCGTCCAGCAATGAGTTGGAGACCTTGCGCTCGGGGCTGTTCTCGTCGACGCTTTGCGTGCTCACGCGTACGCCGGCACGCGCGACGACGTTTGCGATCGTGGGCAATACCGGCTGCAGCGCCACGGCAACGTTCACGCGATCGCCGTCGTTCACATCGGCTTCGGCCGCCGCGCTATCACGGTAACCGTCCGCCTTGACTTCCACGCGGTAGATGCCGGGCTGCACGGATTCGAAGATCAGTAATCCGCGCGCGTTCGTCAGCGAGCTTTGCGGCTGATCGCCGCCGAGCAAAAACACTTGCGCGTTGTCGATCGGCTTTTTGGTGGCTGCGTCCGTGACCGTTACGACAATGAAACCGCTCTCCTCGCTTTGCGCCGCGGCGCCAAGCGGGAGCAGCAGAACCGTAAGGACGTATACAAACGCAAGCAGCACCCGCATGACCATATAAGCGCTTTGCGCGCCCGCGCAGTGACTACCTGTCTGCGCTATTCCGCAGCGCCGTTTTGGACGGAAAGTTCCCAACGGTACCCGTCCGGGTCGTGAAACCAGAGGCCAAGATGCGGTGAGCCCGGCGCTTCCGGGCCGATCTCGTCCCCGGGATCTTCCAACTCTACGCCGTTCTTCTTCAGCAGATTCACGGCTTCGCGCAACGCGTGCATGTTCGCGACGTGAAACGACATGTGACCGAACGTGCCGGGGTGCGGCACGCCCTTGTGCAGCACGATGGTTACGGCGTCGTTGCTCAAACCGACGCCATCTTCGACGCGGAACAGTTCTTTAAGATCGAAATTGTTTGTCCAGAACGACGCGCTGCGCTGCGGGTCCCGCACCGCAAGCCCGAAATGACCGACGGCGCCAAGTTGTACTTTCATAGGATTCTGTTCTATCACACGTGTATGTGCTTTGCACTACCGATGATCCAGCGATTTTTCGCCCTTCTCGCCGCCAGCCTTGCCCTTGCTCTTCTCGCATGCGCAGGGGCCGGAAGCGCCCTGCTGTGGCCCCACGCGGTGGTCGC
>DAISWS010000077.1:0-10309 GCA_036826275.1 Vulcanimicrobiaceae bacterium
TCTCCTATTCGCAAGAGAAGATCGTGCAGCGCTACAACAGCGATCTTGGAAACGATCTCGGCAATCTGCTGCGCCGTTCGCTTGCGATGCTGCAGAAGTACCGGGACGGGCTCGTTCCGCAGCCGGGTGAAGACGCATTCGGAGAGCAGTTCGCGGATCTGCCCGGGCGCGTGCACGGCTTGATTCACGATCTGCAATTTCGCGACGCGCTGGAAGCAATTTGGGAGCTCGTCTCCGCGCTCAACCGCGCGATCGACGAGCTCAAACCGTGGGTACTGTTCAAAGAGGGCCGTCAAACGGAGCTCGATGCACTGCTCTACGACTTGTGCGAAGGTCTGCGCTGGCTCGCGATCCTGCTGCATCCGTTCATGCCGGAACGCAGCGAGATCATCTGGCGGCAGCTCGGCGTGCGCGACGCCATAGACGCGAGCTGGACAGCGGCGCTGCGCTGGGGCGGCACCGCGCCCGGCACGCAAACGGCACCCGGTGAAGCGCTCTTTCCCCGCATCGAGACGGTGGCGCAGACGTAGCGTCATGGCGCAGCGGCCGCGGGGATTGTATCTCGCGCTGCGATCCGGCATGCTTGCCGTCGCGCTGGGTTTTGCTGCGTTCGGCGTCGCGAATTTCCCTCGCGCACTCAACGGCGGCGACGTTATTGCGTTAACGATCTGCTTACTGCTGTTCGTGCTGCTGCTGCGGATCAACGTGCCGATGCTTTCGCACGCCTACGCGCGCCGCAAGCACCTGGAGCCGGGACGCCTCACGCTCGAAATGCCCGTCGTGCTGGCGGTGCTGGCGTTCTACGGCCCCGTTGCCGCCGTACTGCTGAGCGTCATCGGCTATCCGCTCGCCCTGACCACGGACGGCCGCTCGCGCTTGTTGCGACGCGTGCTGGACGGGGGCGCCGAAGGCTTTTTGTGGATGCTGCTCGGCCTGCTCGAGCCGCTCGTAATCGCGCGCGTGCCCGCGCTGTCGCTGCCGTCGTACGCTTCGTACGCGGCGTTCTTTACCGCGGGTATCTTCGCGTTTCTGTTTGCTGTCTGGCTGCCGCTGCGCTCCCTCACGCAGCCGGTGCTGCTGGTACGCTTGTGGCGCAACCTCGCGCGCGATACACGGCTGCTCGTCTACGTCGCGCTCACGGTCTCGTGGGGCTATGTGGCAACGACGGTTTGGGATCGCGCGGGCATGGCACTTGGACTTGCGCTCTTTGCGCCATTGCCGTTCTTGGCTTTTGCGCTGCGCTCGCTGCACGCGCATCATCTCGACCTTCACCGCCTTCGGTTAGCACGCGACGCGGTGCAAGCGATGCTCGGCGCGCGCGATCCGCTTCCGCAGATGAGCTCGCTGCTTGCGAGCCTGCACACGCCCGCCGCCGAGGAATCACTGCAGATCTACGGCGCGATGTCGACGGAAGAACGGCTCTCCACGCTCGCGCGCATCGGACCGCCGCTCGACGCCGATCAAACGGACGCATGCCGCCGTGCCGTTTTGGATTTGCAGCACAGCGATCGCCAAAGCACGACGCAGCGCGCGCACACGTCGGTCGTCACGGCGTACGCGGTGCGTTCTTCGACGGAAGCGCTGCTCGGCGCGCTCATCGTCGTCCGGCCCGCGCATACCGCAACGTTGCTGCCCGCGCGCCGCTTCATGCAGGCTGCCGCGGGACTCGCGCCGCTGCTCGGGGATTTCCGGTCGATCGCGGCGACGCAAACCGCAGCAACGCTCGACACGCTGACGGGGCTGCCGAACCGGCGCGCGATCATGGAATACTTGCGCGAGCGTATTGAGTACGTTTCGATCGGCAACCCGTGCGCGGTGCTGTTGATCGACATCGATCATTTCAAATCGATCAACGATTCGCTGGGGCATCAAGCCGGAGACCGCTGCTTGCGAACCGTCGGACGCGTGATCGCGGCGAACATCCGCCACATCGATCGCGCCGGACGTATCGGCGGCGAAGAGTTCGTCATCCTCATGCCCGATACGACGAGTGAAATGGCGCGCTCGGTCGGCGAACGGCTGCGCGCGGCGCTTGCGGACGCGGACATCTACCACGCGAACGGTCAACCGCTGACTGCGAGCATCGGCGTCGCCGTCGCCGCGATTAGCGACACCGTAGATTCCTTGCTCGCGCGCGCCGACCGCGCACTCTACCAAGCAAAAGCGCAGGGCCGCAACCGCGTGATCGAAATAGGCGCGTGATGCTGATCGATACGCACGCTCACGTGCACGACAAGGCGTTCGACGCGGACCGCGATGCAATCGTGCAGCGAATGCGGGATGCGGGCGTCGGAACCGCCGTAAGCGTCGGCTGCGATTTGGCAGACTCCGCCCGCGCGCTCGACGCGGCCACAAACTTCGACTTGCTCGCATCCGTGGGCATCCATCCGCATGAAGCAAAAGATGCACCGGATGATATCGCCGGTGCCTTCGCGCCGCTGCTGGCCAACCCTCGTGTGCGCGCGATCGGCGAAACCGGCTTGGACTATTATTACGGCCACAGCCCGCGCGAAGCGCAGCAGCGCGTTTTGAGAGCGCAGATCGCGCTTGCGCGCGACGAAAACTATCCGGTGATCTTTCACCACCGCGATGCATTCGACGATTTCAGCGGGATTCTGCGCGAAGAGTGGCGCCCCGGCATGCGCGGCGTCATTCATTGCTTTACCGGCGATGCGGCGCAAGCGCAAACGTACGTGCATGAATTGGGCATGCGGCTCGGCATCGGCGGCGTCATCACGTTCAAATCGGCGCAAGCGGTCCGCGACGCGGTAACGTCAGTCGGGCTCGAGCATCTCGTCCTTGAAACCGATTGCCCGTATCTGGCGCCCGTACCGCACCGCGGCAAGCGCAACGAACCGGCGTACGTTTCGGTAACGGCGGACGCCCTAGCGGATCTGCTCGGCGTAACGCGCGCACGCGTCGCGTCGGTTACGTCGTCAAACGCGCGGGAACTGTTTAGCTTGTAGCATAGCTTTGGTTCCGGACGACGGCCGTTTCCGGAACGAAACGGACCCATCGGTTCGAATAATTTTCAACCGTTTGAAGAAAGCGCGTATCCCACGCGTCCTGATTTTCTCCTAAATAGCGAGCCAACAAACGGCGCGCGCGCGGTGATTCCCATGCCTCGACGCCGGCCTTTCCACGCATACCGACGTGTTCGACGCGGCCCGTTCGCATGTCGAAATCCACAATGCCGAGTGCGCACCGCGGTTCCACCCCGATGCGCTTCGGAAACGAGTCGTACGCATTCGCGATAATCCACACGGCGCCGTGTTCCCACAGAAACCATACCGGCGATTCTCGCGGCCCATCCGGCGAGGCGGTGGCCAGATGCGCAAACAGCGGACGGGAAAGAAATGCGTCGATGTCGGGAGCCGACGGGCGAGAATAGTTGGGCACGTCGATGATTCGCATATCTGCCTCGACAGGGCGCAAGGATGCACGGTTGCATTACGGCTCGACCGGCGTCGCTTCGTTCCAATGCTCGGTGAACCGCGCGTGCAAATCGCGAACAATGCGCGGATCGCGCGTCGATAGTCCCCAATCGATGTAGTTGCATTTTTTAAACGAGGACGTGGCATTGGCGGAGCCGGCCCAGGCGCGGTTGCCGGCGACGGCAAGCTTCTCACCCGACTTGACCGCTCGAACCTGCACGCCGTCTTTCTCGAGCGAAGCGATGCGCTTGCGGCCGAGGTCGTCATCCGCGCACCACTGCGAGACGAGCAGCCTGCAGTGAACGCCGGCCTTGGCAAGCCGCCGCAATGCCCCGGAGACCACGCTCGCGCCAAGCGTCTCGGTTTCGACGTCGGCTTCACGAGCGGCATGCGCGATGACTTTGGCTTCCCCTTTGAGCGCGACGTCCTTGCGCAATGCGAGCGAACCGGCGCGCGCCGGTCCGCCGCCGAGAACTGCCCGGCGAATCGCGCGCACGTGTGCGGGATTGTCGTCGCGAATCACGGTGTCCGCGGAGTTCCAGTTGCAGTCGTCCAGATAGGCGACGCGGTCGCAGACGGCCGCCTTTATATGGAAGCCGGGGTCGTTGCCGTGCCGGTGGAGCGCTTTGGCGTCGACGTGCGCCTTTTTCAGCTGCGCGACGGCATCCCGGTTATCGCCGGTGACCCGGTCCGGCATGTGCCAGAGGTCGCCGTCAACGCGGACCGCCACGCTCGCGCCACGCTTGGCTGCATCCTCGAGCGCGGACACCACTCGCCCGGGATGCACGAAGTACGCGGAAAATGTCACCCGGCGCGCCGTCCGCAGGGCGTCCAGCGCGGCTGCGGTTGATGAGGGCGATACCACGGTTGCCTTTCACCGCCGAGGGAATGAACGTCTAGGCCGGGCGCGAAAGCAGACCCGGCTCCTATGACTGTCACGGATAAGGGCGCCTTCGTGCGCGACATGTTCGCCCAAATCGCTCCACGGTACGACGCCGCCAACCGGGTCATCAGCGCGGGCATGGACGAGGGCTGGCGCAAGCGCGCGATTGCAATTCTGGCAGCGCCGCGCGGCGGAAGCGTTTTGGATCTTTGCTGCGGCACGGGCGACGTCGTCTTTCACCTGCTGCGCACGGATCCGAGCCTGCGCGTGACCGGCGCCGACTTCTGCGCGCCGATGCTGCAAACGGCTCGCGCGCGCGCCGGTAAAGAAGCCAAAGGCGCGGCGGCGTTCGTGGAAGCCGACGTCATGTCGCTGCCGTTCGAAAACGAGTCGTTCGACGGTGCGACGATGGGGTTTTCCATGCGCAACGTCGTCGACATCGATGCCACGCTGCGCGAAATCCGGCGCGTGCTGCGGCCCGGTGCAAAGTTCGTAAACCTCGACATGAGCAAAGCGCCGAACCGGCTCTGGAAAGCGCTGTTCGGCGTCTACTTTTACCGCATCGTTCCGGTAATCGGCGGCTTGGTGGGCGGATCGCGCGCCGCCTACACGTATCTGCCGCAATCGCTCACGCATCATCCGAACGCGGAAGCGCTGCGCGACCGGTTCACCGCGGCGGGCTTCAAAGATGCGGGATTCGTGCGCCTTATGGGCGGCGCGATCGCCATTCACTACGGAACGGCGTAGCATGATCGAACGCCGGCCGCGCAGCGACGCAAGCCTGTACTCGCTGGTCGAGGATTTCTTCCGCAATACGTTCACGACGGATAATCCGCTCATCACCGAGGCGATAAAACGCATGCTGGAGGCGGGCGGAAAGCGCTTACGCCCGCGCATCACGCTGCTCGCGGCGGAGGCAAACGGAGCGGTTGCCGAAGATCACTTGCACCTGGCTGCCTACATGGAACTGATCCACGTCGCAACGCTCATTCACGACGACGTCGTCGACAATGCGCAGACGCGGCGCGGCGTGAACGCAACCGCCGTTGATTACGGCAACCGCATCAGCGTGCTGGCGGGCGATTATCTATTCGCGTGGATTTTCAAAAACGTGACGGCGCAGTACAAGCACCCGATACCGCACATTCTCTCGGCGACGCTCGCGGATATTTGCGACGGTGAAGTGCTGCAATTGCGAGCGCTCGGCAATCTGGACCTCGCCCTGGCGGCGTACGTCGAAATAGTGATGAAGAAGACCGCATCGCTCTTCGCCGCATCCGCGGAATGCGGGGCCATCATGGGCGGCGCCGAGCCTCTGCACGTCAAAGCGCTGCGCGATTTCGGCATGTACTACGGCATCGCGTTTCAGATGATGGACGATCTGCTGGACATGACGGCCGACGCGCAGTCCCTCGGTAAACCCGTCGGCAACGACTTGGCCGAGCGCAAGATAACGATTCCGTTAATTTTGGCCCTCGCCCGGGCGGACGGTGACACGCGCTCCTTGGTCGAACGTTTCTACGCAGGAAAGGGTGAGGTTCCGACCGCCGGCGTCATCGCGGCAATTGCGCGCTGCGGCGGCTTGGCCCGCACCCGCGAGCATATCGCGCAGTACGTGGAGCGTGCGAAACTCTCGCTTCGGCCGTTGAACAACGGCCCCGCAAAAGCGGAGCTCCAGCGTCTGGCGGACGCGCTGCTCGCAGAATAAATAGGAGAAAACCATGGTCCTTCACCCCATTCTCGCCTTCGGCAGCATCGAAACGATCGCCATCGTGGTCGCGCTCGGTGCGTTGCTGTTCGGTGCGGAAAAGTTGCCGAAGCTGGCGCGCAGCGCCGGTCAGGCGAAAAAAGAATTTCTTATCGGTCAGGCCGAGGCGGACGCCGCCGCGGATCAAGTTCGCGAACAGGCGCGCCTGCGCGCTGCCGCCCAGCGCGCCGACGTGATGGACAACGTCGGACAAAACAATTCGGCCGGCGTGGGCGAAAACGTTCCACCGCCGACGCCCGATAAAGGAACGCTGAGCGGCTAATATTCATGGAAATCCCTGTTGCAGGCGGGCCGAAGGCCGGGGGCCCTGGCGCCCTTCGCCAAGCTCAGGCCGACGGGGGGCGTGTAGCGCGCAGCGCGGATACGCCTGTTCAAACTTCTCTTTCTGAGCCCCGATGGGATCAGAAAGAGATGAGCTTTACGGAGCACCTTCGGGAGCTCCGCCACCGTCTGCTCATTGCGATCGGCACCGTGCTCGGGCTCGGGCTTTTATTATTCTGGCCCTCGCAATACATCATCCCGTGGATGACGCACGAGTATTTTCACGGCGTTGCGCTGCACGCGTTCGGCCCCGCCGACGTCATCCTCGTCGAATTCAAATTTTCGATCTACGCGGCGATCATCGTCGGATTGCCCATCCTGCTCTATCAGGTATGGATGTTCGTGGTGCCGGCGTTTCATCCAAAGACGCGGCGCGTCGTCTACTCGTACGTTGCCCCGTCGTTTTTCCTCGCGCTCGCGGGAATCGCGTTCGCGCATTTCGTCGTACTGCCCCGCGTGGTCGGGACGCTGCTGGGAATTACCAACCACGTCGCGCAGGCGACCTTCGGCATCGAATCGACGCTGAATTTTATTCTGCTCGTGTTCCTGTGCTTTGCGTTGATTTTCCAAACCCCGGTCATCATGGTCGCGCTTGCGCGCATCGGCATCGTGAACTCTGCGTTCCTGAGGCGTTCCCGGCGGTATTTTCTGTTCGGATTCTTTGCGTTCGGCGCCATCGCCGCGCCGGACGGCAACCCGCTGACGATGGCGATGATGGCCGTGCCGATGTATCTGCTGTACGAGATCAGCCTGTGGATCATCGTGCTGCTTGAGAAGTCGTGGCGTGCCGCCCCCGTCGGGTACTAAGCTGCAGCTGTCATGACGGCGGCGCTGCGCTCATACTACGAAGAATTTCTCCGTACGTTCAGCAACGTGCTGTTTGCCGTCTGCTTGCTGCTGGTTTGGGGGTTGATGACGCTCGTGGGCGTCATCGTCGAACAAGGTAAGGACCCCGGCGAGTATTTCAGCATGTACGCGCCGCCGCTCGCGCGCATGATCCTGCGCCTGAACGTCGACAACATCTACCACACGCCGTACTACGTGGGCATCATCGGCCTGATTCTGGTGTCGCTCGCGGTCTGCACGTTCAAGCGCGTGATTCCGGCACGTCTGCCGGCGCTGCGTCCGGTGAAGATCGACAAGATTCCGCTGAATGCGTCGGTCGAGGTTCCCGGCGATGAGGCGAGCGTGCGCGCGCGCGTCGAGCAATTCTTCCGCAAACGCGGATGGCAGGTTCGTAACCGCGCCTTCGACGGCACGGAGTGGACCTTCGCCGACAAATTCAATTGGGCGCGTCGCGGCGTGCTCGTCGCCCACATCGGCTTCACGATCATTGCTGCCGGAACCACGGTGTACTGGGCCAAAGGCTTTTCCGGAGATAGCCCGCTCGTCGTCGGCCAAACGATGGACGTGCCGCATCGTCAAGCGACGATGCGCTTGGACAACTTCCATTTCAAGATTCAACCGATCATGACCAAGAGCGGCATGGTGTACCAGCCCATCGATTACGTCTCCCACGTGACCGTCGTGGGCAAAGACGGCGTGCCCAAGCACGAGACGATCCGCGTCAATCATCCCATCGACATCGACGGCTCGCTGTTCTACCAACAGAGTTACGGCTACGCGCTCAAATTTCTCGTCACGCACGACGGCACGCGTTCCGCCGCGCTTTCCGATAAAACGTATCTAACCGGGGATGCGATCACGCTGCCGGGAAGTCAGCGCCAAATTCAGGTAATGCAGTTCGTGCCGACGGTCGACCGCCAGACCGGACAGCCCTCGGCGGATCCGCGCATCAACGATCCGGCCGTGGCGCTCGCGGTTTCCGAAGCCGGGCAAACGGCGGGTGCGGCACTTGTTCCCATGAAGACCTGGATCGACGTCGGTGACGGCTGGCGGGTAACGCCGCTGCAATACCTGATGGTCAGCGGCTTGCAGTACCGCTACGATCCGGGCGTAGCGCTCGTGGGCATCGGCGCCTTCGTGCTTCTTGCCGGATTAGTGATCTCGTTTTACTTCCTACCGGCGCGTTTGTTCGTGCGCGTGCAAACCGCATCCCAAGGGTGTACGGTTGGTATTGCAGCCATGACGGTCAAAGGCTACGACATCTTCGAAGTGCAGTTCAACGAACTGGTTGCGGAATTTCGCAACGCGGTGACGCCGCCACAATCCGCGTCCACACTTTCCCTAGCGGAGGCCACCTAATGCAGCCCCACATGCCGCTTGACGAAGTACTGCTCATCATCGCACTCGGTGCGTACGTGATTGGCGCCCTCGCGCTGCTCGGCTACTTCTTCACCCGCGAAGAATGGCTCGCGCATCTGGGCATTCCGCTGGCGATTGCCGGCGCGGTGGCGCAGCTGGCGCAACTCGTCGCGCGATTCGAGATCACGCACATCTGGCCGCTGCTGAATCTGTACGGTTCGCTTTCGCTCTTCGCGCTCGTTTCCGTGGCGATCTACATCTACTTCGCGTTCCGCTACAAACTGTGGTTTGCCGGCGGCTTCGTAATCGCACTTGCGGCGGTGTTTCTCGCCTACGGCGCGGTGTGGAATGAAGGCACGATGCCCGCGGTTCCCTCGCTGCAATCGTACTGGGCGAAGATTCACGTACCGCTCGTAGTCTCGTCGTACGGCGCCTTCATGGTCTCGTTCGTCGTTTCAGCGATGTACCTGCTGAAGTACTACTACGAACGCGGGCTCGCTACCGCCGTTCAACGCGTTGAATACGCAATGGCCGGCGGAGCAACGCAGACCAACGCTATGCCGCAGGGCGCGGACTTGCGCGTGCGCCTGGACACTCCCAATATTGCGGCGGCGGCGCAAGGCGGAAACTTCACCGCGCAGTGGTTCAACACGATGCCGAGTCTTGCGCAGCTGGATATTCTGATTTACCGCATCGTCGCGGTCGGTCTGCCGCTGCTCACCCTCGGCATCATCACCGGCGCGATGTGGGCCCACGAGGCCTGGGGCGCGTATTGGCAGTGGGATCCGAAGGAAACGGCGGCGCTCTTTTCGTGGATCGTGTACGCCATCTACATGCACCTGCATACGCGCAATGCATGGCGCGGCGTGCGCAGCGCGTGGATTAGCGCCATTGGATTTCTCACCATCATGTTCTGCTACTTCGGAGTGAACCTCTGGATTAGCGGCCTGCACAGCTACAAGGTGTAGCCACGCTTACGCTGCTCGCGCTCGTCTCTTCCTCGTGGCTCGGCGTCACGCTCGGAGAGCCCTATTCAGCCGTGTTTGCGCGCATGGGCGATCCGGTCGTCGCTACGCACGACGCCAACGTATCGAAGTTCGTTTATCTCACCGAGCGCGAGAACGCGTTCGTAACGGTCGTAACCGAGCGCGGGCGCGTTTCAGGCATACGGTTGTGGGCGCTGCCGACCGCAACGCCGAAAACGGCCGATCCGTTCGGCATCGCGCTCAATGAGGACGCCGGCGCGCTGCTGCAAAAACGCGGCAAACCCGCGCGCACGGCCGGCGATGCGGACGGCCCGTTCGATTCGTATCAGGACGGCGACGTGCTCTGGCTGTATCACCTCAACGGCAACAACACCGTACGGACCATCACGCTTTCGACGACGGAGTCGGCGATCGAGGATATGTCCGAACAGCCGCTTCCCGCACTGCACAACGGCACTTCACCCGGCGATGCGATCGTGATGGATGTCGCATCGGGCGACGATGCGAAAAAATGGGAAGGCATGTTCCTGGCGGTTCACCCCTGCAACGGCAACGGTAAACTTCAGGAATCAAAGCGCGAAACGCAAATGCAAGACGGATCTGCGTACGACGTCATCAGCGAGAAGTTTGGGGACGTGCGGGCGCGAGCGTTGTTTTCGGACAATCCGTTCGCAGCGTTTGAGGGGCGGGAGCTGCCGTATGTGCCGGAAGT
>DAISWS010000077.1:10319-12197 GCA_036826275.1 Vulcanimicrobiaceae bacterium
GCGTACGACGTCGTCAGCGCGACGTGCTCGTCCGCCGCTTCCGGTGTGACGCTCTACTTTAGAGCGCGCTCACTCGCGCCGAACGCCCGCTGATCCGAAAATCGCGCGCTGCGTCGGCAGCGATTCGTTGAGCTCGGCGCAGACGTGCTGCAGATGCAGCTCCTGCGCAATTGCACCTTCGCTCGGCGGCAGCGCATCGAGCCAGTCACGCTCGAACTCGACCGCCGCATGCCCGTCGCCTGAAAAGCGGAAGCCGATCACGTTACGTTCGCGGTCTTCATAGCGCTCGAAGCTGAGCGCCGGATAGCACGCGCCAAGATAGCGCGCCACCGCTTCGACGCGGTTTGCAAGATCGGTAGTCGTCTGCGCCATACGAAACCTCCGCTATGTGGACATACGGATCATATCGCGCAAACCGCGGCGTGAAAGCAATCGAGGCGGGCCTAGGTCGCACTACTGGCCGCAGCCGTGAACCTCAAGCCCACACCCGGCCCACGCTGTGACAATAATGCGGCAACAATCTATCGCCTTCTTTACCGTTCCTTTACAAAGCCACGCGGCGTTGTCGTTGCGCGGGCCGCGCGCGAATCTGCCTGCTAGGAACGTCGGCGCGGCGGGCGGCCGGAGGGGCGTAGAATCTGGTGGAAAACCACGCCTACTTCTAAAGCCTTTCGGAGACAACAGCTTTGGCGAGTCACGCGCAAGCCTCCCAGTCGGGGGGTCATGACCGAATTTCGAGCGCCTACGATGATGCGGAGACGCCCGAGGCGATCTCGCGCCGCACATTTATGGCGAATGCGACCCTCACGATTGGCGGCCTTATCGGCCTCGGTCTCGCGATTCCGATCGTCGGCGCGCTGATTCCTGATGTCGGCGCCGGCGGCGCCGCATGGACGCCGCTCGACGAGGCCGGCTGGAAAGATCTCCAAGCGGCGACCGACAAAGCGGTGCAAATCAGCTTCAACCTCGCAACCAAGGACGCGTACCTGCCGTTGCAAAGTACGCCCGAATCGGTATGGGGCATCAAAGTCAAAGATCCGGCCAAATTCAAAGCGGATCGCGCCGATCTGTTTACGGCCGGAAAAGATTCGCTTCCGTATCAGGTCGTGACGATGGGCTTCGTGATCTTCAGCCCGATCTGCCCGCACCTCGGCTGCCGCTACAACTACGACGCATCGTCGAACAAATTTGCGTGTCCCTGCCACGGTTCGCAGTACGATCACGACGGCAACCACATTGCGGGGCCGGCTGCGCGCGGACTCGATCCGCTGCCGCTGCGCGAACAAAGCGGCAAGGCGCAAATCGAATGGATCCGTTACCAACCGACGATCCCCGACCGTATCGTCGTCTCGTATACCAACTAACGCAAGAGTAGGAGTATCGATGCTCAACTGGATCGAGCGGCGCACCGGATTCGTCAGTATGACCAAGGGATTTCTCACCGAGGACATCCCGGGCGGCGCCAGCTATTGGTACGTGTTCGGCAGCGCGACGCTGTTCGCGATGATTCTGCAGATCACGACCGGCATTTTCCTTACGTTCTTCTACGCGCCCTCGGCGGCGACCGCATGGGAATCGACGCGCTCGATTTACGTGCATCCGTTCCAGCACTTCATCTTGAGCATGCACTACTGGGGCTCCTCGGCGATGATCGCGCTGGTGTTCTTGCATCTGCTGCAAGTGGTGATCTGGGGCGCATACAAATCGCCGCGCGAGCTGCAATGGATCGTCGGCGTTCTGCTGATGCTCGTGACGCTCGTGCTGGGTTTGACCGGCTATCTGCTTCCGTGGGACATGGATGCATATTTTGCATCGCAGGTTTCCATCAACCTGACGCTGCAGGCGCCGTTCATCGGCGCGTGGATTCAGCAGTTCACG
>DAISWS010000078.1:0-8663 GCA_036826275.1 Vulcanimicrobiaceae bacterium
CGCGTTCTCCGGGAAAAATTCGCGGAACTCGGCGCACAGCTGCGCGCCCAGCGTCTTGTTGTGGCACAACACCAGCGTTGGCTTCTGAGCCAGTTCGATGACGCGCGCCATCGCCAGCGTCTTGCCGCTTCCGGTGACCCCGAGCAAGGTTTGGGCACGCTCGCCCCGCGCGATCCCTTCACCGAGGGCTTGCGTGGCCTTGGGCTGGTCGCCGGCAAGTGCGAAGGGGCTGACGAGTTCGAACGGCATTATACGTCCATACCCGCGGGACGCCGGGCAGGGTTGCGGAGACGGTCTGCGCAGGCTCAGGATAACGAGGGCGGGAAACTCCAGCCAGGCCTGCCCTCATCCCTGGAGATCACCCGTTGAGCCACAACCCGTTAGTTTTCAGCGGCAATTCGAACCACGCCCTGGCCGAGGAAATCGCCAAGCGTCTGAAGCTGCACGTCGGCAAAGCGCTCGTTTCGAAATTCAAGAACGAAGAGACGCGCGTGCAGATCGGCGAGAACGTGCGCGGCTCGGAAGTGTTCGTCGTGCAGTCGCTCTGCAAAGCTCCGAACGGCAACGGCGTCAACGATGCGCTCATGGAGTTGCTCCTGATGATCGACGCGCTCAAGCGTGCGTCGGCGGCGCGCATTACGGCGGTGATTCCGTACTACGGATATGCCAAGCAGGACAAGAAGACGACCGGACGCGAGCCGATCTCCGCAAAAGTCGTCGCCAACATGCTGAAGATTGCCGGCGCCAAGAGAATGGTCACCATGGATCTGCACGCGGCGCAGATTCAGGGCTTTTTCGATGGGCCGGTCGATAACTTGATGGCGCTGCCCACGCTCTGCAATTACTTGAAAAAGGAAGGACTGAGCGAGGACCGCATCGTGGTCGTTTCGCCTGATGCGGGCGGCGTGCACCGCGCCGAACTCTTCGCCAAGCGGCTGAACAGTTCGCTGGCTATCGTATTCAAGCGCCGCCCGGAGCCGGACATCTCAGAGGTCACCGACATCGTGGGCGACGTGCGCGGAAAAGTTGCCGTCGTCGTTGACGACATGATTTCGACCGGCGGCACGCTCGCCAAAGCGGCGGAAGCGATTCTCGCGCGCGGCGCAACGCAAGTGCACACCGTCGCGTCGCACGGCATCTTCGCGGGCGATGCAATTCGCGTGCTCGAGGATTCTCCCATCGAGCGCGTCGTCGTGACGAACACGATTCCGTTTCCCGATGCGATTCTCGAACACCCGAAATTCGCGCAACTCTCGATCGCGCAGACATTCGCGGATGCGATCAACCGCATCACCACCAACCGGTCGGTCTCGGAACTATTCACCGAGGAACCGGAAAAAAAAATGAGTGACGCGCAGCCGGTTCCCGAGCCGGTTGTCGTGTCCTAAGCTATAAGGAAGACACATGGCACAACAACTCTCGCTCACCATCGAACGCCGCGACGGAGGCAGCTCGACCAAGGCGCGCGCTCTGCGCCACGCAGGCAAGGTTCCCGGCGTTCTGTACGGCCACGGCTCGAGCGAATCGATCGCGGTTGAAAGCCGCGCGCTTGCAGATCTGCTCCACCACGGCGGAAGCAACGGCCTCATCGAGCTCAAACTCGGCGGTAAGAAAGTCGACACCGCGCTGGTGCGCGACGTTCAGATCGATCCGGTCTCGCGCAAGCCGATTCACGTGGACCTGCAACGCGTTTCCGCAACGGAGAAAGTTCACACGAAACTGCCCCTCGTCACGACCGGCACGCCGGACGGCGTGCGCAACATGGGCGGCGTCATGGACGTGCTCGTGCATGAAATCGAGGTCGAAGGGCCCGCAAACAAACTGCCGGATCACCTTGAAGTCGACGTGACCGCGCTCGGCATTCACGAGCACGTGAGCGCCGGCGACATCAACCTGCCGGACGGCATAAAGCTGCTCACGCCGGCGGACATGGTCGTCGTCACCGTGGATTCTTCCAAGACCGCCCGTGCGCTCGAAGAAGCGGAAGCGGGAGCGCCGGCCGAACAAGCGCAGCCCGAACTCGTCGGTAAACCGGAACCGGGAGCGCCGGAATAGCGCCAAATTCCCCAGCCCAGGCCGTACGGATGGTCGCCGGCCTCGGCAATCCCGGATCGAAATACGAACGCACGCGCCACAACGTCGGTTTTCTCGCGATCGACGAACTGGCGCGGCGTTTGCATATGGAGAATTGGAAAACCAAAGACGGGGCGCGTCAAGCATACGACTCGGGGCGCCACATCGTTTTGGTGCAGCCGCAGAC
Organism: Vulcanimicrobiaceae bacterium; assembly: GCA_036826275.1. GTDB lineage: Bacteria > Vulcanimicrobiota > Vulcanimicrobiia > Vulcanimicrobiales > Vulcanimicrobiaceae > DATGJX01. The sequence continues at coordinate 2,261 of DAISWS010000078.1, forward strand.
GTACATGAACAACAGCGGCGCGCCGGTGCGAATTTTGGCGTCGTGGTTCCGTACGCCGCCCGAAGCGCTGCTCGTGATGTACGACGACATGGACCTGCCGTTCGGCACCATACGCATGCGGCCGTTCGGCGGTCACGGCGGACACAATGGGATGCGTTCGATCATCGCAACGATGACGGATCGATTCCCTCGCATTCGGATTGGCGTTGGACGCGGGGACGCGGCGATCGATCACGTGCTCAGTCCGTTCACCGCGGAGGAGAGCGCGCGCTTGCCGCAGATTGTCGAAGCAGCAGCCAGGGCGGCGCAATATTGGCTGGACGAGGGTATTGAATCAGCGATGCAGTTCATCAACAACTGGGAAGGCCAGCCGATACAATAGGGAAACGGGAGGTCGCTTGATGGAAGGATTTGCCGGCAAAGCATTCGTCGTGCGCGTGGACGAGGAAACCGCCTTCGCGAAGCACACGACGTTCTTTGACGATCTCACCTTTCTCGCGCAACGCAGCGTCCATCCGATCCTCGTGGCGCCCTCGCCGCGCGCCGGGCGCGCGCTCGTTCGTGCGATCAACAGAAGCGGCAACGCCGCCGTCGGCCTTTCCGGCGCCGACGCCGCGATGCTGCCCGGAACACCGGCCGGCATAGGCAACGTGCAAACCGGCATCCTGCAAACGCTCACCGGCGCGGGCTATATTCCGGTCGTCGAACCCACGACGTTTTCTGCATTCGCGCCGCGCGACCACGCCGTACAAGCGGACGAGGTGGCACGCGCCATTGCCGCGGCGACCGACGCCGTGCGCGCGATCTTCTTCCATGCGCTCGGCGGCGTAACCGATCCCGAAACGGCTGCGCTCATCACGGATCTGACCCCGGCTGAAGCATTGGCTATTGCGGACGACGCACGCGTGCCCGCCGACTTGCGCGCCGCCATACGCGCGGCAGCGCTCGGCGTGCGCGGCGGCGTGGAGCAAGCAAACATCGTGGACGGACGCATCGCGCACGCAACGGTCGTCGAGCTGCTCACCGCGCACCACTTGGGCACGCGCGTCACGGGAAGCGTCTTTACCGGCGCTGGGTAGCGCTCGTCGCGCAATAATCGGGCACGCCCTGCAAATCGCTGATGCGCGTGCCGGGCGGCACGTTCGCATCGAAATACCAATAGGCGAACGGGTTCGGACATAACGGTCGCAACGCTTGATCGGCTTCGCGAACTTGTAAGCGGATCGCGGGCGCCGCGTCCCCGGCCGATGCAACGGCTTGGGCGTCGGTCACGCGTTCGACGTTACGCACGTAACCGTTGTAGAACGGCAGCGCGACGAGGTAGACGCCACCCATGACTGCGCCGAGCAACGCCAGGCGCGACACCGGATCGTCGTCTCTGCGAAAGCCGATGCGATCCGAGATGAACACCGCGAGCGCCGCACCCAGCACGAAAAACGCGCCCTCGACGAGCGCGATGTGGAGGCCGTCGTTCGCATCGATCCACGCGGAAGCACGAGCGAGCACGAAACGGATTTCCGCCGGTGTCGCTCCCGCAAGCAGCGTATCGGAGATCACCGCACGCTGCGAACCGCCCCACCCCATCACGTAGGCTGCCCCGATATGCGTCCGGCGCGCGATGTGTTCTTCGAGCAACGGAACGGAGACGAGCCGGCTTTTCATCGGCGTGAACGGCGCGTACGCCGGCGCGATGACGTACGGATTCGCGTATGAAATAAGGAGCGTGAAGCCCATGACCGCACCGATCGTATAGAGATACCACTGGTGGGTGCGATCCGCAAGCCAGAGCACGACGGCGGCGATGGTTCCGGCGATCGCCATGGCGAGCAGCGTCGCAGCGATCCATTCCACCAGCCAGCTGCGCAACAAAATATTGTTGAGATCGAGAATGTACATGTACCGGTACTCCATCGCCTGCGGAGCCAAGGACGCCAATCGGTCCAATCCGGCGAGAAGCGCACCGAAACAAAACCGCACCCCAAATTCCGAGCGTATCACCGAGCGCAGCCGGTCGCGCAAAGCCGCTGATAGCCCGGCATTCCAAAACCACGCAAGCACGCCGATTTGGAGCGCGATCATGACGATCCAGATCGGCGTTCGAAATTGCTGCAGATGCGCGGCTGCCGCGGCGCGCGCCGGATCGACCAGCGCGCCGGCGGATCGATGAAGCAGCGCGGACACGGAAAGAGCGCTGACCTCGTGGTCGAGCGCGTTCGGACGCCCGAGAACCAAAAGCGGAAGGATCACTGCCGCCTTGTTCGCGCCGGCTCATGAAAACACTGCGAATGACGTGCGGTCTACGGAAAACGAGACCCGGTCCCGTCCTGCGCGCTTGCTGTGATACATCGCTGCGTCCGCGACTTCGAGCAATTCGCTTGCATCCGCGGCGTCGTACGGATACGCGGCAACGCCGATGCTCGCCGTTACCGGCAGCTCGACGCCGAAGTCCGCAATGCGAACGGCTTTGCAAAAGCGCTGCGCGCGTTCGATGGCGCTCACCTTGTGCACGTTTCGGACGATAGCGCAAAATTCGTCGCCGCCGTTGCGCGCAGCCAGGTCGAGATCGGGAAGCGTATGTTCGCGCAGCAGATCGGCCATCCGTTGCAGTACGACGTCGCCGGCCGCGTGCCCGAGCGTGTCGTTCACGCGCTTGAAGTGATCGGTGTCGACGAACCACAGCGCGAGCGATGCATTGCGGCTCAAGCGCGCGATACCGAGGTCTTCTTGCAGTTTCGCGCGGAATGCGCGCGGCGTGTACAGCCCCGTCAACCCGTCGTAGGTGGCGCTGCGGCGGTCGACTTCACGTTCGGCGGCAAGCGCGTACGGTGACGCGGCTTGCGCAACCGCGCGCACGACGAGGTCCGCATTTTCGATCGCTGCGGCCGCCGTCGAGGCGTACACAACGGCGGCCAGGCCATCTGCGGCGATCATCGGCACCGCAAGTGCGGCGCGGTCCGTCGGAATGATCGGCCGTGCCGCTACGGTGAGTTCGACGCGGTGACCGCACAACGCCGCGCGCGCCGGCAGCGACGAGGGATGATCGCGCCGCACGCGCATTGCGCTAAAATGCTCGGTGCGCGGTCCCGCCGCATACGCGCATGCCAGTTCCTCTGCGTCGGGCACGAAAATAAGTACCGCGTCGAGTGAAGGATCCAGAACGCGCAGCGTGCGGTCCAGCGCCGTCAATACCGCCTGTGTCGATTCTCTGGACGCAGCGGTCAGCACGCGCACCGCTTCGAGGACATCCGATTCGCGGCGAGCGGCCGCTTCGAGTAACGCTCCGGCGGCATGTGCCTGCATCCGCATCCGTGCCGCGTAGGCACCGCAAAGCAAACAGAGAACCGCCAAGAAAAGCACACCGGACTGGTACACGGGAGGTCAGTGCCCATTTTTGATTGGAAGCGGTCAAGGCAGCCGTCATCCGCCGCGCTCGATGCGAACCGGCGCGGCGTGTTGCTGCACGCACAAGGACGCTTCGAAGAAGCGGCGGCTGCGTTCCGCGAAGGGATCGCCGCACAACCGGACCTTGCGGAACTGCACGTCAACCTCGCGCAGGCATTGACGGCCGGCGGCGATTTCGACGGCGCCGCCGGTGAGTACCAACTCGCGCTCAAGGCGGATCCGTCCTATGCTCCCGCGTTGAACGGCATCGGCACGCTCCACGTGCGCGCCGGCCGCTTCGCGCAAGCGCGCGAGTGTTTCGAGCGGGTACTTGCGGGCGACTCCCGTGACCTGACGGCGCACGCCGCCATGTACGAGCTCGAGCAAATCGACAACAACGTTCCAAAAGCGCTCTACCACCAGCGGCGCATCCTCGAGCGCAAAACGCTGTTCAGCGAATTTGCGCCGCAAGAACGGCGGCGGTTGCTCGCGCTTCTGGTGCCCGGCGATTGGCAGGCCAACGTGCCCGTCGATTTTCTGATCGACCGGCGCACGACGACGCTGCACAAATTTTATCTGCTCTCGCCGCAGCAAAGCGGCGCCGCGCCGATGCCGCAAGCCGACGCCGTTTTCGTCGCGATCGGCGAATCCGATGAGGCGGTGGAGGCGCTCTCGCTTGCGTCGGCGCTCCTCAAGCGTATCGGGCTCCCGTATATCAACGATCCGCACAAGATCCTGGCAACGAACCGCGTGCAGGTCGCGCGGAATTTGGCCGGCATCGCGAACGTGCACGTTCCGCCCACCTCCCGCGTTAGGCGGCAGCAATTGGAATCGGCGCCTCTGGAGTTTCCGGTGGTTCTGCGGCCCGTAGGATCGCAAGCGGGACACCAGCTTGCGCGCATCGCCGACGCGCACGAGCTTGCAACGTATTTGCAGAAGGTAGCGGCGGAAGCGTTTTACACGATGCCCTTCGTCGATTTCCGCTCGCCCGACGGGTATTACCGCAAGTACCGCATCGTCATCGTCGACAAGCAGCCGTATCCGTACCACCTCGCGATATCGCCGAATTGGATGATTCACTACTACAACGCGCCGATGCGCGAGACTGCATGGATGCGCGACGAGGAAGCAGCGTTTTTGGCGGAGTTCGACCGTGTCTTTCCCGCGCCGCTGCAACGCGCGCTTCGCGAAGTCGCGCAGGCCATCGGCCTGGATTATTTTGGGATCGACTGCTCGATCGACCCGCAAGGCCGCTTACTCATCTTTGAAGCGGATCCGGCGATGATCGTGCATGCCGGCGATGAGCCGCATCTCTTTGCATATAAGCAACCCTACGTGCAGCGGATTTTTGCGGCCTTCGAAGCCTTGATAGACCGTGCTCGATCCCGCTGACTGGGAGCGGTTTCGAACGGCGGCGCACCGCGCGCTGGACGACGCACTCGACTATCTGCGCGACGTGCGCGATCGTCCGGTTTGGCAGCCGGTCCCCGAAGAAATCAAAGAAGCGTTGCGGGAGCCGATGCCGCGCGGCGGCATACCGTTCGAAGACGTGTACGATGCATTCGTGCGCGACATCTTGCCGTACGCGACCGGAAACATCCATCCACGCTTTTGGGGCTGGGTCAACGGCACGGGCACGCCAACCGGTGCGATTGCGGAATTGCTCGCCGCCGTGATGAATCCGAACGTCGGCGGACGCGACCATGGCGCCGTGTACGTGGAACGGCAAGTCGTCGGATGGTTTCGCGATCTGTTCGGGCTGCCGCAGTCGGCAAGTGGACTGCTCGTCATGGGTACGTCGGCGGCGAATCTTTTGGCGGTGCTCGTCGCGCGCACGAAAGCACTTGGCCACGGGGTGCGCGAGCACGGAGTCGAGCAGCGCACCGCCGCCCTTACCGCGTATGCGTCCGAGGCGACGCACGCGTGCGTCCGCAAAGCGATCGAAAACGCCGGCATCGGGTCGGCGAACCTGCGCGTGTTGCCCGTGGATGCAAAGCATCGCCTCGATCCGGCAGTCGCCGCAACGGCGATTGCCCGCGATCGCGCCGCCGGCTTTCATCCATTTTTATTGGTTGCGAACGCGGGCACGGTGGATGTCGGCGCGATCGATCCGTTGAACGAACTCGCCGGCCTCGCACATGCGGAGAACGTGTGGTTCCACGTCGACGGCGCGTTCGGTGCGGCGGCGTACCTCTCCGGGCATTTGCGCCCCAAATTTCATGGCATCGAGCGCGCCGATTCGATTGCGTTCGATTTTCACAAGTGGCTGCACGTACCATACGATGCGGGCTGCGTGCTCGTGCGCGACGGCGAGCTGCATCGGGCGACGTTCGCGAGCGAGGGACCGTACATCACGCGAATGAAACGCGGGCTCGCTGCGGGCGAGCCATGGTTCACCGATTACGGGCCCGATCTCTCGCGCGGTTTTCGCGCGCTCAAAGTCTGGTTCACGCTCAAGGAGCACGGCGCCGACGGTCTGGCGCGCGCGATCGAGCGAAACTGCGAGCAGGCGCGCTATTTGGAATCACTGCTGCGGCGCGACGATCTTTTCGAAGTGGTTGCGCCGGTTGAACTGCAAATCGTGTGCTTCCGGCCGCGCATTCTCGGCTTGTCCGAAACGCACATCGACCGGCTCACCGACGAGAGCGTGATCCGCCTGCAGGAAAGCGGCGCTGCCGTGATCTCGTCGACGACGATCGAAGGCCGCCGCGCCATGCGCGTCTGCATCACCAATCACCGCACGCAAGAGGCGGACTTGGACCTCATGCTTGGCGAGTTGCGGCGAATCGTGCGGGAAGCCACGAACGAGGCGACGTAGCCAGCGCCATGCGCGCGCGTATCAACGAGCGTCTCTCGGCCGCAACGCGATTTCCCGTGACACTGATCGTCGCGCCGGCCGGCTTCGGCAAAAGCGTCGCGCTGCGCGATTTTCTCGAGCACGCCGGCATTGACGCGGTGCGTTACGACGTCCGCCGCGAGGACGGCGCGCTGCTCGCGTTCGTTCGCAGCTTCAGCGAAGCGC
>DAISWS010000078.1:8673-12107 GCA_036826275.1 Vulcanimicrobiaceae bacterium
GGGAGCCGATAGCGCCGAGCGCGATTGCCGCGTTTCCCGCCATGCAAGAGCGGGTGCTCGCCGCTCACGAGCCCGTGCGGCAGATCGCCGACTGGTTCGTCGAGCACCTCAAACACGTGCGAACGACGATTGCCATCGACGATCTGCACTACGCATCGACCGATCCCGCATCGATCGCGCTGCTTGCGGACCTCATCGAACGGACCAGCGACCGCATCCGTTGGATCATCGCGGCACGTAGCGACGTCGGACTTCCCGTTGGAAGCTGGGTCGCGTACGGACGCATGGACATGCCGCTCGGTGAAGACGAGTTGCGCTTCACGACCGACGAAGCGCTGAGCGCGGCCGAACAAACCCAGACGAAACTCGACATGCCCGAGATCGAAGCGCTGCGTCAACTGACGGAGGGCTGGCCGGTCGCGCTGACGATCGCGCTGCGCACGCGTACGCATTCGGCGGATCTTCGAACCGCGTCGTTCGGAACGCGCGAAATGGTGTACCGCTATCTGGCCGAACAAGTCTTCTCGGCACTAACGCTGCAGCAACGCGCGTTCGCACTGGCGAGCTCGGTGTTTTCGACGTTCGACGGCGCGATTGCTCAAGCGCTCGGCGCAACGCAGGAATTCGTCGTGGCTCTCCGCTCGAAAATTGCATTTCTCAACGAAGCAGAGCCCGGCACGTACCGCTACCACGAACTTTTTCGCGACTTCCTGGAAACCGAACTGCGGCGAACCGGCGAAGCAGAATGGGCGCGCGCGGTCTGCCATGCCGGACAACTGCTCGAGCAGCGCGGCGACGATGCGGATGCGCTGCTCATGTACGCGAAGGCACGCGCATCGCTCGACATTTTACGCATACTCGAACGCAGCGGCTTCTCGCTCTTCGAACGCGGTCAAAGCGACCCGCTCGCGGCGGCACTCGCCGTTATTCCCGAAGACGAGCGCCGGCGCAACGCAGCCGCCCTGGGCTTGCGCGCAATGCTCGATGCAAGCCGGGGACACTTCGAATTGGCCGAGCCGGAGTTTTTGTCGGCAATCGATGCGGCCGCAGATTCGCCTTTGCGCGTCGCCTTAGTCCACCGCTACGCAATCGAGCTCGTGCGCAACGCGCGCGATTGCGTAGAGCTGCTCGAACCATACGCATCCAATGACGCATTGCCGGCTGCCCTGCGCGCGCCGCTTCTCGGAACGCTTGCAACGGGATACGTCCGCCTTCGGAACGTCACGTCGGCGATGTCCTCGATGGACAACGCCTTGCGGTTGGCCGGCGGTGGACTCGACGATTACGTGCGAGCGCGTCTTTTCCAACAAGCGGCTCACGTATACGAAAGCGCGGGCGAACGGGAGCGAGCCGAGCACTATGCACGAATGGCGATCGACGTCGCGCTCGAACAAAACCTTTTCGAGGTTGCCGCTCGCGCGTACAGCGTACTCTACAGTGTAAAGTACGACGAAGAGAACCTCGAAGAAAGCCTTGCAATGTTGGAACGCCTCGACGAATGCGCCCGCAAAGGGGCGAGCACGCAGACGCGTTTTTTCGGATTGATCGCATCGTTCGACGTAGAAGCAGAACTCGGCAACGAGCCCGCTCTGGACCGGCTGCAATCGCAATTGCAAGAAAACCAAACGTCGTTGCCGGTAACGCGCGCCCGCGCGCTGCTCCCCGCCCTTGCGTTACGCTCCGCTTGGCATGGCGATTTCAAAAACGCGCACGGCTTGCTGGTCTCGACGGAATCCAATGAGAGCGGAGCCGAGCGGCGGGCGCTGCGGGCGGCGGAAACCGCGCTCTACGCCATGGCAGCCGGGTTGCAAGATGACGCTGAGACGTCGATTCAAGATGCCGAACGGCTTCTGGACGATTGCAGTGAGACAAGCCGCCGCACCATCCGTACCCGAGTGTTCCTTGCCCTGGCCGAAATGCTGCGTGGACGATCGGCGCACGCGCACCGCCTACTTTCGCACGCCGAACAGGAGGCGCGAAGCGGCTCGAAACGGATGCGCGCCCTGTGCGATGCCGCACGCGCTTTCTACCAAGTGCATCTGGAGCAGGCGGCAAGAAGTGATTTTGAGACTGCGCTCGCGCGCCTGCGCGAACAACAAATCGGGGGCTTTGCGAATTTGCTACTGGCGCTTCCGATGGGCGCCGGGAATCAGGCCGCGCTCAGTGCCCTCACGCCGGCGGAACGCGAGATTCTTTCGTGGTTGGCAAAAGGCGCGAGCACGAAGGACGTCGCAAATCAAACGGGGCGAAGCCCGCACACCGTGGACACGCACATCCGTTCGATGTGCCGCAAACTGGGCTGCAGCGGACGCCGTGAGGCCGTGGCGTTAGCAACCAGGCAGGGCTGGGTACAGACGTAGCGCGGCGCAGGTGCGGCGCCGATTGAGGATTTGTCGTTGAATAAACTCGGAGCTTTACTCGCCACTTTGAGCTTGTGCGCCATGGCAGGATGCGGCCGTCCGGGTACGTTGCCGGCTGCACCGGACGCCGGAGCGGCTCACGTTGCTCCGATGGACAATGCCGGAAGTCTTCCGGGCGACAATGCGGGGAGCTTGCCTGGAGACAACGCCGGCAGTCTTCCCGGTGCGCAGCTCTCCTGCGGTTTGCAGCAGACTGCGGGTTCGATGAGCTGCACCATCGCTATTAATTTGAACATTCCTCCGATTAGCAACGTGCTTACGCCGTCGAGCTTGCTGCCCGGTTTGCATCCGTCGGATCTGCGTAACGCCTACGCCCTGCCGTCGCAAAATGCAGGCGGCACGGTTGCCGTCGTCGATGCGTTCGACGATCCGAACGCCGAGACGGACCTCGCCGTGTACCGCACCGCATATGGTTTGCCCGCGTGCACCACACTGAACGGCTGCTTCCGCAAAGTGAATCAAACCGGAAGCGCAGCTTCGTATCCGGCGCTGGATCTCGCCTGGTCGGAAGAAGTCTCGCTCGATCTCGACACCGTATCGGCGGTGTGCCCGAACTGCAAGATTCTGCTGGTCGAAGGAAACTCGACGAGCATCGACGACCTGGGCGCGGCGGTCAACACCGCTGCGAGGATGGGCGCCGTCGCGATCAGCAACAGCTACTACACGACCGAGTGGTCCACGGAGAGCTCGTACGACCACTACTACAACCATCCCGGAATCGCGGTCACGGTCAGCGCCGGCGATGCGGCGCAGCCGTTCTATCCCGCAGCCTCACCATACGTGACGGCCGTTGGCGGAACGACACTCTCGCGCAGCAACGGATCGTGGAGCGAAACGCCGTGGACGTACACCGGTCAAGGCTGCAGTCTGTATGAGCCCAAACCCGACTGGCAAGGCAACAACCGCTGTCAGGGCAAGCGCGCCACCGTCGACGTAGCCGCCGTTGCCGATCCGCAGACCGGCGTGTCGATGTACGATTCGACCGCGGGCGGATGGCTCGTGGCGGGCGGCACC
>DAISWS010000079.1:0-12096 GCA_036826275.1 Vulcanimicrobiaceae bacterium
AAGTGATGGCATGGATCATGGACACCTACTCGATGCAATGCGGGTATTCGGTCCCAGGCGTCGTCACCGGTAAACCGGTGTCAATCGGCGGTTCGCTGGGGCGAGATAAAGCGACGGCGCGCGGCTGCTTGTACGTCGTCGACGAAGCGATGGAGGCGCGAGGGATTCCACGCAACGGCGCTCGCGTGGCGGTTCAAGGCTTCGGGAATGCCGGCATGCACGCCGCGGATCTCATGCGCCGGGCGGGCTATACCGTCGTTGCGGTTTCGGACTCGCGCGGCGGCGTCGGCAATCCAAAAGGATTGGACGTCAACGGCGTTGTCGCGCACAAAACCGAGACCGGCTCGGTCGTCGGCTTTACCGGCGGCGAGCGCATCAGCAATCGGGACGTGCTCGAATACGATTGCGACGTGCTCGTGCCCGCGGCGCTGGAGAAAGTCATTACCGCTGAAAACGCGGGACGCATCAAGGCGAAAATCGTTGCGGAGGCGGCCAATGGGCCGACGCTTCCGGAAGCTGACGCGATCTTGTTCGAGCGGGGCATCATGGTGCTGCCGGACATCCTGGCGAACGCCGGCGGCGTAACCGTCTCGTACTTCGAGTGGGTGCAAGACCTGCAAGAAAACTTCTGGGAAGAAGACGAGATCAACGAACGGCTCAAACGGAAGATGACCCGTGCGTTCAAAGAAACGTACGAGCAATCGCAACGCCTGGGCATCGACATGCGGCGGGGTGCCTACGTCGTGGCAGTAAGTCGCGTCGCAGAGGCAACAAAGCTGCGCGGCTTGTATCCGTAGAAACGGCGCTTCGGCCGAGCCTCCGCGCCCCCCAACTTCGTTGGGGCCCCCAAGGGGTGAGTAGTCGGTAAAGCAAAATTCGCGTTTACGAACGCGGATTTTGTTTGTTTATGATTTTGGACAAGCCCCTGAGGGCGGCGATATTGGCGGCGGCTGACAACGCGGCAGTCCGGCGCGTTGTCAGCCGTTATGGCTTTCGGCTCGGGGCGCGGCGCTTCGTCGCGGGCGAAAATGCCGGCGACTTCCTCACCGTCGCGCAAAGCGTGAACTCGCAAGGTTTCGCCGTCGCGTGCGGCATCTTGGGCGAGGGCGTTGCCAGCGCAGACGAGGCGCGCGCTGCTGCCGATCAGTATTGCGAATTGCTGCGCACGTTTGCCGCCCGCGGAATGGATGCGAACGTTGCGTTCAAACTCACGCACGTCGGACTGGACATCGATCCGCAACTCGCATTCGAAAACGCCTCACGCGTTGCGCAAACGGCCCTCGATACCGGCAACACGATGCGCCTCGACATGGAGCAATCGCGGTACGTCGATGCAACGCTCGCGATTTACCGCCGGCTGCGCGAGCGCTATCCGTGCGCCGGAGCAGTGCTGCAGGCGTATCTTTTCCGAAGCATGGACGATCTGCGCTCGCTCTTGCCGCTCGCGCCGAATCTGCGCATCGTCAAGGGCGCGTACTTGGAACCGGCGTCGATCGCGTTTGCCGAGAAAGCAGACGTCGATGCAAACTACGTCGCGCTCGTCGAAACCGCATTGCAGCACGACGGCTACACCGCCATCGCCACGCACGACCGCCGCATCGTCGAGCGGGTTGTCGATTTTGCGGAGCGCCAGGGCATTCCCAAGCGCGGGCGGTTCGAATTTCAAATGCTCTACGGAATATCCACGCCGTTTGCGCAAGACTTGGTGCGGGCCGGCTACCGCGTTCGGCTGGCGGTGCCGTTCGGAACGTATTGGTTTCCCTATCTCATGCGGCGGCTCGCGGAGCGTCCGGCGAATCTCGCATTTTTTCTCAAAGGCGCGTTCACACGATGATCGATGGATTGCGCGGCGTTTGCGCCGCGGTTCTCACGCCGTTCGATGCGGGGTACCGGCCGGACGTTGCAGTCGCCGTCCCATATTACGATGGGCTTTTGCGTTCGGGCTGCAGCGCCCTCAACGTCATGGGTACGACCGGCGAGGCGAACTCGATCGCAATCGCCGATCGTCTCGCGTACCTCGAGGCAATCGCGCAGAGCGGCTTGCCGCTCGAGCGGATGATGGCCGGCACCGGTGCCGCGTCGCTCCGCGATGCGATTGCACTCACGCGAAAGGCGCATGAAGCCGGGTTTGCCGCCGCGCTCGTCATGCCGCCGTTTTTCTATCGCGGAATTTCCGACGATGGCGTGGAGCGCTTTTTCGATGCGTTGTTTGATGCCGTGCAGCCGCCTGCGAGCGGCATCCTGCTATACAACTTTCCGAAGATGAGCGGGATCACGTTCACCCCAGATCTCGTCGATCGTTTGATCGAGTCGTATCCGGGACTAATCGCCGGCATGAAAGATAGTTCGAACGACGTCGCACTGCAGAATGCGGTTATCGAGCGGCATCCCGACCTGTTGATATATCCTGGATCGGAAGTTTCTTTACGCGACGCGCGCGAGCGTGGATGCGCGGGTTGTATCTCCGCCTCGGTTGCGCTATGGCCGGAAATTGCCGCGCAGGTGTGGCGCGGCGAGGTCCCGCAAGAGGAGCTGACGAGCAGACGTGCATCGCTCGCAGAGTTGCCGATGATTCCCGCAGTGCGTTATCTCCTCTGGCGCAAGTGCGGCGAACCGGACTGGGAGCGCGTGGTGCCGCCGCAGATTAGGCTCACGAAGGAGCAGATCGTGCTGTTGCACGAGCGGCTCGCGCTGGAGGTGTCGTTGTGATTGCTGCACTCGTTCTTGCGGCTTTGGGACCATCTTGCTGGGACGTATACGATGGGGCGCTGCGCCATAGCGCGCGTGCGCCGCGCCCGCCCTACGTCACATACGTCGAGAACATCGACATTCAGTACGGCGATCAAAATGCCACGATAGGCGTTAAAGGCTCCCGGTACACCGGCATCGCGCGCGTGCAATATCAAGATGATGGTGTCGCCCGAGTCGAAGATCAGCGTTTCAGTTACGCGCCGATCGTAACGCAGTTTCTGGATCCGGGGCCGCCCGAGCTCGGGCCGTACGGAGCGCGCCGCAGCATCTGGATGGGGGTGCCCGATGAAATGCCGGTGATCTCTTCCGTGCGTACAAAAAGTTCCGTTACGTGCACGCTGACTGCCGAACCCTACGAAGGCCGGCCAACGTATCACCTCGCGTTTCGTGGCGCGAGCGCGAAGATTCCGCACGTGGACGATCTTTGGGTCGACGCGCAGACGCAGGACATTTGGAAAGTTTCGCTCGACGCGCCCGTGAATTTCAATTACATGCATTGGCCATCGGTCAAACTCGCCCATTACGAGATTGAATTAGGTTACGAGGGGCGCTACCTCATGGTCAAGCACGTGAGCTGGGCGGCCAACGTCCCCACCGGTGCGCAGCCCATGTATACGTTCGCGCAGTACGCCTTCGGCGACTATCAATTCCCGGCCGAGCGCAGGCAGGCGTCGAATACGCACCTTTAGGCCTTAAAGGCTGATCCGTTCCGCCGTTTTAGGCGTATAATCGGTGTCTGCTATCTATCAGCGGAGGGCTGCTTGTATGACGACTGTAGCTCCGGTTGGTTCTCCTTGGACCACAGGCGATTTTCACATGATCGGACGCACGCACAATGCCGGCGACGGGTTGTGTGAGGACTGCGAAATTCCGGGAGGCGCGCGTGTCCTCGACGTTGCCTGCGGCAGCGGCAATACGGCGATTTCCGCCGCGCGTCACGGCGCGTTCGTGACCGGCCTCGATCTCTACGACAAATTGGTGGAACGCGCGCGCATGCGTGCCGGCGCAGATGGCTTCGACATCGAGTTCGTAACCGGCAATGCCGAAGCACTTCCTTTCGATAATGCGTCGTTCGACTACGTGTTATCGACGTTCGGGGTGATGTTCGCTCCGGACCAGCGCCGTGCCGCGGATGAATTGCTTCGCGTCTGTAGACCGCACGGCACAATTGCTTTGTCGAATTGGACGCCCGAGAGTTTTGCCGGCGCCCTCTTCGGCCTTGCTGCAAAATACGGGCCCGCTCGCGCACCGGGTTTCCGTTCGCCGCTCGAGTGGGGCACCGTGAGCGGCCTGGAGCAACTTTTTGGCGGCCGCGTGCGGCGTATACGTTTACTCGACCGTTCGTTCCGGTCGTATGCCGCGAATTTCGACGAATATTTCGCCGTTATGCGCAAATTCTTCGGGCCGTTGAAGACATTGTTCGACAATCTTCCTGAAGACCTCGCAGGAACCGCACGAGACGAACTGGCGGAAATTGCGGCAAGATATAACCGAGCGACCGATGGGACGTTGGCCGTGCACATGGCCTACGTGAACGTGATCATCGAGCGTGACTAATCGCGTCACACGTACGTTCCTCGTATGGCAGTTGTGCACTGCTTGGGGGAGGAGAAAGCGAGTGAGCGATGAGCAAATTTCTCAGCGTGCTGCTTGCAGGAACGGCAACGGCCAGCCTGCTTAGCGTAGCCGTTCCGGCGAGCAGCCATCCAACCAAGCCAACGCATCCGGCAAAGACGCACGCAGCCGCGCATGCGGCGGCCCACCCTTCGAAATCGGTGACGAAGCACGAGGCGCCGCATGTTAAGATGCATGCGACGACCACCGTACGCGGCCATGAGAAAGCACATGCGCACGCGGCGCCGGCCTACACGCACGGTCATACCATGCGGCAGCATGGGGTTGCTCGTGAAACGGTGACGCGGGTGGAAGAAGAGAGCACGACGCGCCTTCGGGAGATCGGCCATACGGCGACCCCAATAGGCCGCGTGAAAGCGGATCGCGTGGCGATTCATATTCTCACGCAGCGGCGCCCGGCTATAACGAACGCGAAGTTCGTAACCGGAACGGTAGTCAGCCGTCAAAACAACGTCGTCGTGCTTCGCACGCAGAGCGGTAATACCGTAACCGTCGCAGCGCAATCCGTACCGGTTCCGGCGGTGATCGTTCCCGGTGCGACCGTCGTTCTTCCGGTTCAGTACTTGAATAGTCAACTCGTCCTCATTCCGGCGTTCGGTACGGCCCAAGAAGCGGCGATGACGAGTGGACCGGTGCTCGCACCGTGTGCGGTCAACGATAACGACGCGGATGACACGGGTGACACGAGTTACTACGCGCCGGCCAACGCGTGTCTGAACAACGACGGCGATGCGGACGATGGTAATACCTTCACGTTCTCTGCGCTGCCGAGCTCATTCGGTACGATGCCTCAGATATTCACATCTGCCTACGCGCCTGCAGTGGCGGCGGGATTCGTCGTTGCTCAGGTCGGTCAGAACGTGATTCTGATGACGCCCAACTTCAAACCGCTCGTCGTCAATGCGTCCGCGGCACTTGCCTCGGGCGCGACGAACGGGTCGCTCTCGCCGGGCCGGTTCGTGACCGTCTACGGCTTTGACGTCAACAATACGCTCGTCGCGACCTCGTTGATGTAAGCAAAGCGTACGGCCGCCGCGGTTCACAATGTCCTCCGCGGCGGCCGCCGCTTTGTGGATGCGCTTTGGACGGAATGATTTGCTCCAGTTCCGTTGGGTACTGCATGTTCGCATAGTATGTGTCGAGCATAAAATGCTTGAGCGAAACGCCGAGCATGCGCAGCGACAGTACCGCGTGACCGTGCGTAATCGACCAATAGCCGTTGCTTTCGGCGAAATCGACGGTCATGTCGCCCTTGGCTCCCGTACCGGCAGCAACGGCGTTGACCAAGCTAAAGCGCATCATGCAAAACCGCATGGTGTTCGCTTCGATGATGACATCGGTGAGCGGATGTTCGTCGGGATTCGAAACGGCGATTAAATGCAACGCGTGACCCGGCGTTCCGGAGGGACAAACTGCGGCTCCGCGATCGAACACGTCGTACGCTGCCGGTGAGACGGCTGTAACGTTTGCAATCGTCGGTAAACGAGCTGAGATGCTCTTGCTGCTTTTCGGCGATTTTGCTGAGTCGAAATGCGGTGCGCCGGAAATGCCGTATCGCATCCAATCGTGCATTGCTGCCCACTGCGGTTTGAAAATCGCAGCGTCATCGCGGCAGTAGGTGCCTTTTTCAAGAATCGCGGCGGCGTTTCCGGAGAGTGTGTATTCGCCTCGGGTTTGAATTTCGTGCCGCATTCCGCGTCCCCAGCCGATAGAGAACGCGGCTCCGGCCTTGGGGCTGCAACTGCTGGCGATCTCCGCTCCACTGGCTTTTATAACCATGTCGAACGTGGCGTACGCCGGCTGCGGCAGCGCGTTCATCGTATCAAGCGCGCGCGCATAGTACTGCTGTGGAGTAGGCGCTGCGCTGACGCTGACTGCTGCCGCAAGCGCG
The DNA here is from genome assembly GCA_036826275.1 of Vulcanimicrobiaceae bacterium. GTDB lineage: Bacteria > Vulcanimicrobiota > Vulcanimicrobiia > Vulcanimicrobiales > Vulcanimicrobiaceae > DATGJX01. The sequence goes on from DAISWS010000079.1 coordinate 6,278, forward strand.
AGCACGTGAAGCAAAATCAATATCCACCTCGCTGATTAGACCGTACAATTGCCTACTCTACGGGCGAGGCAGACGAAAAGTTTCGGCGTCGCCCAACAGCACCTCGAAGGTCGTGCCGGGGCCGATCTTCACGTTTGAGCCGGGGTTCTCTACACCGCCGACGACGAAAACGCCGCCCAACGGGACCGGGAACGGAAAAACGTGGCGGCGAGCCGCGAAGGGCTGGCCGCGCGAATTCTGCGCGGAGACGCGAATTTGTCGTCCGTCTGAGAGTTGCAAGTATTGCGGTTGAAGGAGCAGCGTGCCACGATGCGTTCCTGACGCGGCCCAGACGGCTGCAACAACGCCATGCCCGAGCGTTCCCGACGGGATGGTAAGTGTTCCGCTCGTCTCGGTTTGCGTCGTCCGGAACGTGAACGGGTCGCCGGCCTTGGCGGTGGTCGAGTCGACCGTTGAGACCATCGTGACCGGAATCAAGAGCGAAACGGCGAGTGCGAGCTGTGCGATCATGAGGCTCGTCTTTTACCCGGAAGGCTAGACCTGGACCACCTCTTTGACCTCGGGAACGTCGGCGCAGACGACTTGTTCGATCGCGCCTTTGAGCGTCATGTTCGACGCCGGGCATCCGCCGCACGCGCCGAGCATTTGCACGAACGCGGTGCCGTTCTCGACTTTGATGAGCCATACTTCGCCGCCGTCCATTTGAATGCCGGGGCGTACCTTGTCGAGTGCGGCGTTCACGCGCTCTTCGAGCGAGAAGTTATTGTCCATAGCCTTTCATCAGTTCGTGCATGCGGCCTGCGATCTGCAGCGCATCGTTCCAATCGCGCTGCCACATGTTGCGCCCGAAGATCAGGCCCACGCAGCCCGCTTCCATGGCGATCTGCGCTTTGTGAACCGTGTCGTCGTCGCTGAGTTTGCTTCCGCCGGAAACGAGTACGAGCGAGCGTCCCGCCGATTTGACCACTTTGCGCAGCCCATCCAGTTCAGACAGCTCGAGCGTGTTGTAGGGTTTCGGCATTTTGTCGGCGGTTGCCGCATCCCACTTCGGGACGTTCAATTTGATGATGTCCGCGCCGACTTCGCACGCGGCGCGCGCCGCATAATCCACAGCGTACAGCGAGTCGATCCCGCCTTTGGTTTTGATGGCGGCGCCGCGCGGATAGGCCCACACGATGAGCGGCATGCCGTATTTTTCACAGTCGCGGCGGATTTCATTGCACTGCGCGATGTCGACGTCTTGTGCGGGGCTGCCTACGTACAGCGTGTACCCGACTGCGTCGGCTCCAAGGCGCACCGCATCTTCAACCGATGACGTGAGCGAACTGAACGCGTCGTCGTCGTTCGGAACGTTCGTCTTGCCGTTGACCTTGAGCACGAGCGGCACTTTGCCGGCATAGGCCTTGTGATATTTCTCCGCAAGCCCGATGTGCAGCGCGATGCCCGAGAAGTTGCCTTCCACCGCCAGGCGGTAGATCCAATCGGTGTCCAGCGATTCCGGATTGGCGAAAAAGTCGATGGGGCCGTGTTCGAGGCCCTGATCGATGGGCAGGAACATCAGCGTGCCGTTGGCCGGGCCGTGCTCGTACATCATGCGGTGCAACCGCACGCGTTTGCCGGTCGAGAGATTCATTTCGTCAAACGTCGGTCGACGAACCGCTGCTAACATGTGGTGCTGCCTCCGGATTTGGGTGGATGTGGCGCCTTCTTTGGAGGCGCATGGCCCCCCTTGAGATAATGCCCCGGCGTGGACGTGCCCGCAATCGGCTTTATCGGCATCGGCGCAATGGGTGAACCGATGTCCCTCGCGCTCGTGCGCGCGGGCTATCAAGTCACCGCCTGCGCGCATCGCAACCGCGAGCGTCTAGACCGCGTGCGCGCCCGGGGCGTGGCCGAGGCAGCGGACCCGTCGGCGGTCGCGGCGGCAGCCCAAATCGTCATCACCTGCGTGCCCGACGCGCCCCACGTAGAGGAAGCGCTGTTCGGGCCGGCCGGCGCTGCCGCCGGCGCGAAACCGGACACCACGTTCATCGACATGTCCACCATCTCTCCGGTGCGCTCGCGCGAGTTCGCGCAGCGGCTCAAGGCAGGCGGTCACCGCTTCGTCGATGCGCCGGTGAGCGGAGGCCCCGCGCGAGCGGCGTCCGGCAGCCTGACCATCATGGTAGGCGCGGACGGCGATGATTTCACGCGCCTGGAGCCCGTGCTCAAGGCCATGGGCACCCCGCACCACGTGGGCGCGGTCGGCCTCGGCGAGACGGTAAAACTCGTCAATCAGCTGATAATTTCGAACGTGATGATCGCGAACGTCGAAGCGCTGACCTTTGCGCGCAAGGCGGGTGCCGACGTGGGCGCGGTCCGAAATGTCCTCTCCACGGCGACCGCTTCGAATTATTTACTCGAACAGTGGTTGCCCAAAACGTGGTTTGCAGGTAGTTTTGAGGGAGGTTTCGCCCTGGATCTCTTGCGCAAGGATCTCGGGGCGGCACTCGACGCGGCACGAGCGATGAAGATGCCCTTACCGGCTTCCGCATTCGCATACCAATTGTATACGCTCCAATCTGCGGAAGGAGACGGAGGGCTCGACTACAGCGCAGTCGCCAAATTCTATGAGCACGTCGCTGGAGAATAACCGGGGGTCGTTCAACAAACACCCGGACTTCAACAAGAAAATCCTCGTCGTTGAAGACGAGGCTGCTATGCTGCAGACGCTGCGCTACAATCTGGAGCGCAGCGGTTATGCCGTAATCACCGCGGGCGACGGCCGCAGCGCGGTAACCATGGCGCAGCGCGAGCAGCCGGATCTCATCGTGCTCGATATCATGCTGCCCGTGCTCGACGGCATCGAAGTCTGCAAAGAGATCCGCAAGACCAGCTCCGTGCCGATCATCATGCTCACGGCGAAGGATCAGGAGATCGACAAGGTCATTGCGCTCGAACTGGGCGCCGACGACTACGTCACCAAGCCGTTTGCGCTGCACGAATTCCTTGCTCGCGTCAAAGCACGCCTGCGTCGTCCCGCGCCGGCCGCGGTGCACTCGCACGACCGCGCGATTGCGCTGGGCGGCATCGTGCTCGATCCGTCGCGCCAGCATCTGACGGTGCGCGGCAACGACGTGTCGCTGGCACCGAAAGAATTTTCGCTTCTTCGCGTGCTGATGGAGAACGCGGGACGCGTGGTGACGCGACAGACGCTGCTGGATAAAGTCTGGGGATACGACTTCGAAGGCGAGCAGCAAACCGTGAGCGTGCACATCCGCTGGCTGCGCGAAAAAATCGAAGAAGACTCACGCAATCCGCGGCACATCATCACCGTGCGCAGCCGCGGATACATGTTCAAAGAATAGTGCGCTGGTTTCGCCGCGCGTCCAAACGCGCGGAAAGGCTCGAGGACGTTCCCGCGCGGCAGGACGAGGCGCTGGCACACCCGGACGACGATCGTTTCGACGCGCTCGTGCGCGCGCTGCCGCTGGGCGTCATCATGTTGGATCGCCGGCTGCGCGTGCGGTTTGCCAACCGCGCCGCGGCGGCGATCTTTGGTTTCGAGCGGTCGCGCGTTCGCGGCACGCATTTGATAGCGGCAATCCCCTCCATCGAACTCGAGCGGCGCGCGCAAGCCGCGCTGCGCGGCGAACTTGCGGGCACGCCGATCCACGTCAGCGGAAAGAGCGTGAGCCGCAGTTATGCGGTATCGCTGTATCCGATAACGCAGGAAAACGAAGGCGAAGAACCACTGGAGGTCACCGGCGTGCTGCTCGTCGCGGAGGATCAAACGGAACTCCTGGCGCTCGAACGCGCGCGTCAAGAATTTCTCACCAACGTGTCACACGAACTGCGCACGCCGCTGGCGTCGATGAAACTCATGCTGGAGACGGTGACGGAATCGGGCGACGATGAAGCCGCCAAGATTTTTTTGCCGCAGGTCCTCGGGCAGGTCGACCGGCTGACGACGCTCGTGCAGCGTCTGCTCGAACAAGCGCGCGTCGAATCCGGCGAACTGGTGCTGCAGATTGCGGAAATCGATCTCGAAGAAGTGGCGCGTCCGATCGTGCAATCGTTCGGGCCTCAGGCGGCAGCCAAAAACGTCGCGTTGGAATTGCGATCCGTGCGGCCGGCGATCGTCGAAGCGGACGAGCAGCGCCTCTCGCAAGTCTTCGTCAATTTGATCGACAACGCGCTGCGTTTCACGCCCGACGGCGGATCGGTTACCGTAACGCTGGACGTCGACGACGGCTATGCGGTGGTTGCGGTTAAAGATACCGGCATGGGGATTCCGTACAAAGATATTCCGTACGTGTTCGAGCGCTTTTACGTCGCGGATCGCTCCCGCAAGCGCGGCGTCAGCGGCGCCGGCCTAGGCCTGTCGATCGTCAAGCAAATCGTCGAAGCGCATCACGGCACCGTGCAAGCCGAATCCACCCTGGGCCGAGGCTCGACGTTTAAGGTGCGCATTCCGATGCTCGCCGTCGACGGGCTCGGTTCTTAATCTTTCTTAATCTCCCGATAAGAAAGATTTACTTCGCCGTTCGTACCATGATGGGGCTTTGATCGTCACCCGCGCCCACGTACAGGAACGCGTCGCTTCGTCAGCGCTCTTTTTTGCGAGCGCTTTCGTGATCGTGGCGATGGGTGCGCTCATCTTGTATCTTGCCTATATGGGCCTGGAGCTCTTTTTCGTCGATCACGTCAACCCGTTGATCTTTCTGTTCTCCCCGAATTTCAGCCCTGACGCGCGTCACCCGGGCGCGCTGGTGTTTATCCTGGGCTCGGTGTTCATTACCGCGTTCGCGATCTGCGTTGGCGGCCCGTTCGGCGTTGCGGTGGGCATCTTTCTTTCGCAACTCGCGCCGCAGCGTTTGGCTGCGTTCATGAAGCCGGCGATCGAAATTCTCGTCGGCATTCCGTCGGTCGTGTATGGCTGGCTCGGCCTCACGCTGCTCGTGCCGCTCATCCGGCATTGGGGAAGCCAAACAGGTTTCGGTTTGCTGACGGCAGGCGTCGTGTTGTCGGTGATGATTTTGCCGACGGTGATCTCGCTTGCGGAAGACGCGCTGCGTGCGGTGCCGCACAGTCTGGAAGAAGGTTCGATGGCGCTGGGGGCTACCCAGTGGCAAACGATCTGGAGCGTCATGCTTCCCGCCGCGCGCAGCGGGCTGATGGTCGCGATCATCCTCGGCATCGCTCGCGCCATCGGCGAAGCGCTCGCCGTGCAGATGGTCATCGGGAATAGCGCGATACTGCCCAAAGGCCTGCTCGCGCCTACGGCCGCACTGACGACCGAGATAGTGACCGACATGGGCAGCGCGCAAGAAGGTACGATACTCTATCACTCGCTGTTCACGATGGCGTTTCTGCTGTTGCTTATCGCCATGGGCTTGATTCTTGCGGTGCGCTCGGCGCTCCGCAGAGCCGTATGATGGCCGATACGGCCGCGCAGCGGCGCACGATGAACGCGCTGATGACGGGCGTGCTCTGGGCGGCCGCGATCGCGATCATCGTGTTGTTGGTGTTCTTCGTCGGCTACATCGTCTATTTGGGCGCGCCGGTGATCTCGTGGCATTTTCTAACCTCGCCGCCGAGCGAGGTTGCAGCGGGGGGCGGCATCGGCCCCGAGCTTTACAATTCGTTTTACATTCTGATTTTGACGCTGCTGTTCACGACGCCCATCGCAACAGCCGGCGGCATTTATCTCCAGGAATATGCGCGCCCGGGACCGTTCATGTCTCTCGTGCAATTTTGCGCGGAATCGCTCTCGACGATCCCGTCGATCGTCATGGGGCTCTTCGGCATGCTGCTTTTCGTGGACTTGTTCCACTGGC
>DAISWS010000080.1:0-12045 GCA_036826275.1 Vulcanimicrobiaceae bacterium
GAAACGGCGTCGCCGCGCTGCAGCGGAACGGGGCCGGTGATATCGACGTTGTCTTCCACTTTATATGTGTCCGCGCCGGCACTCACGACAAACCCTTCGTGAACGCCGCTGCGGCCGCTGCGTTCTCCAAGCACGTCAACGACGCGTGCGCGCGGAACGTATACTTCAACGTGTCCGGCCGGATTTGACGCGCACTGAGACCGTGCGCTTTGCAGGTTCTGCGCGCCGGAAGTGCACCCGCTCAGCGCGACGAGCGCGAACGCAAGCGTACGTTTAGACGGATGCGGTAACGCCATACAGGTTATGCGCCGCGACGTACGCCCACACCGGTTCGGGCACGAGGTAGCGGATCGATTTTCCCTGCGAGAGTAGCGTGCGCACGAGCGTCGCGCTCTCGGGCATCTCCGGCAAATGCAGCGTTTTAATGCGGCTGCGTAAGGCGTTCGGCACGGCTGCCACGACCCGCGCGACCGCTTCGCTGCTTACGCCCGCGCGCGGCGCGATGACGAAGCTTTCGAGCGATTCGAGCACTTCTTCGAAACGCACCCACGCGTTGCTCGCGAGTGAATCGGCTCCCGTGATGAACGTGAGCGACGCGTCGGGATACTTCGCTTTGAGTTTCGGCAGCAGATCCGCGGTGTATCCGGTGGCGTCCGGCCGTAAATCCGCGTCGTCGAGAGCGAACAGCGGATTGCTTTCGAGGGCGCCCAGGATCATCGCGCAGCGATGTTCCGGCGACGCTTCCGGTTTGGTGCGGTAATGCGTGTTGCTCGTCGGCACGAAGAGCACGCGATCGAGGCGCTCCATCAAACGCGCGGATTCAGCCACGAATAAGTGGATGTTATGGATGGGATCGAAGGTGCCGCCGAAGATGCCCAGGCGCGTCATGAGTAGGTGAATTCGTACGGCCCGATACGGACCGTATCCCCTTCCACCGCGCCAAGTTCGCGTAATTTTTTATCGACGCCCATCTTGGCCAGAATCTGTTCGAAGCGCGCGAGCCCTTCGTCGGAATCGAAGTTGGTCATCGCTGCCAGGCGTTCGACGCGCTCGCCGCTGATGACGAACGTTTCGTCTTCCTTGCGGATGGCGAACGGCTCGCTCGGACGCAGATGAATTTTCGCCGCGCGTTTTGAATGGCGCTCCACGCGGCATACACGAGATCTTGCACGCCTTCGCGCGTCGCGGAACTGATGCCGCGAATATCCGGAAACTGCGCGCGCAGTTCGGTAAGGCGTTCCTGCGCGTCGGGCAGATCCAACTTCGAAACGACGAGCAGCGCGGGTTTGTGCGGAAGCTGTGGATTCCAAGCGGCCAGTTCGTCTTCGATGATCTTCTTGTCGTGCAGAATCTCGTCGAGCGCTTTCGCGCCGTCGAGCAAGTGCACCAGCACGCGCGTGCGCTCCACGTGGCGCAAGAACTGATCGCCCAGACCCGCGCCCACGTGCGCGCCTTCGATGAGCCCCGGCACGTCGACCATGACGAACGACTCCTCGTCGGAGACCCGGACGACGCCGAGCTGCGGCTCCAGCGTGGTGAAGGGGTAGTCCGCGATCTTCGGGCGAGCGGCCGAAACGACCGAGAGCAGGGTGGATTTGCCGGCATTGGGCAGCCCGACGATGCCGCAGTCCGCCAGCAGCCGCAGTTCCAACCGCACCGCGAAGCGCTCACCGGGCTCACCCTTCTCGGCAAAGCGCGGCGCCTGCCGGGTCGAGGTCGCAAAATGCTGATTGCCCAGGCCGCCGCGGCCGCCTTTGGCCACGAGCACCCGCTCGCCCGCGGTGTGCAGGTCGGCGAGGAACGCCTCGTCTTCGTCTTCCGCCTTGCGGTAGACAATGGTGCCCGCCGGGACAGGAATGACCAGGTCCTGGCCGCTGCGTCCGGATTTGTTGGACGTGCCCCCCGGCTTACCGGAGTCGGCTCCGAACTGACGCTTGAAACGGAATTCCACCAGCGTGGAGAGCTCGGACGTCGCCTCCAGATAGACGCTGCCGCCGTGACCGCCGTCGCCTCCGGCCGGGCCGCCCTTGGGGATGTACTTCTCGCGGCGCCACGCTACGAGGCCGTCTCCGCCGTTGCCGGCCGCGACCGTGATGGCTGCTTCGTCGATGAACTGCACTGGTTGCCTATGTTAGCCGGAAAAGCAAAATCGGCCCGTGTTGGGCCGATTTGAACCTTCCCTGAAACCGGCTCGGCTTACGCGAGGGCCGGCCGCACGTGGACGTGCTTGCGGTTGCGGTGCGTTGCGAACTCGACCGTACCGTCGGCGAGCGCGAACAGGGTGTGGTCCTTTCCGAGGCCCACGTTCTCGCCGGGATAGAACTGCGTGCCCCGCTGGCGGACGATGATGTTGCCGGCGATGACCGCCTGGCCGCCGAACTTCTTCACGCCCAGGCGCTGTGCGTTCGAGTCGCGTCCGTTGCGCGTGGAACCCGCGCCCTTCTTGGACGCGAAAAGCTGCAGATCGAAAAGGAACATAGCCGCGAGAGTATAGCAGAGCGCCGGGCGGCGCGTCAACGCTTAGAGATGCCGGATGTAGACGACCGCGAAGACGGCGAGCGCGAAGGCGATTTGCACGGTCAACACTCGTGCGGCTGCCTTTGCGCTCCTCGGGAGCCAGCTGAGCGCGAAGAAAGCGATAATAAGCAGCTGCAGCGGCATGAGGATCTGAAAAAGGTGCGCGCCCGTCCCTTCGTCCGGGCGGCGGACGAGCGTGCCGTGCGCGTACGCCGCCGCGAAGAACGCCAGAAACCCCGCGGAGATCGCGATCGGCACGAAGGCGCTCGGGCGCTTAAAGAGTTCCATCGCCCTTACTTTGTACTACAAAGCGAGACGCGATACAAGGCGCGAGCGCCCTATCCTATCGACGTGGCGTAGAACGTGCCCCCGTTCCAGTAGCCGTACGCGGTGACGTTGCGCCCCACGTAGAGATTCTGCGCGGTGCCGTTGTTCAGCGCTTGTTCGTCGTTCACACTGATCGTCGAGAACAACCCTTGCATGATCGTGACGCGGTTGCCGCTGATCGAGGTGACGATACCGTGTACGCTTGCCGTGGCGCCCGGGTATGGATAACCGTTGCCAGAATGCGGGTAGCCGCCACTCGCTGCCACGACGAACATGTTGTTGCTGTAATAGCCCTGTAGCGTATAGTGTCCGCCAACCGCAAGCGGCTGTCCGCTTTGCAGCAATTGTGCCTGGTTGATCGTGATCGTCATGCCGCTGTCTTCACGGAATTGCGCGATGTCGCCGTTGACCGCCAGTACCGTGCCCGAGATCGTGACGTAGTTGCCGGTACGGCCGTTGTACGAGCCGCCGTTTTGCTTGCACCAACCGCGCGTTTTGCCGGCGGGATTGATGCAGCCGTGCGGATTGCCGTGCTGCTGCGCGAACGCGGTTCCGGTGAAGGTTGCCGCAGACAGGAGCGCTATCAGGAGTGAGGTTGTAAGGTTGCGCATCGTACTGGAGAAACGAGCGGCGCGCGCCGCTTGTTCCCAAGCAAGCGCCGGCTTAGCGCAGCACGATACGCGCCCGGCGCAGCGCGCTGCGAATGGCAACGGCGAAATCGGTCGTGCTCCAATTACCGCGCACGCGTACGCGCGGCAATTCGAAACGCGTTTCCGGCGCGATGACGTACGTCGAATCGGTGGTCACGGCAAAGTCGATCCCCGCTGCGCTCACCAGATCGAGCGTTTCCCGGTTGAAACGCCCGGACGGGTACCCGTAGGATGAAACTGCGGCATGCAGCCGGCTGCGCAACAGCTCAACGGAATCGTCGATTTGATAGGCTTGCTGCGCCGGCGTCATTGCGGAGAGATCGCCGTGCTCGACGCCGTGCGCCGCGATGTCCTGACCGAGCGCGCTCATCAGCTGCAGCTGCGCCCAGGTGAGGTGGCGCGGCGTATCGAGCCGCCCGGTGATCACGTAAAACGTCGCGTCGTCGCCGTATTCGTGGAGCAGCGGCAACGCATACGTGTACTGATCCGCGTACCCGTCGTCGAAGGTGAGCACGACGACGTGGTCCAGCGGCTCACCGCCTTGCAGGCGCTGCAGCAGCTGCTCCATGCTGATGCCCTGTATGCCGCGGCTTTTCAGGTACGCGAGCTGCGCCTCGAACTGCCCGGGAGAAACGGTCAATTCGCGTCCGAGCGCATCGCGGGGACGGTCGACGTCGATGCGGTGATACATGAGGATGGGCGGCGGAACGAAGGCCTGCGGCAGTCCCGCCGCAGGCGGGGTTAAAGCGGGCTTAACGCCCGTTCCAAGCAGCGCTATGAAAAGAAGAACGGCGAGGCGGCGGCGCATTGCCATACTACTTCGCAAGAGGGGACCGCCCGGACCCGCCGTAATTCCCGCACGTTTTGAACAAGCGACGTGTCGTCGTCACCGGCCTTGGCGCGGTGACGCCCTTGGGAAACACCAAGGACGAATTTTGGCGCCGGCTCGTTGCCGGGGAGAGCGGCGTCGGCCCCATCACCGCATTCGATGCGACGGACTTTTCCACGCGGTTTGCCGCCGAGGTCAAGGACTTCGATGCGGAGGCGCGCCTGGGCAAGCGCGAGTCCAAGCGCATGGACCGCTTCTCGCAGTTCGCGGTGGTCGCCGCGAAAGACGCGCTCGAAGACTCCGGGCTGGATCTCTCCGAACCGCAGCTGCTCGAACGCTCGGGCGCGATCATTGCGACGGGCATCGGCGGCATTCTCACGTTCTGGGCCAGTTCCGAAAAAGCCAACCGCGACGGCACGTGGTCGAAAGTCACCCCGTTCTTCATTCCAATGCTGATGGCGAACGCCGCATCGGCACAAATCTCGATGGCGTTCGGTTTGCGCGGACCGGTGTTCGCCGTGTCCAGCGCGTGCGCGAGCGGCAACGACGCGATCATCAGCGCGTATCATTACATCGCCTCCGGCGAAGCGCCGATGATGGTCACCGGCGGAAGCGAAGCGACGATCTCGCCGCTCGCCGTCGGCGGGTTCTGCTCGATGAAGGCCATGTCGACGCGCAACGACGATCCGGCGGGGGCGAGCCGCCCCTTCGACAAAGAGCGCGACGGGTTCGTGCTGGCCGAAGGCGCCGGCATTCTGGTGCTCGAGGACTACGAGCACGCCAAAGCGCGCGGCGCGCGCATCTACTGCGAACTCATCGGCTACGGCCAGTCCGGCGATGCGTACAACATCGTGGCGCCGGATCCGGAGAGCAAAGGCGTGGGTCTTGCACTGCTGCGGGCACTCGAGAACAGCGGTGTGAAGCGCGAGCAGGTCGACTATATCAACGCGCACGGCACGTCGACGCCCCAGGGCGACACCGCCGAATCGCAGGCGATCGAGCGCGTCTTCGGCGCGGACGGCGCGGTGCGCGTCGCGGTTAGTTCCACCAAATCGATGCACGGACACACGCTCGGCGCGGCCGGTGGCATCGAAGGCGTCGCCACGGTGCTCGCGGTGCAGAACGACATCATGCCGCCGACCATCAACTACGAAAACCCCGATCCCGAGTGCATGCTCGACTACGTTCCGAACGTCGCGCGCAAGGCGCCCGTAAACGTTGCATTTTCGAACTCGTTTGGGTTCGGCGGCCACAATAGCGTGCTGGTCTTCGCAAAGGTGCGCGACTAGCGCCCGCTGCGCATGGCGGGCGAACAACGGCGCCGGCGTTTGCGCGCCCTTTTGAAAAAAGCGCACGCCGCCCCCATGGATCTCGATCTGTTCGAACAGGCGTTTTTGCATGAAAGCGCCGCACGCGAACGCCGCCTGCGCTCGAACGAGCGCCTCGAATTTTTAGGAGACTCCGTGCTCGGCTTCGTTGCGGCCACGTGGTTGTACGAACATCATCCCGATAAAGATGAAGGCTGGTTGACGCGCCGCAAGGCCGCAATCGTCAACGACCGCGCGCTCGCGCAGACGGCGGTGCGGCTGCAGCTCTCCGAGATCATGCAGGTGGGCGAAGGAATGGCGCGTGCCGGAGGAACGCAGAACGAGACGATTCTCGCCGACGCGTTCGAAGCGTTCGTTGCCGCGCTGTACCTGCGTTACGGCGAGACGAGGACGCGGCGCTTTCTTATCGAGCAGCACCTCCAGCTCGTCGACCTTTCGGACGAGTCGGTGATGGACGCCAAGTCCCGGTTGCAGCACCTCATGCAGGAACGTTACCGTCAAGTTCCCGTGTACGACGACAAAGCCGTCGGCACGCCGCAGGCCCCGGCGTTTACCTCGCGGGTTATCCTCAAGGATACGGTGCTGGGTTCCGGAACGGGCAAGTCAAAGAAACAAGCACAGCTCGAGGCCGCGACCAAGGCGTTAGAGACCTTGCTTGCTCGTCCACGTGCACAAAGCAAAAAGAAAACCACAACCAAATGAGACAGTGGCTCGACCGGAGCGCCTTTTAAGCCGTGAAACTTAAGCAGATTAAGACCTTTGGATTCAAGACGTTTGCGGAGCCCACGACGCTGGAGTTCGGCGGCGGCATCACTGCGATTGTGGGACCCAACGGATCCGGCAAATCGAATCTCATCGACGCGTTCCGCTGGGTGCTGGGCGAGCAGAGCAGCAAGAGCTTGCGCTCGGGCAAGATGGAAGACGTCATTTTTGCGGGCAACGAAAAGCGCAAACCGCTCGGGCTGGCGGAAGTCTCGATCACCTTCGACAACGGCGATCACCGCCTGCCGATCGACTTTTCCGAAGTGGAGATCACGCGCCGCGCGTATCGCGCGGGCGAAATCGAGTACTACATCAACCGCAATCAGTGCCGCCTGCGCGACATTCTGGAGTTGCTCATGGGCACCGGACTTGGGCCGGGCTCGTATTCGATCGTCTCGCAAGGACAAATCGACTCGATTCTCACGAGCAAGCCCGCGGATCGCCGCGCGCTGTTCGAAGAAACCGCCGGGATCAACAAATTTCTCGCGCGCAAAAACGAATCGATGCGGCGTTTGGAGCAGACCGAGCAGAACGCGATCCGCATCAACGACCTAATCGCGGAACTCGAGCGCCGCATTCCCGAACTCGATACGCAGGTTCGCCGCGCTAAGCGCTACCGCAAGCTGAGCGCGCGCGTACGCGATCTCGAGATCCTCTCGTACATTCGAGCGAGTGCGTCGCGGCGCGCCGAGCGCGAAACGCTCAAGGCCGAACTCGAACGCAACGAAGAGATCCGTGGTGCCGCCGCAGCCAAAGCGGCGTCGCTCGGCGCGCAGCTCGCGCAGGCGCGCACGCAAGTGTACCGTCACGAATTGCAGCTCGAAGAGTTGCGCACGCAAAGCCAAACGCTGCGCGGCGATCTCGCGCGTCTGGAAGCCGATTACGCGGCCGCGCTCGCGCGGCGCGAAACGCTGGAAGCGCAAAGCACGCAAACGTCCGAGGACGCGGCGCGCGTGCAGCACGAACGCGAAACGCTGCAGGCGGCGATCGCCGACCTCCAAGCGCGCATCGCGCCGCTCCAGCACGATTTGGAATCCGCACGCGAAGACGAACTGCAAGCGCAGAGCGCCCTTTCGGCCGCGCGCGGCGAGCTCGACGCGATTTTCACGCAATTGCGTGAGGTGGAGGCGGCCGCGAGCGCCGTCGCGGCGCGCAAAGCCGAACGGCGCGTACAAAGCGAGAACGCGCGCGCCGAAGCCGAACGCTTGGAACAAGAGGCCGCCGCGGCGCGGGGGCGCGCAGAGCAGGTCGAAATCGCCTGCGGCGGCGCCACCCACAAGTTCAACGAACTCGAGCAGCAGCTCGCGCATCTGGAAACGCAGATGCTCGATGCACGCGGGCGTTTCGAAGATGCCGAACAGGGCGTCGTCCAGGCGCAAGCGGATCTCCAGCACGCGATAACCGCGCACCGTGAGTACGCGAGCGACGTTGCCGCCGCGCAGTCGCGCCTGCATACGATCGAGGAACTCGAGAATTCGATGGAGGGCCACGTGCCCGGAACGCGCGCGGTGATGGAGGCATTCGGCCGCGGCGAATTGCACGGCATCGAGGGCGTCGTCTCCAATCTCATCACGACCGACGAGCAGTACGCCCGCGCGATGGACATCGCATTCGGCGCGCGCCTTTCCAATATCGTCACGCGCACCTCCGAAGATGCCGAGCGCGCGATCGACTATCTCAACATGAAGGAACTCGGCCGCGCAACGTTCTTGCCGCTCGACACGCTGCAGAACCGCACCGGTAAGGAACTCACGCCCGAACTGCGCGACGTCAAAGGCGTCGTCGGTTACGCGCACACGCTGCTGCGCACGCAGCCGCAGTACGAGAGCATCGTGAAGTTTCTGGTCGGCAACGTGCTCGTCGTCGACACCCTGCAAACCGGCATTCATCTCGTACGCAACCGCGGTCTGCGCGATACGATCGTAACGCTCTCCGGCGAACAGATCGCCGGCGGCGGCGCGATCACGGGCGGCCGTTACCAGCGCGAGAAGTCGATACTTTCTCGTCGCGTGCAGGCGCAGACGCTTCGCGAGCAACTTGCCGAAATGCACGCCAAGCTCGCGCGTTTGGAAGCTGCAGCGGCGGAAGCGACGCAAGCCAGCGCGCAGGCGATCGCCCAGCGTGACGAAGCGGCGCAAGCCATGCGGCGCGCGGAGGTCACCCTCACGGAAGTGCGCGGCGAGATGATCGGCGTCACCGCCGAAGTGGAGCGGATGCAGCACGAGCTGCGGACGGCGCGCGAACGCATCGCCGAGCTGCATACCGCAAGCGCGCAGGCGCGCGAGCGCGAACGCCATCTGGAGAACGCGCAGCCGGAAGAAGTCCGCAGCGACGCCGATCGCCAGCGTCTGGAACAGGCGCTCGCACAGGCGCGCGAACGTATAACCGCGGCCGAGACGCTGCAAGCGCAGGCGAGCACGCGCGCCGGCGATCTGCGCGAACGCTACGCCGCACTTACCGCCGAACGCGACGGCGCCAAGGGGCGCCTGGGCATCATCGATCAAGACACCGAGCGCGCACGCGCGGCACGAGAGCAGATGGCATCGGAAATCGCGGCGCTCGCGCAGCAGATCGCCCAGCGGTCCGAACAGATCGACGGCCTGCGAACGCAGGTCACGGATGCGGATCGGGCGTTCGATGCGGCGCGTCACGAGCGGGAAACGTTTGCCGGGAACGTCACGCGTCTGGAGTCGGACATGCGCACGGCGGAACTCGAAGAACGCGATGCGCAAGCCGGCGGCGAGCGTCACCGCACGCGCCTTGCCGAAATCGAAGCCGAGCTGGGCATGCTCGTCTCGCAATTCGCGCAGAACCCAGCGACCGACGACGAGTGCCGCGACGTGGAATCGCGCTATGCAGAAGAAGCCGACACGGTCACCGAGGATTTGCCGCGTCTGCGCGAAGATTTGGCGCGGCTTTCCAACGTCAACTTGAACGCCGAGGCCGATCGCGACGAACTCGCCCAGCGGGAGCAATTTCTACGCGAGCAGCTCGACGATCTCTCTCGTGCGCGCGAGACGCTGCTGCAGTCGATCCGCGAGATCGAACAGCAGACGCAAACCAAATTCAACGAGACGTTCAATCAGGTCGCCGAAGCCTTCACGCAGATGTACGCGCGGCTGTTTCCGGGCGGCCAGGCGAAGATGTGGCAGACCAACCCCGAGAATCTTTCCGAGACGGGCATCGAGATTTCGGTGCAGCCGCCCGGTAAAAAACTCATGCCGCTTCCGACGCTCTCGGGCGGCGAGCGCGCGATGACCGCGGCAGCGCTAATCTTCGCGCTGATCAAAGTGCGGCCGTCGCCTTTCTACTTGCTCGACGAGGTCGACGCGGCGCTCGACGATGCAAACGTCGAACGCTTCTCGAGCATGGTGCGCGAACTCGCCGTCGGCGGATCGCAGATGATCATCGTCACGCACAACAAGCAGACGATGGAACTGGCGGACCGCATGTACGGCGTGACGATGGGCGAGGCCGGCATCAGCTCGATCATTTCCGCCGAACTCACGCGCGAGCGCGAGGCGGAGCCGGCGATTGCCTGAAGCGGCCCTCTTCTCGCTCTCGGATAAAACCGGGGCGGCGGAGGTTGCAAAGGCGCTGCACGCGCGCGGCGCGATCATCTATGCGACCGGCGGAACGCGTGCGTTTCTCGCGCAGCACGGTATCGATGCGCACGAGGTGGAGGAACTCACCGGGTTTCCGGCACTTTTCGACGGACGTGTCAAAACGCTGCATCCCAAGGTGTTCGGCGCCATCCTGTACGATCGCGCAAACGCCGCGCACCAAGAGCAAGTGCGCACGTATGCGATTCACGATCTGCGCACGCTCGTGGTCAATCTCTACCCGTTCGAAGAGACGATTGCGAAATCGGCGACCACGCTCTCCGAAGCGATCGAACAGATCGACATCGGCGGCGTCTGCCTGCTGCGTGCCGCGGCAAAAAACTTCAAGGACGTCACGATCCTGAGCCATCCCTCGCAATATCCGGCATTTTTGAAAGCCCTAGATGCCGGCGGCTTGGACGCGAGCGCGCGGCGGCGGCTGGCGGTCAGCGCATTCGAGCGAACGACCGAGTATGATGCGGCGATCGCGCACTATCTGGCGACCGAGGGCGAAGTGCTGCCCAGCGAGTTGCCGGGAGCGCTGACGCTTACGATGCCGCTGGCGCAACCGCTGCGGTACGGCGAAAATCCGCAGCTGCGCGCGGCGTTTTATTTGAACGGCCGCGAGCGCCTTCCCGAGCAGCTGCACGGAAAGGAACTGTCGTACAACAACCTGCTCGATCTCGACGCGACCCTCCGGCTGCTCTCACGCGCGCCGCTGGGCGCGGAGTTCGGTTCGCAGCGCGAACGCTTCGTGCGCGCGGGCATCGTCAAACACACCGTGCCGTGCGGCGTCGCGCAACGCTCGAGCGCGGCCAAAGCGGTGCGCGATGCGCTCGACGCCGACCCGGTGTCGGCGTTCGGCGGCATCATCGCGGTCGATGCGCGCATCGATCTGGAGGCGGCGCAGGCGCTTTCTTCGTTCTTTTTGGAGATCGTCGCGGCACCGCAGTTCGACGACGACGCGCTTGCGCTGCTCAAGAAGAAAAAGAATCTGCGCATCATGCGTTACGTGCTCTCGCTGCCCGACGAATTGCAACGCGAGGTGCAACTGCGCAGCGCGCTTGGCGGCGTGCTCGCGGAGCAAGAAGACCGCTCGTTCAAACCCGAGGAATGGCGAGTCGTCAGCAAACGGCAGCCCACGCCCCAAGAGTGGCACGACCTCGCGTTTGCGTGGGACGTCGTGCGGCACGTCAAGAGCAACGGCATCGTCATCGTCAAAGGCGGCGCGACGCGCGGCATTTGCGCAGGCCAAACCAACCGCGTGAGCGCGGTGAAGATCGCCGGTGACCGGGCGGGAACGCACGCGCGGGGCGCTGCGTGCGCGAGCGATGGGTTTTTTCCATTTGCGGACGGCCTGGAGGCCGCTGCGGCAGCCGGCTGCACCGCGGTTATCGCGCCGCAAGGATCGGTGCGGGACGCCGAAGTTATCGACGCCGCCGACCGCCTGAACGTGGCGCTCGTTTTTTCGACGCACCGCTACTTCTTGCACTAGCTTTGCGGGTAGAGCTCGCGCGGCCGCGGGTATACGGCCCACATGCCTCGCTATCTGCACACGTCGATCTTCGTGAACGATATGCAAGAATCGATCGATTTCTACACGCAAGTCCTCGGAATGCGGTTGCTCGACGGGCCGTACCATTATCCCGGCAATGCCGACATGGCGTTCGTCGGCGACAATTGGGACGCGTACATCGAACTCGTGTACGATATGGAGGACCATCCGGCGTATGAACTCGGCAACCGGTACGAGCATTTGGCGATCGAAGTCGACGGTGATCTGGAAGCCTACGTCGCGACGTTGCGGACAAAAGGCGTCAAGATTCTCAAGGACGTCAAGCGTTCACCCGGCGGATCTCGCGCCATCGCATTCATCGAAGATCCGAACGGCGTTCCGGTCGAGCTGCTGGAGCCGCGCCCCGCAAGCGCGCGCTAGCGGTACACGAACGGATCGGCCGGCGGCTGCACGGCGGACATCGCCGACGCGTGCAGACGTAGATCGGTTCCGCGTTCGACGAGCGAACCGCTTG
>DAISWS010000081.1:0-5568 GCA_036826275.1 Vulcanimicrobiaceae bacterium
GCTCGTCGTAATCGTCGATGATCGCGGCCTTCGCGGGTCCCTTGTACTCTTCGCGTTGGAACGTGAGGTAGTACAGACCCAAGACCATGTCTTGCGTCGGGATCGACACCGGGTTGCCGTATGCCGGCAACAAGATGTTGTTGCTTGAAAGCATCAGGATGCGCGCTTCCGCCTGCGCCCCGGCGCTGAGCGGAAGATGCACGGCCATCTGGTCGCCGTCGAAGTCCGCGTTGTACGGCGTGCAGACCAGCGGATGCAGATGGATGGCTTTGCCTTCCACCAGCACCGGCTCGAACGCCTGAATGCCGAGGCGGTGCAGCGTAGGCGCGCGGTTGAGCAGCACCGGATGCTCGCGAATCACTTCGTCGAGCACGTCCCACACTTCCGGACGCACGCGTTCCACCATGCGCTTGGCGCTCTTGATGTTGTGCGCTTGTCCGCGGTCGACGAGCTTCTTCATCACGAACGGCTTGAAGAGCTCGAGCGCCATTTCTTTCGGAAGACCGCACTGATGCAGTTTGAGCGACGGGCCGACGACGATGACCGAACGGCCGGAGTAGTCGACGCGTTTGCCGAGCAGATTCTGACGGAAGCGGCCTTGCTTGCCTTTCAGAATGTCGCTGAGCGATTTGAGCGGACGGTTGTTCGGGCCCGTGACGGGACGGCCGCGCCGGCCGTTGTCGATGAGCGCGTCGACCGCTTCCTGCAGCATGCGCTTTTCGTTCTTGATGATGATCTCGGGCGCGCTCA
This sequence comes from Vulcanimicrobiaceae bacterium, assembly GCA_036826275.1. Classification (GTDB taxonomy): domain Bacteria; phylum Vulcanimicrobiota; class Vulcanimicrobiia; order Vulcanimicrobiales; family Vulcanimicrobiaceae; genus DATGJX01. Next base: position 751 of record DAISWS010000081.1, read on the forward strand.
GTTCGAGCAACCGTTTCAGACGGTTGTTGCGGTTGATCACGCGGCGGTAGAGATCGTTGAGATCGGACGTCGCGAAGCGGCCGCCGTCCAGCTGCACCATCGGGCGCAGTTCGGGGGCGATCACCGGCACCGCGGAGAGGATCATCCACTCCGGCTTGTTGCCGCTGTTCAGGAATGCTTCGACGACCTCGAGGCGCTTGATCGCCTTGAGGCGTTTTTGTCCGGTCGTCTCTTTGAATTCTTTGCGCAGCTCTTCTTGAATTTTGCGCAAGTTCAGATCGCGCAGCAGTTCGCGGATCGCTTCCGCGCCCATACCCGCTTTAAACGCGTTGCCGAACTTCTCGCGGTGCTCGCGGTACTTTTGTTCGGTGAGCACTTCGCGCTTTTGCAGCGGCGTGCCGCCCGCGTCGATCACGACGTACGCCGCGAAGTAAATGACCTTCTCCAGCTGGCGCGGCGACATATCGAGCAGAATGCCGATGCGGCTGGGCACGCCCTTGAAATACCAAATGTGGCTGACGGGCGTCGCCAGCTCGATGTGGCCCATGCGTTCGCGGCGTACCTTCGCGCGCGTGATCTCCACGCCGCAGCGATCGCAGATCATGCCTTTGAAGCGGATGCGCTTGTACTTGCCGCAGTGGCATTCCCAGTCTTTGGTGGGGCCGAAGATTTTCTCGCAGAATAAGCCGTCGCGTTCGGGCTTCAGCGTCCGGTAATTGATCGTTTCCGGCTTCTTGACTTCACCGAACGACCACGCACGGATCTGCTCGGGCGAGGCGAGGCCAATGCGCATCGCATCGAAATTATTGACGTCAATAAGGTTCAAGTTGTCACCTGACAAAGGGTGCACTCCGGAACCGCAACCTACGCAGGGCACACACGACTCACGTTGCTCGTAAGGGGTCCCACCGTCGCTGCTGGTCCGCCGGTCCTCGTCCGAGGACGAAGGCCGGGGCACAGACAGATAGTATACCGCTCGGGACGCCTCTTGTCACGCGCTAGCGGAGCACGGCCAAAGCCAGGGCAAGCGAGGGTATGGTGACCAGGGCTCCCATCGCCAGGAAACGGAGCGCGCGAACCTCGATACCTTCGCGGCGCAGCATCATCACCCACAGCAGCGTCGCCAGCGATCCGCTTATGGAAAGGTTCGGGCCCAAATCCACGCCCACGAGAACCGCATGCGCGATGGGCGGCGCGATGGCGTGTCCGTGAAGCGCATACCGCGCGATTACGCCGGCCGGCAGATTGTTGACGGCCGTATCGGCCAGGGTCGTGAAGGCGCCGGCGTACAAGCGCCCGAGCACCGGATTCATCGCCGATGCGTGCCGCAAAACCGTACGCGCGAGTTCCAACGCGCCGGTCGTGTCCAGCGCCCGGACGATGACGAACAACCCCGCGACGAGCGGAACGATCGACCACGGCGCCTCGCGCGCAACCACACGCAACGCCGCGCGATCGCGTGCGCACACGATCGCCGTTGCAACGATGGCCGCCGCAAGCGCTGCGTAACCCACCGCCCAACCGAATGCAGCCGCCAGCACGACGACGGTCAACGCGCACGCAACGCACACCGCCGCGACGCGCCCGTTCGCCGTAAGCGTGGACGCGTCCGCCTGCACGGCGTCCGCTTGCGTCAGTTCGCGCGCATGCACGACGCGCATGACCGCGTACGTACAGAGAATCGCCGCGGCTGATGGCAACGCAAAGGCGGCAAGCCACGGCGCCAGACGCGGCAGCGTCGAAAAGACCACCAGATTCGCTGGATTGCTAATCGGCAAAATAAAACTGGCGGCATTCGCGACGAACGCGACGGCATACGCAAAGGGACGCGCCGGTGCGCTGACGCGACGCGCCGTTGCGAGAGCGGCAGGCGTGAGCAACACGATCGTTCCATCGTTCGAGAGCACCGCGGTTACGACGATCGCGGCGCCGAACCATAATGAAAAGAGCATTGCGCTGCTGCCGCGCGCACGCCGCGCCAGCGCATCGCCCAGCATTTGAAACAGCCCATACGCCCGCGCCAGCTCTGCGAGCGCCAGCATGCCGAGCAAGAAACAATACACCTGGATGCCGTCGCGCGCTGCCTCAGCGGCCTGAGCGCCGCTCAGCAAACCGGCGGCAACCAGCACGCCCGCGCCGGCGGCGGCCCACACCCATTCGCCGACGCGATACGGACGCAGCACCACCGCGCCAAGCGTTGCGGCGGCGATTACCCACGTCACGATTGCATGCATTCGAGCGCAATTGTTGCGCGCAACCGTGCGCCCCCTCTTCATAGTTGCGCGGCCCTTTGGGTAACCGGAGCTAGGCCATTTAATTACTTTCTAGGAGAAACAGACGCATGAGTTCACGTGCTATTCTCGGCTTTGGCTCCGTTGCCGGACTCGTCGTCAGCCTGGCGGTCCCAGCGTTCGCGCAAACGACACCGTATCCGAACACTCCGTCGACCACGCCGACCACTACGACGACGACCACGACCCCGGCAACGAAGACGAACCTGCCGAATTGTCCCCCCGGCACGACTGCAACGACGACGAACAATCCGTCGAACACCACGACGACGACCACGTCGACCGGCAGCGCGCAGGCGCCGGGAAGCGTTGAGCAACCCGCAAGCCCGGCCACGACGCCCGGCACGCCGGTAACCAAGACCAATCCCAACGCGAAGAACACCACGACGACTGCAACGCCGGCGGTAAACGGAACGTCGAGCAACACGACGTTGAACTGCACCAACACCACGACGCCCGGCACGATGCAGAACAGCCCGTCCACGCAGCCAATGAACGCGACGACGAACATGGACGCGTTGACGAATAATCCGAACGGGCCGAACTGGCTGTCCAAGTTCAACCGTCCGAACGTGATGCAGCGCAATAACTATTTGGGTACGACCACGCACACGACGCGCTCGACCAAGATGATGCGCTGCCACTACGTCATGGAATACGGCCACAAGACCAAAGTCTGCAAATAGCTGCAGGCGTTCGACCATACTTCAAGAGCCCGGCGGTGCCGGGCTCTTCTTTTATTATGTCCGTTCCAAGAAACGATCGACCTCTTCGACGAACCGCTCGAAGGCGGTCCGGTGAAGATTGTGTCCCTGATCTTCGAAAACGCGCATGGCGACGTTTGGGCCGCCGCGATCGCGAACCGTTTTGAGGTCTTCGAGCGTGACGATGCTCTCGCTCGCGGTGGCCATTGCGAGCAGCAGCGGTTTTGGATAGGCTTCCAAGTCACCGCGCAGATCCCAGGATTCCGGCGGATTCTCATCGCGCAAACGCTCGATCGGCAATGTGGTCATCGTGCGCACGGCATGTTTTTTGCGTTCGACGTCGATATCGCCCCAGCCCAGACTGCGGTATTCTTCTTCGATCTTCGCATCGCGAGCTTCGCCTTTGTGCGCAAATAGCGGACGCAATTCCGAAAGGAAGTCGTCGTACCACGGCGCGTCGGCTTGCCGGATCATCGGATCGACCGCGATGACGCGGCGCACGTCGAATCGCCGGCCGCCTAGAATCGCCACGGCACCACCCCACGAATGTCCGAGCAATACGTCGATCGGATCGCGAATGGTTTCCATGACGTTGTACAGATCGAGCAAGCAGCGGTGCAGCCGCATCGGCCCCGTTACGTCCGCGGAGTCGCCGTGACCGCGCTGATCGTAGGCGTAAATGCGGTAGCGGTCCGCGTACTGCAGCGCGAAACGCTCCCACGACTTGCGCGAGCTCGTCATGCCGTGAACGCATAGCATGACGGGTCCGCGGTCACCCCATCGCTCGAGCGTCGTGTGTGCACCGTCGTCAAGCGTGACCCGTTCCTCAGTATGAACCACAGGCGGCCTATACGTCGGGAGGCTGAGGGCTTCTTGCAACGGATTTTTGGGTACACCAGGTGGGCGTGCAGATAACTCGGAGCACGGCCCGAGCGACGTTCGAACATCTTTCGATGCTTGACGATCTCACGGCCGGCCTTCTGGAATCGCTCAGCTTGCAGGACCGCCTCGATGCGGCCCTTCACTTTTTCGTGCCGCGCTTGGCGCACGCGGCCTGGATCCGGATCGACGCCGAAGGCGCCGAGACGCGCTCCGCCGCGCGCGGCGCGCGCCGCGCACACGTTCCGGGACGCCACGTTGCGCTCCGCACGAACGACACGTACGTCGGAACGCTACATCTCGATCTCACGCCCGCAGGCAGCGCCGTCGATCCCGCCACGCTGGATGCGCTGGGCGTGCGGATCGCACGTGCGATCGAACATTCGCTTGCCTTCGAGCGAGAACAGCGCGTATCGTTCGCGTTTCAATACGCGGCGCTCGCGCCCGCGCTGCCGGAAATCGCGGGTTTCCGGCTGGATGCGGTGTACGAAGCCGGCAGTTCGGACGCGCTGGTCGGCGGCGACTGGTACGACGCGTTCTTGCTGCCCGACGGGCGCCTCATCGTCTCGATTGGCGACGTCGTCGGCTCGGGCTTGCGCGCAGCGGTCGCGATGGTAAGCGTGCGTCAGAGCCTGCGCACCATCGCGCACGTCAACGCGGATCCCGCGCTGATGCTCGCAGCTGCAAACCGCACGCTTCAAGACGAGTTTCCCGGGCGCTTCGTAACGACGTTCGTCGCCCTGATCGATCCGGTAACGCATCTGTGCGCGTACGTGAACGCCGGCCATCCGCCGCCCTTCCTGCGTCTGGCGAACGGTGATTGCGTCCAGCTGCCGTGCGGCGGTTTGCCGCTGGGGCTGCAGGGCTTCTCACAGTACGCCGTCGTGAACCATCTCACACTGCCGGCCGCGAGCGTCTTATTGCTCTACACCGACGGGCTTACC
>DAISWS010000081.1:5578-12040 GCA_036826275.1 Vulcanimicrobiaceae bacterium
GCGAAACGTGCTTGAGGGCGAAGAACGCGTGCACAACGCGCTGACCGCACTCGACGCGAGTACGCCAGAGATTGCCGGCAAGGTCTATCGCCAGGTGCTCGCCAGCCGTGCGCGCGACGACGTTGCGATCGTCTCCGTCGCGGTGGAGCGTGATGCCGACGTGCTGCGCTGGCGCTTCGATCCGCGCTGGAATGACGTTGCGATGCGCGCGCGCCGCGAGATCGCGCAGGTTCTGCAGGACGCCGGCATGGACAGCACCGGACTGTTCCGCTTCAATACGATCTTCGCCGAACTGGTCGCGAATATGATACGCTACGCGCCCGGTACCGCGGAGATCTTGCTGCAGCGCCACGACGATTCGTTCGTGCTGCACGCACTCGACAAAGGCCCCGGCTTTACCGTCGCGCCGCGCTTGCCAAACGATCTCTTCAGCGAGCGCGGCAGGGGTCTCTATTTGATTTCCAAGCTTGCCGACGGATTCAGCGTCGATAGGCGTCCGGGCGGCGGAAGCCACGCTCGCATCACCCTAGCACTACGGGGAGAAACCCACGCATGACTGCAACGGCCGATAGTATTCCGGAAAACGAACCGCAGCGTCTTGCGGCTGTACGCCGCTACGAGATTCTCGACACGCCGCCGGACGGCAGTTTCGATCGCGTTACCGCGGTCGCATCGGAAATCTTCGACGTTCCGGTTGCGCTCGTTACGATCGTCGACGAAGACCGCATCTGGTTCAAGTCGCGCTGCGGCTTAGACGGCGTGGAGCAAATCGGGCGCGATCCCGGACTGTGCGCCTCGGCGATTCTGCAAGACCATCCGTACATCGTCGAGGAAGCGCGGCGCGATCCGCGCACGCTCAACAATCCGCTCGTGCGCGGCCAATTCGGCTTGCAATTTTACGCCGCCGCTCCGCTGCGCACCAGCGATGGGTACCGGCTGGGAACGCTGTGCATCATCGACCGCGAGCCGCGCATGTTCTCGCCCAAGCAAGCGGAGATTCTCGATCACCTTTCGTTCATCGTGATGGACGAGATGGAACTGCGCTTGTCGGCGATTCGCGCCGTCAGCGCGGGTCGCGCGACCTAAAGGTCAATTCGGATATTCCGGATTTGTCCAAGCCTCCCAGGCCGAGTTCTTTCATGCGCTCGTACTGCGCGTACGTCGCTTGCGCGAGAGGAAGCGTCAAGTCTTCATCCCGAGCGAGCGAGAGCGCGATGCCGGAATCCTTCGCTGCGTGCTCCGCGGAAAAGTAACAGTCGTGATCGCGGTTCTGCATGTCGGCGCCGTCTGTCTCGAGCACGCGCGAATTCGCGCCGGTTTGTGAAAACACTTCGCGCACCACGTCGAGATCGAGTCCGAGCGCATCCGCGAGTCCGAGTCCCTCCGCCAGGCCCGCGGTGTTGATGTTCATCACCATGTTGACGAGCGCTTTGAGCTGCGCGGCGCGTCCGGCTTCACCGGCGTAGCGAAGCGACGAACTCATGTGCTCGAGGATCGGTCGCACGTGCTCGAACGCCTCCCGCCGCCCGCCGCACATCAGATAGAGCGTTCCGTTGCGCGCCTGCGGGATCGAGCTGGCCATGCACGCTTCAATGGCATGCGCGCCGCGCTCTTCGCATAAGCGTTCGACGTCCACGTGCACGCGCGGCGTTACGGTCGCGGTATTGATGAAGTACGTACCGTTTGCGTTGGTAAGCAGCGAATCGCCGTGCGGCGAAAAAATCTCGTACATCGCCGCATCGTCGGTCACCACGGTAACGACGACGTCCGCGAGTTCGGTCACGCGCGCGAGCTGCGTGCAGACCTCTCCACCGGTGTCGCGCGCGGTTTCGCCGGCGACCTCCGCACGGCGATCATAGAGCGCCGCAATCGTGTAGCCGGCGTCCGCAAGTCTGCGTGCGATATTGGAACCCATGCGGCCGGTTCCAACGATGCCGATGCGTTGCGTCGTGTCCATGCGCGACCAGTTCAGAACGCAGCCGCACCGCTCCTATGCAACCGAGCGCAGGCACGGCGCTAAGCATGAAAGCGTTGGGGAACAATGCGTAGCGGGGTTGCGTTCTACTCGCAGGAGGAGTCAAGCATAAGATGTTCATGAAACGCGCACTCGCAGGCACCACGCTGGCCGCAATGCTGGCACTGCTCGTACCGGCTGCACCCGCCCTGGCGGACGGCGCGGCAAGCACGCGCAACATCCTGCTCGGCGTCGGCGCCGCAACGTATCTGATCATTCAGCACAACCGTAAAGTGCACGAGAAGTACGCCGAATACGACCGCCGCCAGGCCGAACTCCAATCGGAGAACAGCGACGCGTGGGCCGCGTACAGCAGCGAAAAGAACGCGTACGACAACGAGTTGGCCGAGGTCTCGGATCTCAAGCGTGAAGTCGCCTACCAGCATAACGTCGTGGAGCAGTTGCGTCATCAGCTGGCAATGAGCGGCGGCAGTCACACCCGTTCCTTCCAACAGACCGCATACGCACCGCCGCGGCACCAGCGTCAGGTTAGCCATACCTCGCGCCGCGTAGCGAACAACAACGACGTCGCGATGGTGTCGTACGGCTGGGGGCAGATCTAGATGACGCGCACCGTTGCTGCGCTGGTGTGCGGGAGCTTCGCACTAGCACTCGCGGCGTGCGCCGCAGGTGGAGCCGGGCAGGCGCAAAGCCTGGCCGACTCCACCACCAAAGCCGTGTACAACGACGACGCGAACGCCGTGACCGCGCACTTCGACGATCAACTCAAGCCCACGGTGACGCGCAGCGAAGTCGGTATCCTGTCCGATCAAATGCACAAACAGGGCGACTATCAGGGCGTGAGTTTGCTCAGCAGCGATCCGAACAAGAACGAGTTCACGTACCGCGCCAACTTCTCCAAGGGCTCGATGAACGTGGTTCTCCGTCTGGACCAAAACGGCGAAATCGCGGCATACCGCGTACTCGCACCCGCATCGCAGTAGCTCCCATAGTACGATTGCGAATGCGTCGCATCATGTGCTTAGGTCCAGTATCGCTTGTAATCCGGCATTGACGAGCTGCATCGTCGAATCATCGAGGGTTCCCAGCGGTTCGCCGGTAAGGCGTCCCTTTGAACGATAAGTGATATTCCCGCTGCGGAGGCGGGGAAAATGGTGGTATGGCGGCCGACCACTACATTCCGTCCGACGACACGCTGCTGTGGCGCCACATGAAACTGAATTCGTTTTTGGAGCTGCTCAGCGGACATCTCATCCAAACGCGCATCGACGTGCTCAACGACGCCGCCGAAGGCGCGTACGGCTACAAACACATTCGCTTGAACGGTGCGGCCGACGTTACCGAGGCCATCCGCAAAGCGCGTGCCCGCACCGTTGCCACGTACTGGTTCGAGTTCGAAGAACGCGAATCGTACGGCATGTGGAACGTGTACGGCCGCACGGGCGAGTCCGTGGCAATTGAAACGACAGCCGGCGCGCTCCGCGAAATCCTCGCGCGGGCGGGCGACGTGCGCATCGAACGCATGCGTTACGAGCCGATGCAGGGTCAGATTGACGACATCGCCGAGCTCTTCTTCCACAAACGCCGCGAGTATAAAGAAGAACGCGAAATCCGCAGCGTGCAAGTCTTCCCGGAGCCGCTCAAAGAGCCAATCGTCGATCAGCGCCTTTCGCTCGACGATCTCAACCGGTTCGTGCGCCGCATCATTCTCGCGCCAGACAGCCGCCAAACGTTCATCGAAGCCGTCAAGCACGTCGTGGACAGCGTCTTCGACTTCGAAGAAAAACATTTCCATGGCGAAATCTGCGGATCCGCCCTAGACGAGGACCTCATCCCCCAAAGCTAGGCGCCCCGATGTCATCGTGAGGTATCGAACGACGCCGAGCGCAGTCGAGGCGCCTACCGCTTCAAGATCTTTCCAATCACGCCCGTCACGCCGTCAACCGGACTTGCCTCGTACCCTGCTTCCTCCAATACGTCGCCGACGATCGTCAGAGCGATCTGTTTGCGGTTCGGCGTGCCTTGCGCCAACGCTTGATACATATGCACGGCTTGCTGCTTCTTGATCTTTGCGGGCATCGGCGGCTCGTGTTCGTCGACAACGCATTCGACGATCGCCGGACCCGGATACGCGAGCGCCTCCTTCACCACCTCGCCCGCGCTCCTGGTTTCGCTCATGCGCAAGCCTTTCGCACCGCAGGCCTCGGCGAACTTCACGAAATCCATCGGCGCAAACTTGACGCCGTACTCCGGGTTGCCCAGGAAGACCATCTGCTCCCATTTGATGAGGCCCAGGGTGTTGTTCTTGATGACGAAAATCTTCACCGGAAGATTGTGCTGCACGCACGTCAAGAAATCGCCGAGCTGCATCGTCATCGAACCGTCGCCCGTAAAGACGACGACTTGGCGCCCCGGAAACGCGGCTTGCGCGCCGATGGCATACGGCAGCCCCGCCGCCATCGAGCAATTCGTTCCCGAGAATGAAAACTGCTGATTGGCGCGCAGTTTGATTTGGCGCGCCGCCCATGTCGTCACAGTTCCCGAGTCGCCGCAAATGATCGCGTCGTCCTCGAGGTGCGGCCACAGATGCCACGCGGGAACTTGCGGACGCATCGGCGTGTCCTCGCGCGTACCGCGCTCTTCCATGAGCGCCCACCATTCTTTCATGCCCTCCTGCGCTTGTTTGAGGAACGAACGGTCGTCGTTGCGCGGAACGTGGTTGAGCAGCATCTGCAGCGTTAGACGCGCATCGCCGCACAGGCCGTACGTCACCGGCGCGCGCAAACCGATGCGCTCGGGTTTGTCGTCGATCTGCACGATGACGGCCTCGCCCGCTTTGGGATAGAACTCGATGTAGGGCATCGTGCTGCCGACGATCAGCAGCAGCTCGCAGCCCTTCATCGCTTCTTCCGAAGGTTTCGTGCCGACCATCGCAATCGAACCGGTCGTGTACGGGCTGTCGTCCGGCACGCAGTCTTTGCCGAGCATGGCTTTGACGATCGGTGCGCCGAGCCGCTCGGCGAGCTGTTCGAGCTCCTTGCGGCATCCGCGCGCGCCGGCGCCGGCCAGAATGCAGATCTTCTTTTTGCCTTCGAAGAGTTTGGCCGCCGCTTCGACCTCGCCGCGCTGCGGCGCCCGCTCGAACTGATGCCAACTCGTCGACGTATGGCCTTTGATGTTGCGGTGCGAACGGTTTCCGCCTTCCGCATCCGCCGCCTGATAATCGATCGGGAAGCCGATGTACGCCGGACCGCGCTGTGAGAGCGCGCTTCGCACCGCGAAGTCGACGACGTTGGTGATGTGCGCGACGCCCATGATGCGTTCGCTATACACGCACAGCGGCGCCACGATGCGATCGGTCGGAACGTCTTGCAGATACGCCGTGCCTTCCAAGTCGTGATACGCCATGCCGCCGATCGCGAGCACGGGCGCCTGCTCCGTCTTCGAATCCAGCAAACCGTTCATCAAATGGATGACGCCCGGACCGGCGGTCGCAAAACACACGCCCAGACGCCCGGTAAACTTCGCATAGCCGACGGCCGCCATCGCCGCAACTTCCTCGTGGCGCACGTGCACGTAGCGCAGGCGGTATTGATGTTTGCGCAGCGCCTCCATGAGGCCGTTGATGCCGTCGCCCGGCAGGCCGAAGATCGTGTCGACGCCCCACTCCAGCAAGCGCTCTACTAAAATGTCGGCACCGACTTTGCTCGTGCTCATCGCGTATTCCTCAACATGACCAGTGATCCGGTGATAACGGTCGCAACGCTTGCGCCGATGGCGATCTCGCGCCAGTGCGTCGCACGCGCCAATCCGTCCGTCTGCGGGTGCGTCTCGCCGTGCTCTTGCGCCAGGCGCAATACTTGCGCCAGGTGCAGCGGCTTGCGTCGCGCACCTTCCTCGATTTGATGGCGGCAACTGAAGCCGTCCGCAATGACGAGCGCCGATTCGGAAAGATCGCGCACCTTCGGTAATATCACGCGTTCGCCGCAAGCCTGCGACACCCGATACTTCTCTCCCGCCTCATAGCCGAAGCTTCCGGCCATTCCGCAGCAGCCGGAATCGGGAATCTCGAGTTGCAGGCCGAGTTTCTCCAGAACCGCGCGATCGGATTTGAACTTCATCACGGCGCCGTGATGGCAGTGGACTTGCACGACGGCGTGCTTGTGCAATTTCGGCACGCGCCAATGCCAGTGCTCCGCTTTCTTTTCCAAGAATTCCGCCAGCGTATACGTCTGCTGCGAGAGCCGCTGCGCGTCGAGATCGTTCGGAAACATATTCACGAGCTCGTCGCGGAACGCCGCGATGCAGCTCGGTTCCAAACCGACGATCGGCGTGCCCTCGCGCAGAAACGGCTGCATCGTCCGGATCGCATCGCGGAAGTACGCCTGCGCGAGCGTAAGAAACCCATAATCGAAGAACGGCCGTCCGCAGCAGACGCGCGTGCGCGGCACGACGACCTCATAGCCCAACTCCTCGAGCGCGAGCGT
>DAISWS010000082.1:0-11973 GCA_036826275.1 Vulcanimicrobiaceae bacterium
TGCACTTGGTCGAGCCGCTCGGCTTTCGCATCGACGACCGCGAGCTCAAACGCGCGGGGCTGGATTATTGGGAGCACCTCGGCGTAGCCCTGCACGCGTCGCTCGATGCGTTTCTCCGCGCGACCGCGCATCTGGACCGATGGTATTTTTCGACGCGCGCAACGCGTATCTATACCGATGCGGCGTTTGCGCGGGGCAACGTGCTGGTCTTCGGAAAAGAAACCAAAGGCCTTCCGCAACCACTGATCGATGCCGATCCGGCGCGCTCGCTGCGCATCCCGCAACGACCGGGTACCGTCCGCAGCATCAACCTTTCGACGGCCGTCGGCATCGCGGCGTACGCTGCGCTGGAACGGATCGGATTTCCGGGACTGCAATGAGCGCCAAAGCCATTGCGGCGATCAACCGCGAGGTCGTGCGCTGCACGAAATGCCGCGAGTTGCGCGTCTACTGCGAACAGATCGCCGCTGAGAAAAAGCGCGCGTATCGCGACTGGACGTACTGGGGTAAACCCGTTCCGGCGTTCGGCGACGCAAACGCCCGCGTCGTGCTCGTCGGTTTGGCGCCCGGCGCGCATGGAAGCAACCGCACGGGACGCATGTTCACCGGCGACGCGTCGGGCGACTTCCTCTATCCCGCGCTTCACCGCGCCGGCTTCGCGAGCCAGCCGTCCGCAATCTCACGTGAGGACGGCATGGTGCTGCGCGATTGCTTCATCACCGCGCCGGTGCGGTGCGCGCCGCCGCAGAACAAACCGACGCCGCAAGAAATCAAAAACTGCTTCCCCTATCTGCTACGCGAATTCCAAGAATTGGAGAACATGCGCGTGATCGTCGGCCTGGGCGCCATAGGCACCAAAGCCGCAATCGACGCACTCAAACACCTGGGCTACACAATCGCACCGTCACCGTGGCGCTTCGGCCACGGCACGGAGATAACGGCAACGAAAGCCGCGCGCACGGTGACGATCATCGCCTCATTCCATCCAAGCCGCCAAAACACGAACACGGGTAAACTCACGCAAAAGATGTTCGACGCAATCTTCGCCTTAGCAAACGACCTACTATGATAGCTTTTGCTTTACCGCCGGCCGGAGCGCCGTTTCTAGTGAAAGTGTGTGACGCGGCCGCAGCTGTCCACGGCTTTGTCGGGAACCATCATGCCGCCCGAGCCGCGTTTGAATGAAAGAATCTGCAGCGGCGGCGCATTGACGGCTTCGGGTCCATACCGGTCTTCCGCAGCCTTGAGCGCGTCGTGGTCGCGCTCGGTGTTGTGCGAAGTGCGGGCGAGCAAGTATTGCTGCACGGCGCCGTTCTTGGCAAAAAGCACGCGGTAGACGACGCCTTCACTGGCAAAGCTTGCCATGCCGCACGATCGCGGCTGCGCCGCAGATCCGCGCTCGACGGAAAGGGCGAGAAGTCCCGCGCCGGCCGTAAGCGCGCAAACGCCGGCAATAATAACTCGAAGCAGCTGCATCTGTATCGGTGTATCGGCCTTTCCGCTGCTCTGCGTTACGGCAGCGCGATTGCGAGCGGTGCGTTACCCATCTCGACGGTGGATCGGATGCGCGGGTCATCGATCGAAAACTTAACGCATGCGTTGTCCCCGAGCAGTACGGCGTACATCGTGCGCCCGTCGCGCGAGAGCGCGAGCGCCACCGGATTGAGCCCGACGCGCATGCTTTGCCGGCGGACGCGGCGCCGCAGATCGAGCACGCTCACGGTATCGGAGCCGCCGTCGGCCACGTACAACGCCGCGCCGTCCGGGGAAAGCACGAGCCCCTGCGGTTGTACGCCCGCGTCGATTGCGGGCAGCGGGGTACGCGACGCGAGATCGATCGGCGTAACGCTGTTGGATCCTTGATTGCCCACGTATGCGGTGCGGCCATCGGCGGAGAGCACGATGCCGCCCGGGCGCGCGCCTACCGGAATCGTTGCAACGGCTTTGCTGCTGCCCGCATCGACGACGCTCACGGTGTTGTCGTTTTGATTGACGACGTACACCGTCGATCCGTCAGGCGAGATCGCGAGTTGCTGCGGCGCGCGCGCGACGGCGATTGGCGCACCGGCGCGCAGCGTGGAAAGATCGATGCGCTGGATCGTGTTGTCGGCATAGTCGCTCACCCACGCGCTTTTACCGTCGGGCGCAAGCCGCAACGTGGCGGGCACTTTGCCGGTCTTTACGGCTGAAATGACCGTCCGGCTCGCCGTATCGATCACGCTGATATCGTTGCTGCCTTGGTCGGCGACGTACACGCGGGTGCCGTCGGCGCTCATTTGGGCATCGCCCGGGTTGTGCCCGACGCCGAGCGTTTGCACGAGCGCGCCGGTAGCCGGATCGAACACCGTCACGGTGTTGTCGCTGTAGTTCGGCACGTACGCGAGCGGAACGCTCGCGCCCGGCGCGGCAACGATGACCGGCAGTTCCTGTGCGATAAGGCGCGCGCCGTTCGCAGCTTCGCCTTGGACCCGAACCGGAAACGCATGCGGCTGCAGACCGGGTGCGGCGGCGACGTTCAGCATCACCGGCGCGTTTGCCGTTGCCGTCCCACGCGCGGGTGAAACCGAAACGCCGGGCGGCGCGGATGCGCGCCAGAAGACCGTTTCACCGTTTGTGCCCGTGAGTACAAGCGGAACGCCGGCGCGTTCGCCAGGCGCAATGCGCACCGGTGCGGCGCGCGGCGCGAATGCCGACGTCGTGGAAGGCGGAAAGTGCGCGAGCGTCGGCGCATAGGCGCGCGGTGCATCACCTGCCGCCGTTGCCCAAGCCGACGGCGCCGCACCGAGCACCACATCGAGCGAGAGCGTGCCGCCCTCCGGAAGCGGCGTCCAGCTTTTCGTCCATGCTGCGCGGTTACGGACGGCGCTCTGCACGTACAGCGCTTGCGCGGACGCTTGCGGCGCTCGCACGTCGATCATAATGCCGTGCGGCTGAGTAATGCGCACGCGCGTGAAAAGCGGCGCGCCGATGTCGAATTCGCGAACAGCCGGATTGATGGGATACAGTCCCAACGCGCACCACACGTACCACGCGCTCATCGTACCGAGATCGTCGTTGCCCGGTATGCCGTCCGGCGCGTCGGCGTAAAGGGTCGTCAGCGCTTCGCGAAGCACGCGCTGCGCTTTCCATGGCTCACCGGCATTGAGATAGATCCACGGAGCGCTCAAACTCGGTTCGTTTCCGAGCCAGGCGTACGGTTTGTCCTGACCGGCGTTGATTTGCGTGAAGAACCGGTCCAGCGCGGCGGCGGCAGCGGCGCGACCGCCCATGCCATAGATCAAGCTTCGTGCGTCGTAGGGAACCATCCACGTGTATTGCGCAGCATTGCCTTCTTGAAAACCGCTTTGTCCGTTGTCCGTCACCGGCGTCTGTTCGAACGCGCCGTACGCGGTGCGCGGCGCGATAACGCCGCTGCTGGTATCGAAAAGATTGCGCCAGTCCTGCGAGCGGCCCATAAACGTGCGGTATACGCGCATGTCGCCGATGGCATGTGCGAATTGCGCTATCGAAAAATCGTCGAGCGCATATTCGAGCGTGAGCGATGCGCCGTTGCGCACCGGCGACACGTTCGTCGTATGGGTGTTGGCGACATACCCGAGGCGTTCGTATTCGTCCAGACCCGGGCGCGGCCGGTACCATCCCTGACCGGGCGGCGAATCGAGATCCGTGGCATTTTTGATCATGGCGGCGAGCGCGCCGCGCACGTCGAAATCGCGCGCGCCGAACGCGTACGCGCCGGCAATGATCGGATCGGCGGAATCCCCGCCCATTACGCCGGTGTAGCCGTTGACGAGCGACCACTTCGGCAGCCATCCGCCTTGACGCGCGGCATCGACCAGCGATTGCATCATGTCGCTCGTTTGCCGGGGCGCGAGCAGCGCGAGCAGCGGTACTTCCGTGCGGTAAATGTCCCAGCCGGAGAACGTCGCGTACTCGTCGTGGCCGCTGCGCACGCGATGAACGGCACCATCGAAACCGCGATAGCGTCCGTCGGCGTCGCTGTAGAGATTCGGATGGAGCAGCACGTGATACAGCGCGGTGTAAAACGTGCGCTGCTCCTGCGGTGTGCCGCCGTCGACGGCAACGCGTTGCAGAAGCGCTTGCCATCGTGCGGCGGCCGCGGCCTTGACCGCATCGAAGGTCTGCGTTTGCGTTTGCCGCAAATTCGCGCGCGCGCCGTCCACGCTCACCCAGGAAACGGCCGAGCGTACGCTCACAACGGTGCTGCTCGACGTATCGAACTGCGCGTACGCGGCGGCGTTCGGGCCCGACGCGTTCCAGACGCCTGAATGCAACATCGGCCGATCGAACTGCAAGACGAAGTACACCGTGTAGACGTCCGGCATGCCGCAGAAATTGCCGCTGGTCGCCGAACCGTCGATCTCGCTCGGCGACACGATGCGTATGCTCGCATCGTTGACGCCGGCTTGATTCGACGCCGCGTTGACGATGACGTTCGCCGGCGCTCCGGCCGGGAACGTGATCCGCGCCGCGCCGCTACGTGCCGACGCGGTCAACTCCACGCGAATTGC
The DNA here is from genome assembly GCA_036826275.1 of Vulcanimicrobiaceae bacterium. Classification (GTDB taxonomy): domain Bacteria; phylum Vulcanimicrobiota; class Vulcanimicrobiia; order Vulcanimicrobiales; family Vulcanimicrobiaceae; genus DATGJX01. The sequence continues at coordinate 4,533 of DAISWS010000082.1, forward strand.
CGGCGAGCCGACGCTCACCGCATAATAGCCCGGCGATGCGCTTTCGCTCGCATGCGAGAACGGTTGCTTCGCGCTCGCGGGCGGCTGCGGCGTACCGGTAACCGGTAAAATCGAGGCATCCCCAAAAACAGAACAGCCCGGTCCACTCAGGTGGGTCAGGCTGAATCCGGTAATCGCGCGGTCGGCGTAATCGTATCCGCCGCCGGCCGGCTGCGCCGGCGTATCCGGGCTCCATTGCACCATGCCGAACGGCGCGTCGGCGCCGGGAAATGTGTCGATCGGGCCGCCGATCTTGGTGCCCGACGTTCCGACGAACGGATCGACCAGCGTCAACACCGACGCAAGCAGCAACGCAAACATGCGCTACTGTTGCGTGATCTTCAATCCCAAATCCCGCACGAGCCGCTCGGGCACTTCGGATGGCGCGTCCATCATCACGTCGCGAGCGAGTTGGTTTTTCGGGAACGCGATGACGTCGCGAATGTTCGTCTCGCCCACCGCCAGCATGACGATGCGGTCGATGCCGAGCGCCATGCCGCCGTGCGGCGGCGCGCCGTAATCCAGCGCGCGAATGAAGAACCCGAAGCGATCCTCAATCTGTTCTTGGCTCATCCCGAGCATCGTGAAAATGCGCCGCTGAAACTCCGGTTTGTGAATGCGGATCGAACCGCTTCCGAGTTCGTAGCCGTTGAGCACCATGTCGTAGTGCTGCGCGCGCATCTTGAGCGGCTCGCTGTCGATCAAATCCCACTGTCCGGCGCCCGGTGCCGTGAAGGGATGATGCGCCGGCGCGGGTTCACCGGTCTCTTCGTCGATTTCGAACAGCGGAAAATCCGTGACCCATGCGAACGCGAACGCGTTGGGATCGCGCAGACCGCAGCGCTCGCCGATTTCGAGACGCATCTTGCCCGCGACACTGAGCGCCGCATCGCGCGCGTCTGCGAAGATCAGCATCGCATCGCCGGTTTGCGCGCCGGTGCGTTCGCGCAAGCCGGCGATTGCCGCGTCGTCGATGAACTTCGCGGCAGAGCTTTTCGTGCCGTCGGCTCCAAGCGCTATCCAGACCATGCCTTTTCCGCCGTGCTGCTTGGCGAGCTCGGTCAGCGCATCGAAGTCGCGCCGCGAGAGCGCAGCTCCGCCCGGGTAGCGCAACGCCACGATCGCTCCGCCCGAGTCGATGACGGATTTGAAGACGGCAAAACCGGTGTCCGCGAACACGTCGTTGACGTGCTGCAGTTCCAGGCCAAAACGCAAATCGGGTTTGTCGCTGCCGAATTGCTCCATGACCTGCGCGTGAGAGTATCGCGGAAACGGCGGCAGATCGATGTCTAATACGCGCTTCCACGTAAAACGCATGCACGATTCCATGAGCTCGAGCACGTCTTCTTGCGTGGCGAACGACATCTCGACGTCGATCTGCGTGAATTCCGGCTGGCGGTCCGCTCGCAGATCCTCGTCGCGCATGCAGCGCGCAATCTGCATGTAGCGGCCGAAGCCCGAAATCATCAGAATCTGCTTGAGCAGCTGCGGCGATTGCGGAAGCGCATAGAACGATCCGTGCTGCAGACGGCTGGGCACGAGGTAGTCGCGCGCGCCCTCGGGCGTCGATTTGATGAGCATCGGCGTTTCGATTTCCAAAAAACCGCGCTCGTCGAAATAGTCGCGCATCGCTTTGAGGATCTTATGCCGTATGGCGATATTGCGCTGCAGCCGCGGACGGCGAAGATCCAGGTACCGGTACTCCAATCGCAGATTCTCGTCGACGTCATCGTCGCTGTTCACGGGAAACGGCGGAACGAGCGAGCGGTTGAGCACCTCGAGTTGGTCGACGCCGACCTCGATCTCTCCGGTTGCGAGCTTCAGGTTTTCCGTCCCGGCCGGGCGCATGCGCACGGAACCGCGCACGCGAACGACGTCCTCGTGGCGCAGGTGCTCGGCTTCCTTGAACGATGCGTGTGCCGGATCGAAGACGATTTGCGTGATGCCGTCGCGATCGCGCAAGTCGACGAAGATCAAGCCGCCGTGATCGCGGCGGCGGTTCACCCAGCCGTTCAGTTCGGCGCTTGCGCCCACATCGGCGGCGCGCAGGGCGCCGCAGGATCGTTTGATAGCCAAACTAGTCATGCTCTTTCTCTGCCAGTGCCGCTTTGATGCCGGAAACGTAATAATACTGTTGGATGAGACCGCGCGCAAACTTCGAGTGTCCGGTGCGCTGGTCGAAGAAGCCAAGGACCAGCGGCATCTTGCTCAGCGCGGTGTGCAAGCCGAGCGAAACGGGCGTCATTCCGAGATTGGCCATCACGGCAAGATCGGGATGCTTGCGGTAAAAGCGCACCGTCGAGCGGCCCGCGAGTTTCATCTTCTCGACTTGATCTTCGTGCGGAACGTCTTGGCAATGATAGTTGACTGCGCGCGGTTCGTAGACGATGTGCAGGCCGGCTTTCTGCAGGCGGTAGCCCAGCTCGAGATCTTCGTGTCCGTAGCCGGTGAAGCGTTCGTCGAAGCAGCCCGCGCGCAGGAGATCGTCCCGCCGCACGGACGCATTGCCGGTCAAAAAGTAGAGCCAACTGAGTTTCTTGCGCGAAGGCGGATGCAGTGATCCCCGCTCCTGCGGATGGCCGCGCTTATACTCGTAATCCGCAATCGATTGGACTTGCACTTCCCATCCGACGACTGCGATGCCGCGCTGCGCGCGGTGGTGCGCGAGATGCGCCTCGAGCAAGCCCGGATCCGCGATGATGTCGGAGTCGTTGAACAGTACGACCTCACCTTGCGCGCTGCCAATACCCGCATTACGCGCCATGGCGCGCCCCGTGTATGCTGCGGGCAGATGCCGCACGCTCGGATGCTCGGCATGCACCTGCGCCAAATACTCGGCGGTTCCGTCGTTCGAATTGGAATCGCACACGAGGATCTCGTACGTTGCGCCCGCCGTGCGCTGGTCGAGCAGCGAGGGGATCACGTAACGAAGCGTGTCGAGCCGGTTGTACGTCGGAATGACGATGGAAAGGTCAAGCATGTTCGATCAGTTGTGCAACGCCTTGGAGAATCTCGCCGCGGAACCGTTCCAGCGATGCGGCTGATTCATCGCCGGGTTTTTGAACCAGCACGTGCGGCACGCCGTACGGCGCCCATTCCTGCGAGTTCAGCCGGAAGTAGCGGTGTTCGAAAGCGACGACGGTTGGCCTGCGCACCGCGCTTGCGACATGCGTCGCACCGGTGTCGACCGTGACGACCACGCATGCGCGTTCGAGCACGGCGGCCCAGCGGTAAAACGGCAGGCCTCCCAACAGCACGTCCGCGAGACGCGACTCGGCAATCGGCTTGACGAACTGCTCGCATTCCGGCGCATACGTGACGACAAGCGGCACGCCGAAACGGCGCAGTTGCTTCATCAGTTGCAGCGTCGAGTCCAGCGTGCTGCCCTCGGCAAACCACCGCAAGCCCAAATGCAGGACGACGGGGTTCTCCGGCAGATACGCACTCCCGGCACGATCCTCGTCCGTGATATTCAAACGTAAACGGTCGACACGCTCGCGCGCTCCGGCCAGTGCAACCAGATCCAGCAGCTGATTGACCTCATGCCGCACGTGCCGGTGCGGATCCCGCTCCGACAGGTCCGGATCCGCTTCCGAGATCATGAGCCGGTTCACGTACAGCCGCGCGGTCAGGCGCGCCACATAGCGGCGCAGGTAGGTGTATCCGGCACGCACCCGCGCACGAGTTCCGGCTGCGATGGCCAGGTCCGTGTTTCGCGGAGCAAGCGCGATCGCAAGGTCGGCACCACGAAAACGCGCGCCGAAAACGCCCGGCTTTTCGCGCGAGAGCGTGACGATCTCGTCGACGTCGGTGTTGCGTTCCATCACCACGCGGTTGTACGGACTGCAGATCATCGTCAGATGCGCCTGCGGAAACGACGCGCGTACCGTCGCAATTGCGGGTGTGGAAAGAATGAGATCGCCGATGCGGTCGGTGCGGATGAGAACGATGCGCATCAACGGCTGCTCGCCCGTGCGCGTTCCAACTCCTCAAAATACGCCTGAGCGGCAAGGGCGCGTGCGGCCCGTGCTTCGTGCGCGGTGAGCGGCCGATCGGTGGAGATATCGCCGAGCGCCGCGCGATAGCGGCGCGCCATGTCGATGCCGCGCATCCACTTGTGGATGAGGCGCTGCACGGGCGTATCGCCCGTGGCGAGCGCGGCGCGCCAGTGCGGGTGCAGGCGTTCCAGCTGCACGGCCGTGCGCGCTTGTGCTTGCGCTTGCCGGATCATTTTCTCGACGTTGCCCGCACGCGGCCGCGGCTTGTAGTGATAGACGAGCGCGAGTTTGTTGAAGATCGCCTTCACTCCCGCAAAGCGCAGGCGCAATCCGACGTCGACGTCTTCCCAGCCGTATTCCGCGAAATTTTCGTTGAAGCCGCCGATGGCGCGAATCGTTTTGAGCGGCACCGATACGTTGGTCGTCCAAAAAAAGTTGCCGCTGTAGTTGCGAAAATCCCAAACCGGCGGAGGAAGTTCGTCGAAGCTCTCCACGTTGATCGCGCCGCCCCGCACGATCGCAAGCGGGTGCGCGTCGTGCGATCGAAGATGCTCCTGCACGAAGTTCGGCAGCGGCAGAACGTCGTCGTCGATAAAGATGATCCGTTCGCCGCGCGCGCGCGCTATGCCCGCATTGCGTCCTTTCGCCAAACCGGAATTGGGCTGATCCACGACCGTGAAAGCGCATGTGGCGCGCGCACGCGCGCGCTCGATCACCGCCGGCGTAGCATCCGTCGAGCCGTCGTTGACGAGAACGACCTCGTAGCTTGCGGCCGCGGCGGTCTGCTCGAAACACGCGTCAAGGACCCGCTCGAGCAGTCCGGCGCGATTATACGTACAGAGCTGGATGGTGGCCCTCATTTGAAACGGCGCTCCGGCCGAGCCTCCGCGCCCCCCGTCTGCGACGGGGCCCCGACCTGGTCCGGTAGGCGGTAAACAAATCGCTCCGTTACGGCGGAGCGATTTGCTCCTTGCAAGTGTCTCATCCGCTAGCGCGGTTCGACGCAGGGTGGCTAAGGCTTTTTGGGGTCCGCGGGCGGTTGCGCCGGCATCGTCTCGATGCGTACGGGCGGGAAACCGACGATATCGTACGTTCCGGAGGCGATCGCGATGCCCGCCTCTTTGAAGCGCTGCAGGATCTCGCGGTACATCGCGTCCTTGATCTCGCGAATGCCGCGGTCCGGCACGATGAAACGCAGCGCCAAATCGACCCAGTTATCCGTCATCTCGTAGTAGACGCGCGGCTCCACGTTCGGCGGTTCCAAATCGTACACGTGCTTGAGATGATGGCGCGCCTGCTGCGTCATCTGCGCGATCGACGTGGTGTGTTTGCGGGCAACGTCGAGCAGAATCGCTTCGGCCTCTTGGTACTTGTCGTTGTAACCGATGCCGGTGTGAATCTCCTCCCACAGAAATGGAAAGTCGCGCGAATAGTTATAGACCGGTTCGTCGAAAATCACGCCGTTCGTCACGACGACGATGCGTCCGGTATACTGGCGCGCCATCACCCACATCGCCGGATCGGTTTCGCTCTCGACCGAGGGCGGCTGCCCCATCTCCAACACCGTCGTCTGGAAAAAATCGAGCGAGATCACTTCGCCGCGGACGCCGCCGATGATGATGCGGTCACCGATGCTGAACGTCTTGCCGCGCAGGATCACGATGTACCCCGCTATTGCAATGATGAATTTCTGCAGCGCGAACGCGATGCCCGCACCGATGAGCCCGCCCACCGTGGCCCAATGCGCGTTCGGCCCGACCCAAATCGAAATGAGCGCGACGATGAAGAACGCCGTCGTGAGCAGATTGACTGCCTGATGGCCCCAGAAACGAAACCGCTCCGCCCATGAAAAGCGGCGCACGACGCGCAAAAGATAGTGCAACGCGTAACGCACGATGACGATGACGGCAATCAAGGCCAACGTCAAGATCGTTTTCTCGCCGTTGATCTGATTGACGCCGATCAGCGTCACACGGTCCAGGTGCACGAGAGCGTCATTCCCCGCTCACTAGCGCCTCACACGCACACAGAATCCGCGGCACGTCCAGGTTTTCGATGCACGCGTAGTCAGGACAGGTTTCTTTACGCTCGCCGGGACGGCACGGATAGCTCGCGCGCACCACCGCCGTGCGCGCGCCGAGCGGAGCCCACCGTTCGGGCGTGTCGGTTTGGAACGGGAAGATACCCGCGGTGCGCGCACCGACCGCAGCCGCAATATGCATCGAACCGGTCGTGATGCCCGCGAACAAGCGCGCGCTTCGTGCGAGTGCCCCGAAGGCGCCGATACCGGTCTTTCCGGCGATGTCGATGACGCGGTCGTCGCCGGCCTCGCGGCGGATCGCCTCGTTGACCGTTTGATCCGCGGACGATCCGCTCAGGAGAACCGGAACGCCAAAGCGCTCTCGCAGTGCACGCGCCAGCGTGGCCCATCCACGCGCCGGCCAGATGCCGCGCTTGGCGGCAATTGCGTTGGCCGGATGCAGAATAACGTATCCGTCATCGGGCAGGTGCAGCTCGGCGCGAAGCGCGCCGGCTTGCGAGGTGTCTTCGTCCGTCGGTATGAAGCGCGGAACGGCGCTCTCCGTCTCGCATCCGAGTGCGCGCGCGTAGTCGAGCAAAATTTGCGACCAGTGACTCGTCACGTCGCCGCGTTCGCTGCGCACGATCACACGGCGCGTAAAACGCCAGGAATATAAACGGCGCGCCTGACCGACGCGCACCGGGATGCGCGCACGCTGCGCAACGTTCGCGGCCCGCGCCGTCGCCCACGTGACGACGCATGCGGCATACCCGCGCGACGCCAGCTGTTCTGCGAGCGCGCCGTCGTCGCCGCCTTCGTCGACCAGCACCTCATCGATATCCGGCACGCGCAACAACGCTTCACGATGAGCGGGCAGCGTCAACGCATCGACACGCGAATAGCGCGCGTGAAGCGCCCGCGCAACGACCGACGCCATCAGCGAATCGCCTATGCCGCCGCCCGCGCAGTAGACCAGCGCGCTAGCCGGTTGCGCCGTCACGCCGGCCGTCGTGCAGAGCGCGTGCAAGCTCGACGGTGTACATCGCGTCGAGAAGCTGCGCGCGCGCAAAGCCGCGAACCGCCGGCGGCAGCGTCTGGTCGGTCGCGGCGCCGGCAAACCACGGGAGCATCGGTTCGAGCGCTTTGGCGCGCAGAAGATTCGCGGCATGTGCGCCGGTCGCCGAACGCACGCGCGCGCTGCCGTTTTTCTGCAGGAAGCGCACGGCCATGCGCGCCTTCTCGACCGCTTTGCGCAGTTCGGATTCCAGCGTGACGTCGTGCGGCGGTTTGACGTGCCAGATGTACGCGTCCCATGCGAACTTCGCGCGCATGCCGTGTTCGCGCAGGCGAACGCCGAGCTCGGTATCCTCCCAGCCGTACAGAT
>DAISWS010000083.1:0-11676 GCA_036826275.1 Vulcanimicrobiaceae bacterium
GAGGATCAGCGATCCGATCGACGCCGCGTTTTGCAGCGCGGAACGCGTCACCTTGAACGGCTCGACGATACCGGCATCGAACATGTTGACCACGTTGCCGGACATCGCATCGAAGCCCCACGGCGCTTCCTTCGCGCGCACGTTGTTGACTTCGACGGAACCTTCGAAGCCCGCGTTGTACGCGATCTGCCGCAGCGGCTCTTCGAGCGCTTTGCGCACGATCTCGATGCCGATCTTCTCGTCGGCAACCGTCGAAGCGTGGCCGTTGCTCGAAGGCGGAACGTACTTCTCGATGGCCTTGACCGCGTGGACGAGCGAAGAACCGCCGCCCGGGATCATGCCTTCTTGAACCGCCGCACGCGTTGCGCTGAGCGCGTCTTCGATGCGGTGCTTCTTCTCTTTGAGTTCGGTTTCGGTCGCGGCACCGACTTGGATCACCGCAACGCCGCCCGAAAGCTTCGCAAGACGTTCTTGCAGCTTCTCGCGATCGAAATCGCTGTCGGTCTCTTCGACCTGACGCTTGATCATCTCGATGCGGCCTTTGATGTCGGCCGGCTTGCCGGAACCGTCGACGATCGTGGTTTCTTCTTTGGTGACCTTGACCGTCTTGGCGCGGCCGAGCATTTCCGGCGTCACCTTGTCGAGTTTCAGACCCAGCTCTTCGCTCACGACGGTCGCGCCGGTCAGGGTCGCGATGTCCTTGAGCATCTCTTTGCGGCGGTCGCCGAAGCCCGGCGCCTTGACCGCAACGGTCGTGAACGTGCCGCGCAGCTTGTTCACCACCAGCGTCGCAAGGGCTTCGCCTTCGACGTCTTCGGCGATAATGAGCAGCGGCTTCTGAACCTGAACGATCTTCTCGAGCAGCGGAAGAATGTCGGCGATGGCCGAGATTTTGCGCTCCGTGACGAGAATGAACGGATCGTTCAGCACGGCTTCCATGCGCTCGGAGTCGGTGACCATGTACGGGGAGATGTAGCCCTTGTCGAACTGCATGCCTTCTTTGGTCTCGACTTCCGTCTTCATCGACTTGGATTCTTCGACCGTGATGACGCCGTCTTTACCGACCTTCTCCATCGCGTCGGCGATAAGCTGGCCGATCTCTTTGTCGTTCGCGGAGATCGACGCGACTTGCGCGATCTTCTCTTTGGTGTCGACTTTCTGAACGAAGCGCTCCATCTCGCCGACCGCGAGTTCCACGGCCTTCTCGATGCCGCGCTTGATCAGCAGCGGATTCGAACCGGCCGTAACGTTACGCAGGCCTTCGCGAATAATCGCTTGCGCGAGCACGGTGGCCGTCGTCGTGCCGTCGCCGGCAACGTCGTTCGTCTTGGAAGCAACTTCCTTCACGAGCTGCGCGCCCATGTTCTCGAAGCTGTTCGAAAGTTCGATTTCTTTTGCAATGGTCACGCCGTCGTTGGTGATCGTCGGCGAACCGAATTTCTTGTCGAGAACGACGTTGCGCCCTTTGGGGCCGAGGGTCACTTTGACCGCGTCGGCCAGCATGTTCGCGCCGCGCTCGAGCGCACGGCGGGCGTTCTCGTCAAATACGAGTTCTTTAGCTGCCATTGTGTTTCAATAACTCCTTAAACGCCAGCCGGAACTTTGTCGACGATGGCCAGGACGTCTTTTTCAGAAATGATGAGGTACTCTTTACCGTCGATCTTGACTTCAGATCCGGAATACTTCGAATAGATGATGCGATCGCCGGCTTTCACGTCCATCGCGAGCTTCGTGCCGTTGTCGAGCGTGCGGCCCGTGCCGACGGCGCGGACGACGCCTTCTTGCGGCTTCTCTTTGGCGGTGTCCGGAAGGAACACGCCGCCGCTGGTCTTGTCTTCTTGCTCGACGTGCTCAACGACCACGCGATCGCCCAAAGGCTTGAGATTCACGAAAAACCTCCAAAAAAATGTGGGATACAGGGGTTTGGCACTCTCAGCAATAGAGTGCCAGCCCTGGAATCTTAGCAGACTCCGCGCGAGACTGCAACCCGCTTCGACGGCTTTTAGGTGCTGAACTGCCCCAGCAGCAGCGGCGCGCAGTTGGTCGCCTGATTGTTCACGGACACGTTTACGGTCTGGCCCGCTTGGAACGGCGCCCCGAAGGCCTGCGTCTGATAAACCGGGTTCGCAAACGGCGGCGTGGCGTTCGGGCTGGGAAACGGGGGCGCGGTCGTCACGAGGCCGCCGGGCAAGCCCGTGCCGCCCGGATACACGCTGTCGATGACCACGATGTTCCAATTGTCCGTCGACGTACCGGTCGGCAGTGCCGCCGTCGAACCGATGACGATCTGGCCGTTGCCGTCATTCACGCCGCTGGACCCCGGCGCGGGATAGACGAGGACGCTGGTGATGCCGCTGGGCGGTGCGCACGTCGGCCCAACCGCCGGCGTGGCATTGGTGCCCTTCCCGCCGCACGCGCCCAGAGCGAGTGCTGCCGCAACCGCGATGAGTGAGGAAACGCAAACGCGCATGCTCACGGCCTCGGACCTGCGGGCGGCGGTGTGGGAGTGGAGCGGTCTTTACCGGCGATGCCGAGCGTGCTGTTCACCAAATGGACGGCCGCGTGCACGATGCGGTGGGTCCACGACCGGTTGGGCGCGGGCGTAGGCGTAGGCACCGTGAGCGGCGCTTCCACGCGCGCTTGCGGCGGCGTTTGATCGTTGGGAAGCGGCGTCGCATCGCTGTACGATTGCGGCATGTCACTGACGTCGACGTTTTGCGGCGACGGTGAAGGCTGCGGCGTTTGCCGGACGACGACGGTCTTCTCGCCGCTGCCCGCGGGCGCCGGACGAACCGCGCTCGGCGCCGGTGCCGTCTGCACGGGCGCATATTGCACCGGCGCATAGCGTACCGTCGCCGATCGCACAGGTGCAGCCGCTGCGACTGCAAGATGCACGGGCGCCGAAGGACGACGTTTAACGGTGCGCGCGTGCCGTGCGCGCGGCACGTCTACTGCATGCGGCAACACTGCAATCGGCGTGCTGAGAACCGCGGGCGTTTGCGCCGTCGCATTTGCGATGCTGACGACATGATCGATCGCGGCGCCGCCCAACAAAACCGCAATCGCTGCAGCGGCGATCGCCGCCGGACGGCGCGCCGGCCAGGAGCGCCGTTCCTCGCCAAGTCCAACCGCGCGATCCGCGGGAATGTTCGCGATTACACCTTCGCAAAATGCGGAACCGAACAGCGAAATCGCGCGTAAATTGCTCTTGAGGGTCGCCGCGAACGCCTGCTTCATGCGTTCGTCGTTCGTCTCGTCCAGCAGCGGCATGAACTCGGCGCTGTACCAATCGTTCATGCGCGGCCGCGCGGCTGCAATCATCTCGCGAACGTGCGGCGCCGGGAGAGAACGGATAAAACGCTCGAGAGCCTGAGCCACGTCGAACGGATCGGTTCGCGCGAGAATCGTCGCGAATTGCTGACCGGTCACGCTCACCGTTTACCCGCGTGCGCCGGAAAACGGCTATCAGCCGGTGCGTCGCTTGTTTGCAGGGTTACGGCGCCACGACGTTTGAAGCCAGCGAACCTATGGCAACCGTCGCTCCTTTGAACTGGAGCCGCATCGCGGTGTCCGGCGCGCTGGCCGGAATCGCGGGCGGCGTCATCTTCATGCTGTTCGTCTATCTCGCCAGCCTGCTTCCCGAACATGCGAGCTTCGTTTCGCTTTTGCAATTCACGGCGTCGACGGCATTCGGCAAGGCCGCATATCTATCGGCCGCATACGCGTGGACCGGGCTGGGGATGCTGCTCGCGGCGGCCGGCGGCTGGGGCATCGGCTACGCGTATCTCGCGCACACGAAGCCCGTGGTGAACAAGCAGCCGTTGATTTCCGGTTTTCTTTTCGGGGTCATCGTGTACGTGATCATGCAGTTCGTGCTCTTCAGCGTGCAGGCGCTCAAAGTGCCGGACGCAGTAAACGTGTACGTCGACGTCCTCGCAACGACGGTATTTTTCGGCATCCCGATCGCGTTTATCGCGCGCGTGAAATGATCGGCCACATCCGCGTTTCGCTCGATGCGCTCGCGCACAACGCACGCGCAATGCGCGATCTCGTGGCGCCCGCGAAGGCCGCGTTCGTCGTCAAAGGCAACGCGTACGGACACGGCATCGTGCCCGTCGCGAAAACCGTCGAACCGTACGCGCACCGCTTGTGCGTGTATTCCCTTAGCGAAGCCGTTGCGCTGCGCGATGCCGGCATCACGCTGCCGGTCTTCGTCATGGGACCGGTTGAGAGCGCAGACGCCGACGAAGCGCGCGCGCGCAAGCTCGAAATTGCGCTATGGGACACGGGTTCGTACCTGCGCGCAATCGCGGGGTCCGCGCGCAAGCGCAACGAGCAAGTGCCCGTGCACGTCAAAATCAACACGGGTACGAACCGGCTCGGCCTCGAGCCGCACGACGCACCGGACGCAATTGAAGACTACGCGCGTTTACCGGAGATCGCCATCGCCGGCCTCTTTTCACACTTGGCCGCAGCGGAAGAACTCGACTCGCCGTTCACGCTCGCGCAGCTCGCCACGTTCGAGCGCACGGTTCAAGCCGTGGATCAAACGCTGCAAAACAAGGGCATCCGCCCGGCCCGGCACATCGCCGCGTCCGCAGCCGCGATGCTCTGGCCGCAAACGCGTCTGGACATGGTGCGCATCGGCATTGCGCTGTACGGCTTATGGCCGTCGCCGCAAACACGCGTGGCGATGAGCGGCGCGCACTTCGATTTGCAGCCGGCGCTCTCGCTGCACAGCTCGCTTGCCGCAATCCGCAGCGTCGAAGCGGGCGCGCCGATCGGCTACGGCAATAGCTACCACGCGCCCAAGCGCACGCGGATCGGCGTCGTGCCGCTGGGCTATGCCGACGGCATTCCGCGGCTGCTCTCCAACCGCGGCGCGTTCCTCGTACACGGCGAACGCTGCCCCATCGTGGGGCGCGTCTGCATGAACATGACGATGATCGACCTGGCGGCCGCGCCGCAGGCACGCCCGGGCGACGAGGTGGTGCTGCTGGGGCGCCAGGGCGCCGGGGAGGTCAGCGCCGACGACTGGGGAGAGTGGGCGCAAACCATCAGCTATGAGATCGTTACGCGCTTGCCGGCGGAACTGCCGCGCGTGTACGAGCCGTTATCGCAGTAGAGATGCTTACCGTTACGGTGAACGATCGTCCGCTCGACGTTGCAGCCATCGTCGAGCGCGGCCGCGTGCTGCTTCCGATGCGCGCAACGTTCACCGCGCTCGGCGCAGCCGTGCGCTACGATCGGGCGGGCCGCGTTATCGTTGCGCGCAACGCGCACCACGCGCTGCGCTTGCAGATCGGGTCGAAGAACGCGCTGGTCGACGGCCGCAACGTGCGCCTCGACGTTTCCGCGCGGGTCGTCGCCAACCGCACGTACGTACCGCTCCGTTTCGTTGCCGATGCAATGGGCGCCGTCGTCGGCTACGACGCACGTGCAAACGTGGTGAGCGTGAATGCCGCCGTGCAGCATCCCGCATCGGCTGCCGCGCGCGGCGCGAACGTCGTGGCGCTTGCGCCGCCGCCGGAAAGCGTGGTCGCAAGCGCATATCCGACGATCTCCGCATCGCTCGCCGCCGCGAACGCGTCGCGCACTTCGGTCACGCTAACGCTTGACGGACAAGACGTTACGGCGCAGTCGACGTTCGACGGCGCCACGATCACGTACATGCCGCGCATCGGTCTGATGCAAGGACGGCACAACGTCGTCTTCACCGGACGCACGCTGGCGAACGATACGTTTTCGACGTCGTGGAGTTTCAACACGTCGCTTCAGGCGCCGCCCGACGCCCCTGCGCTCTCCGCATATGATTACCGCTTTTACGCAAGCGGCGCGACGGCGTATTATCCCGGCGATTGGATGCACTTCGTTCTCATCGCACCGCCCGGCGGGAGCGCGGAGCTTCAATTGTGCGGTTTGGGTTTCCAATACGCGCTGTGGAACACGGGGTATGACTCGGTGTACGAAGCGAATTTTCCGGCGCCCAACGGCTATTGGATGCCGGCGTGCACGGTGACCGCTACCTACACCGCATGGAACGGACAGCAGTATTACGTTCCGCTTCCGCTCGTTATCGGTTTGTTCACCGCGCCGAATGGCGCGAGGCCGACGCCGAAGCCCACGTTTGCGCCGCGCCCCATTCCAATCGAACCGCGCCGCCCGGAACCAACGCCGGTGCCGGCGCCCACGCGCCGTCCGCTACCGATTGCAACGCATGTCCCCGCGCCGCCAACCGCAGCGCCGAAGCCGGCGCCACCAAGGCCCGAACCCAAGCCGCGCCCCGAGCATACGCCGCATCCGGTTCCGCGCGATACGCCGTGAGCGCGCGCACGCTCAAACAAAACGCCCACCTGACGTACAAAGCGAATCTGGCAGCAGGGCGCCATAGCTGGCTGCGGTTGACGCCCGCCTATTCGATTCACTTGGTGCGCGCGTATGCGCGGCACGCAGCACAGGGGACCCGCATCGTCGATCCGTTCTCGGGAAGCGGCACAACCGCGCTGGCGTGCGCCGAGTTCGGCCACGACGGCTACGGTTTGGACATCAATCCGTTTCTCGTCTGGTTTGGATCAGCCAAAACTCGCCGCTATGAAACCGGGGACATTCAGGCGGCAGCTCGCGCGATACCGGAGATTTGCGCGCACGCGCAGATGCTGCGCGAGGAGCCCGGACTGTGGGAACCGCCGCTTTTCAACATCGAACGATGGTGGAATCCGGGAGCGCTGCAGGCGCTCAAGGCGCTGCTTGCGGCGATTCGCGCGAGCGGAACGCGTGGAGCTCCGTTGGATCTGCTGCACGTCGCGTTTTGCCGCACGATGATCGCGTCGAGCAACGCCGCATTCAATCACCAGAGCATGTCATTCGCGCCGGGATCCAGCGCACATTCAAAGCACGAAGGGATCATCGGACGGTATCTCGCCGATGCGCAGGCGATCGTCGAAAGCGCGGCTGCGCCGCTGAGTGGGAATGCCACGCTTTTCGAACTCGACTCGCGGCGCATGGACGAGAATCCGGCGGGCACGTTCGATATGCTGCTCACCTCGCCGCCATACGTCAACCGGATGTCGTACATTCGCGAGCTCCGCCCGTACATGAACTGGCTCGGCTATCTACGTGCGAGCGCGCACGCAGGCCAACTCGATTGGCAGGCTATCGGCGGAACCTGGGGCAGCGCTACGTCCAATTTGAATGCCTGGGAGCCGCCTGCCGCCGGGACGCCGGTCGACGCGAAAATCGCTCGCGTGTGCCGCTCGATCGCACGTGACGGCGCAAAGAACGGCGCGCTGCTCAGCACCTACGTCGTGAAATACTTCCATGACATGTGGCAGCATTTCCAAGCGGCGCAACGCGCGATCAACGCGGGCGGAAAACTCGTCTACATCGTCGGAAATTCGACGTTCTACGGACACGTGGTGCCCGCGCAGGACTGGTACGCGGCGATGCTTGCGGAACTCGGTTTCACGAACGTGGACGTCAAGCCGATACGCAAGCGGAATTCGAAGAAAGAACTGGTCGAATACGCCGTAAGCGCGCTACGCTAGCGCCGCGATAGCTTCTGCCAAATCGAGCGTGCCTTCGTAGAGCGCGCGGCCGATAACGCACGCGTCGACATTGGCCGGAACCTGCGTGCGAAGCGCGCGCAGATCGTCAACCGAGTGAGCGCCGCCGCTTGCAGTCACCCGAATCTCCGCAAGTCCTGCGACCGTACGCAAAGCGTCCACGTCGTACCCTTGTCCGGTACCGTCGCGCGCGATTTCGGTAAACACGACTCGGCCCACGCCCCACTGCGCGATCCGGCGCACGAGCGCATCCCGATCGACGACCTGCGTGCCCTCTTGCCAGCCGCGCACGGCAACGATGCTGCCGCGCGCATCGACGCCGCCGAACACGCGATCGCCCAGCTCGTGGATGATGTTGCGCGCCGTGCGTTCGTCTTCGACCAGGAGCGTTCCCAGAATGACATAGGACGCGCCGGCATTCACGCGCGCTTGCGCGTGCGTAAGCGTGCGGATCCCGCCACCGGTTTGCACCGGAACGTCGACTGCGCGGCAGATGCGCGCAATCGCCTCGTTGTTTTCGCCGGATCCGAACGCGCCGTCGAGATCGATGACGTGCAACTGCTTTGCGCCGGCGGACACGAAGCTTTTCGCGCGTTCCACCGGATCGGTGTCGTAGGTTTTTTCGCGCGACGGATCGCCCTGCTGCATGCGTACGCATTTCCCGCCGCGTAAATCGATTGCCGGAATAACGAGCATTACCGGTCCTCCCCGCTGATTTTCAAGAAGTTGTCGAGCAATTGCGCCCCGGTGCGCTGGCTCTTCTCCGGATGGAATTGCGTTCCCATCACGTTGCCGTGCGCGACGATTGCGCTGAAGCGCTCGCCGTGCGTGCACGCGGCCACGGTGTCGGGGCCGACGGGCGCGCGGTAGGAATGCAAAAAATACGCGAACGCCGCAGCCGGCAGCCCGTCGACGAACGGATGCGCACCGCACACCTCCAGATCGTTCCAGCCCATGTGCGGCACGCGGGGCGCGCAGGTAAAACGGGAGACTCGTCCCGGCAATACGCCGAGCCCTTCGCACGCGCCGAACTCGTCGCTCGCTTCGAACAGAATCTGCATGCCGACGCAGATGCCCAAAAACGGTTTGCGACGAGCGATGTGCTGCACGATCGCGCGGTCGAGTCCGCGCCGCGCAAGTGCCTGCATCGTCGCGCCGAAGGCGCCGTCACCCGGAAGCACCGCCGCAGCCGCCTGTTCGACCGTCGCGGGGTCGTCGGTGACCGCAAAGGCGGCGCCTCGCCGGCTCATTGCGGCGAGCAGCGATCCCAGGTTGCCGCCCCCGTAATCGATCACGGCAAGCACGCGGGTTATTCCAGCAGGCCTTTTGTCGACGGAACGCTTTGATCCGCGGTGCGCTCCTTGGCCATCGCAAAAGCGCGCGCGAACGCTTTGAACGCCGCCTCGCAGACGTGGTGCGCGACGTGCCCGTCCATTTGAACCAAGTGCAGCGTGATCTTCGCGTTGTCGGTAAGCGCGCGGAAAAACTCGCCGATCATTTCGGTCGGCAGTTGTCCCAGATCGTCGCGTAGGAACGAAACGCGGAAACTCAAATAGGGACGGCCCGAAATATCAACGGCGGCGGCGATGAGCGCTTCGTCGAGCGGCGCCATCATCGATCCGAAGCGCGCGATTCCGCGTTTTTCTCCCAGCGCGTCCGAGATCGCCTTGCCGAGCGCAATGCCGACGTCCTCGATGACGTGGTGATTGTCCATGCCGTCGCCGCTCGCGCGCACGAACAAACCGCACCCGCTGTGTTTGGCGAACGCCTCGAGCATGTGATCCAGAAAATCGATCGACGTGGAGATTTCGATGGGTCCGCCGTCTAGATCGATCGTCAGTTCGACGGACGTTTCGGATGTCGTTCGCGCGATCGCGCCCGCGCGCCGCTGCGTCATGCCGGCGTCTTGGCGGTGCCGTTCCCGGATCGGCTTTCGATCGGCTCGAACGGATGGACGGGCGGCCCCGAGTACGAGGCTTGCGGACGGATCAGACGGTTGTCCGCGAGTTGTTCTAAAATGTGCGCGGTCCAGCCGGCAATGCGGCCGCACGCAAAGATCGGCGTGAATTCATCGCCGGGGAAACCCAAGCTATAGAAAAGCGGCGCGCTGTAGAAATCGACGTTCGCGTAGATGCGCTTGTCCGGCTTGGTCTCTTGCAACACTTTATTCGAGGCGTCTTCCAACGCGCGCGCGATCTGGTACCATTTCGGATCCGTGATCGCGCTCAGTTTTTTCGCAACGGTCTCGAGATGCTGCGCGCGCGGGTCGCGCACTTTATACTCGCGATGTCCCATGCCCATGATCCGCTCGCCCCGAGCCAGCACTTCACGTACGTACGTTTCCGCGCGCTCGGGTTTGCCGATCTCCAAGAGCACGCGCCCAACTGCGCTCGCCGCGCCGCCGTGCGCTTCGCCTTGAAGCGTCGCAATCGCAGCGGTTACCGCCGCGTAGAGATCGGCTTTGGTTGAAGCGGTCACGCGCCCTGAAAACGTCGATGCGTTGTACGAGTGATCGGCAAGCAGCACGAGGTACGTGTCCATCGCGTCTTCCGCGACGTCCGTCGGGACTTGCCCGCGGCACATATAGAGGAAATTGGCTGCTTGCGAGAGATCCGTGCGCGGCTCTATCGGCTCGAGCCCGCGGCGAATGCGATCCCACATTGCAACGGCCGTTGGAACCTTCGCTATCAATTCGATCGCCGTTTGTACGTCGGAAACGTGCGCGCCCTTCGGATCCACTTCGACGAACAGCGCAAGCCCGGAAACGATCGTTCGCAGCACGTCCATGGGCCACGCGCTCTTCGGCGCGCGCTCCATCGCGTTGATGAGCGGCTCCGGAAGCATGCGGCGAGCGCCGAGCTCTTTCTTGAGCGTTGCCAACTGCGCTGCCGTGGGCAGCGTTCCGTACAGCAGCAGATGCACGACCTCTTCGAAACACGCGTTTGGAGCGAGATCGTGGATATCGTATCCGCGGTAGGTTAGACGGCCTTCTTTGCCCTCGACATTGCTGAGCAGCGTGCTCCCGACGACGACGCCTTCGAGCCCGCGGTTAACGACGATTCCCGTGGTAGACAGTTCTTGGTTCCTCCGGCCGCAAGTCTTACTCGAACCCGGCGGGAACGCCTTTTACTCAGGCGCCTCGGCGATGTGTGAGCCGTATTGCTTGGGGTCGAAATACCAGTCGGGCAGCGATTTCGGGAACGTAATGTCCTTGAAGTCGATGGTCAGGCTGTCCTCGTCGCCGGTCTCGTCGCTGAAATCGTCGATATTCGCGAACTCGTTACCCACGCGCTCCTGGCGCGGAAGCACGACCGCGTCGATGTGCGTGATCACGACGTAGCCGTCAAGGTATCCCAGCGTATAGGTGACTTTCATCGGATACGTGTGGCTTTGCTCGACGAACATGCGATCGTGCGCGATCACTTTTTTGAGAACGTACGTATGCTTGTCGACCCAGATTTCACGCAAGACGTTACGTTCGGGATCGCGGCGCGGTTCGAGCATTAAATCGAGCTCGTTGCCTTCGACGGTGACCTTCGGCACCTTGTAGTCCGATTCTCCGATGGCAACGACCGCACCGATCGTTTTGAGCGGCGGCAGACTGGCCTCGGGCGTCGGAACGACGTCGATAGGCTGCGGATGCGCCGGTTCGAAGAGATCGGCGGTGGGCGGTCCGGGATCGCGCGGCTGATTGAGCGCGGGACGATCGAATTGCATGTCGCCTTCGTAGTCGCCGTCGTGATAGACGCGGCGCATGAGCGCGGCGCGATCGCGATTGCGAACCCAATAATGCACCGTATACGTTTCGAGCGGATCGAGGTCGTGCATGCCGTATGACGTGCGCCCTTCGCGCACCAACGTATACGTTTCATACGGCGGCGGCGGACGATGCTCGCGGTACACACGCCGGACGTAGCCCAGCAAGCGTACCGGCGTGAGCGTTTGATACGGCGGAAGCGTGGGCGTTGCAGCAGGCTGCGGATCTGCCGCCGGAACGGGACGCGGCATACTGAAAACCGCGAGCACCATAGCGATGCACGCGAGTGCGGCAAAGGCCGCACGAACAACTACTGAAGGCGCTTTCATGGCGTATCCTCTACAACGTCGCTGGAGA
>DAISWS010000084.1:0-11524 GCA_036826275.1 Vulcanimicrobiaceae bacterium
AATCGGTGCGCTGACCGCGCTTGCGGGCGCGCTGCTCGGCGTTGCGCAGTGGGACATCAAACGCATTCTCGCCTATTCGACCATGTCGCAGATCGGCTACATGATCATGGGCGTCGGCGTCGGCGCGTTCAGTGCGGGCGTCGCACACTTCTTTACGCACGCGTTTTTCAAAGCGTGCTTGTTCCTCGGTTCCGGCATCATCATTCACGAGCTCTCCGACGAGCAGGACATCCGGTTGATGGGCGGCATGCGCAAGCGCACGCCGGTTGCGTTTTGGGCCATGGGCGCCGCAGTGCTGGCGATTAGCGGCGTTCCCGGGTTCGCCGGTTACTTCAGTAAGGACCAAGTGATTTTCGGCGCCTACGAGCACGGCTACGTGTGGATGTGGGCCGTCGCGCTGATTACCGCAGGCATCACCGCCTACTACATGGGGCGGTTGTTCTTCGTGACGTTTTTCGGCACGTACCGCGGCGGCATGGATCCCGCCGACGTCGGTATCGAAACGCAAGTGGCTGCCTCCGGCGCAACCATCGCGCATGACACGCACGAGCCGCACGCCGCCGATCACTCACACGCACCGGCGTGGATCATGGCGGTGCCGGTTGCAATTCTCGGCGTTTTCTCCGTGATAGCCGGTTACATCATGATCGGGCCGGCCTCGCCGTGGGCACAATTCTTCGCGAAATCATTTCCGCGTGAAACGCTGCCTGCGATGAACGGGATGGAAGCGGTGACGACTGGCCTTGCGGTGCTGATGCTCCTCATCGGTGCGGCGGTTGCGTGGCGCCGCTACGCGACGCGTGAAGCGTTGGCAAATGCGCCGGCCCGCCTCAAACGCGAGAGCGAAACGCTGCCCGCGATTCTCGTGCGTTTGTATTATTGGGACGATCTCATCGAGTGGCTGTTCGTCAAGCCGTCCGAGAAGCTCGGCGAGTTTTTCGGACGCTGGCTCGACCCGCATTTCGTCGACGGCGTCGTGCGCGAAGTGGTGCTGACGAACCGCTTCTTGGGCGAACTCGTGCGCAGTTTCCAAACCGGGTTATTGCGCGCGTACGCGCTCATTATCGTCTTCGGCGCCGCGTGCTTCGCGGTGTACTACGCACTCGAAGGAGCAATGCGCTAGGTGACTCACCACACGGCTTCAGTCACAAAATCTCGCTCGCCTTTTGCGCTGCATCATCGTTGCTACGGCGGTCACAATGCCCTGCATTGCGCCCGTCCTCGCGCCTCGATACAACGCAAAATTCTTCACGATCTTTTGCAACAAACCCGTGAGGTGAGCCACTGATGGCACTCGTGCTGATACTGCTGCCGATCGTCGCCGGTTGCGCGCTCTTTCTCGTACCTCGCACCGATCGCTTCATCAGCCGCGTTGCGGGCTGCGTCGTCGCCGCGATCACGTTCTTTCTGCCGCTCGTCACGGGCAGCGATGGTACGTTTGCCGCTCGCTGGCTTTCGCGCCCGTTCGCTGCGTCGCTGCACTGGTCGTGGGGCGGCCTCGCGTTTTGGATGGTTTTGTTGCTCGCGCTGTGCGCGTTCTGCGCAATCCTTGCAACCAACATGACGCAGACGAGAACCATGGTGGCGCTGCTGCTGATGCTCGAAGGCACGATGATGGGCGTCTTCATGGCGCGCGACATTCTCGCATTTGCGCTTTTTTGGGATCTGATGCTGCTTCCGCCGTTCTTCGCGCTCGTCGGCTGGGGCGAACACCGCGAGACCGCGTGGCGTTATCTCGTCTATAATTTTTCCGGTGGGTTGCTGCTCTTGCTGGCAACTGCCGCATTCGGCGTGCTGGCGGGCTCGACCGACGTGATCGGCACCACGCATCAATTCACCGGCGCGTGGGCGCCGTGGATCTTCGCGGGCTTTGCCATTGCGTTCGCCGTCAAGACGCCGCTCTTTCCGCTTCACACCTGGATGCCCGCGACCTACGCCGACACGCCGCCGGCAATGGTGTCGCTCGTGAGTTCGCTCCAATCCAAAGCCGGGCTCTTCGGCTTTTTGGTGATCGGCTTACCGTTCTTTGCAAACGCAATGGGCGAGTGGCGATGGGTTTTCATCGTCGCCGGCTTAGTATCGCTGCTGTACGGCGCGTTCATCGCGCTCGTGCAGACCGACGCCAAGCGCATCGTCGCGTATTCGTCGCTCTCGCATCTGGGCTTGATCGTCCTGGCAATTTTTAGTCAGAATCCGATTGCCGTGCAAGGCGCCTTCATCTACATCGTTGCGCACTCGCTCTTCAGCGCGGCGCTGTTCCTCGTTCTGGGCTACATCGAGCAGCGCGAGGATACGCGTTCGCTGGTGCGCCTGGGTGGCTTGGGCAAAGCGAACCCGAAGCTCGCCGGCGCGTTCACCATCGCGGCGCTTGCGGCTCTCGGACTGCCCGGCCTGGCCGGTTTTGTCGGTGAACTGATCATTCTGACGGGCGTTTTCAAAAGCGGCTATTTCTGGCCTGCGCTCATTGCGCTCGTTCCAATCGTTCTGGCATCGGCGTACGTGCTGCGTATGCTTCAGGACATCATCAACGGACCGCAGCGCGAGGACATCCCCGAACGCCGGGATCTGACCTTGATAGAAGGCTTGGCGGTGGCGCCGCTGCTGGCCGCACTCCTGATTTTGGGCGTCTATCCGCACGCGGTGCTCTATGCAGCTTCACTGGTAGGAGGCGCGCGCTAGTGCAAAATCCGTATACGTGGGCCGATTGGAATGCCGTGCTTCCCTTGTTTATCGTCGGCGGTACGGCGGTCATCATTCTTCTGGCCGATCTGCTGATGCGTAAGGCGAACGGGTGGGTTTCCATCGCGCTCGGTTTGACGGGGCTGATCGTCGCGGGGATCGTCGCGGGCACAAACTACTATGGTCCGCCGCACAACGCATTCGACGGCGGATTCATGCAGGGCGGCTTCGCGATCGTGCTGCAAGAGGTCATCGTCGTTGCCGCGATCGTTTCGCTCGCGCTATTTCATGCGGGGCAGCGTCCCGAACGGATGGGCGGCGCGGTTGCGCTCGTGTTGTGGGCAACCAGCGGCGCGATGTTGATGGCCGGCTCCGCCAACCTCATGACGGTTTTTCTCGGCTTGGAGCTGCTCTCGCTCGCGCTCTACTGTTTGTGCGCGCTCGCCGAACGCGCGACTTCGCGCGAAGCCGGTCTCAAGTATCTGATCCTCTCGTCCACCGCGTCGGGCTTCTTGCTTTTCGGCATGGCGATGCTGTTCGGCGCATCGGGCAGCGTCACGATCGCCTCGCTCACGAACCCGGCGCTTGCGGGCAACGCACTGTACTGGATCGGCGGCGGGTTGTTCCTGGTCGGACTTGCGTTCAAACTCAGTCTGGTGCCATTCCATGTGTGGTCGCCGGACGTGTATGAAGGCGCGCCGCTTCCCATAACGGCGTACATGAGCGTCGTGACGAAAGCCGGCGCGCTTGCCGTCTTCGCGCGTTTCGCCTACGCGATCCCCGCGAGCGCCTCGCACGCGTTGCTCGCGCCGTTTTTCATCATCGCCGGCATCTCGATGATCGCCGGAAACCTCGGCATGCTCGCGCAAACGGATATGAAGCGCCTGCTCGCCTATTCAGGCATCGCGCAGATCGGCTACATTGTTGCCGCGCTCGCCGGAAGCACCGCTCTCGGGGTGCGTTACGCGATTTACTATCTCATCGCGTACATGTTCATGAACTTGGGCGCGTTCGCGGTCGTCGCGCTGTGTTCTCCGGCGGGCGACGAGGCGGGTTCGTGCATCGAATCGTTCCACGGCCTGGCGCTGCGGCGTCCGGTTCTGGCCGCCGTCATGACGTTTTTCTTGCTCGCTCTCGCGGGCTTTCCGCCCACAGCCGGCTTCCTCGGAAAGATTTTGATACTCTCGACCAACGTCAACGCGGGCTTCCCGTGGCTTGCCGCGCTGCTCATTGCGGGCACGGCGATTTCCCTCTACGCGTACTTCAAGGTGATCCGTGTGATGTACGATCGCCATGCCAAGGCGCAGGAACGCGCAACCGCGCCGCTGCCGCTTGCGTGGGTGTCGATGGCGATCTGCGTGGCGCTCGTCGTCGTCATGACGTTCTATCCGTTCACTCCCAGCAACGTCTTGCCGCTCGTGAAGTAGGCCAAGCGGCCGCTTCCCGTCACAGTTCTCGCCTGCGGGTCGTTTTCGCGTTAAAATAGAGCGAAAACCGCGGAGAGTGCCGTTATGCGCCGATTGTCCTGGCTGCTCGTGGTCGCCGTTGTGCTGCTATTCGCGACGGGCGGCAGCGCGCGCGCGGACGGCGGCGGCACCACCAACGTCCAGCTGAACCCACCCGATCGCGTCGTTCTGCCTTCCGATCCGCAGGGCGCGATCGACCGCGCGCGCGGACGCGTCGCGGCGGGCGATCTCGACGGCGCCATTGCGGGTCTTGAGACGTACGTTTCAGGGCATCCGGGCGAAATCGGACCGGAACGATTGCTCGGGGACCTCTATTACCGGCGCGGCGCGCTGGCGAACGCCGAACGCACGTACCAGCATATTCTTTCGTACGCGCCAAAAGATAAAGAAACGCACAGCCGGCTGGGATCGGTATACGCAACCGACAACCGCATCAACGACGCGATTGCGGAATTCAACCGCAGTTTGCCCGGCACCGACTCGGTGCCCGATCTCGTGCGCCTGCACTTGCGCAAAGGCGACTTCGACCAATATAAAGCCGAACGCCAACAAGCGGCCAAAGACAATCCGACGGATCCCGAAGCACAACTCGAGCTGGGACAGGTGTACGAGGCGATTCACCAGCCGGTGCTCGCGCTCCAGTATTTCGAGCGCACGCTGGACAACGATCCCAATTCGCTGCTCGCGCTCAACTATCTCGGCCTTGCCTATCTGGACGAACACAATTACGACTCGGCAATCGACTCGTTCAACACGTGTTTGCGGCGCGATGGCTACAACTATGCGTGCGCCGACAATCTTGGCGCGGCGTACCTCGAAAGCGGACGTTTATCGCTTGCATCCGCCGTGCTCGATCAGGCGCATCACCTTGCGCCGGAACGCTCCGAAGCGCTCGTGAATCTCGGGTATCTCGCCGACGTGAACGGCGACTGGAAGAAAGCGATTGCCCTGTACGTGCAAGCGATGACCGTGTATCCGTACTCGCCGGATGCCTACATCGATCTGGGCTACACCTACAACGTGCACGGGCTATATCAGCTCGCGCAAGCAGCGCTGGTGAAAGGTCTAGCGGTTGCACCGTTTGACGGCCGGCTGCACTTCCTGCTCGGCGATGCCTACGAACATGAAGGCAATCAGGATCTCGCGCAGCAGCAGTATCTGCAAGCCGCGAGCGCACAAGACGAAGATCCGGACGTGCAACGTCTGGCTGCGCAGCGCGTGGCTACACTGCAACGCGTTCGCCCGCGCGCCACGCCGTAGGCGTTCTGCCGGCTATTTCTTCGCGATAGCGTCGATTTCTACGAGCGCCGATTTTGGAAGCGCCGCAACCGCTATGGTCGAGCGCGCCGGCTTCGATGCGTCGAAGTATTTCGCGTAGACGGCGTTGACCGCGGCGAAGTCATTCATGTCGACCAGAAAAATGGTCGTCTTCACGACGTTCCCGTAGTTCATGCCGGCGGCTCCCAACACCGCGCCCAAGTTTTTCAACACCTGTTCGGCTTGCGTCGGGGCATCGTTTCCGGTGAGCTCGCCGGTTGCGGGATCGATGGCGATTTGGCCCGAGCAAAAAAGTTCGTTGCCGGCGAGAATCGCCTGGCTGTACGGGCCGATTGGCGCGGGCGCGTTGTCGGTGCGGATCATGGCGTGGCCGATTCCCTTTGCAGCTGCTATACTCCGCTCGTGAAGACGTTCGAGAGCGAGTTCGCCGCCGTCGCGCAGTGGATCGACGGCTACCTTGCGGATGCGCGCGAATACCCCGTCCTTTCGCGCGTGCGGCCGGGCGAAATCGCGGCACAGCTGCCGGCGGATGCGCCGGAAGAAGCCGAGCCGTTCGAGCGGATCATGCGGGACTTCGAGCGCGTGATTCTTCCCGGCATCACGCACTGGAACAGCCCGCGCTTTTTTGCGTATTTCGCCACGAGCTCCGCTCCGGTCGCCGTCGCGGCGGAAGCGCTTGCCGCAGCGCTCGACGTCAAAGCAATGCTT
This sequence comes from Vulcanimicrobiaceae bacterium, assembly GCA_036826275.1. Taxonomy (GTDB): domain Bacteria; phylum Vulcanimicrobiota; class Vulcanimicrobiia; order Vulcanimicrobiales; family Vulcanimicrobiaceae; genus DATGJX01. The sequence goes on from DAISWS010000084.1 coordinate 6,132, forward strand.
TGGCGCACGTCGCCGTCCGCCACCGAATTGGAAGAGGTGGTAATGCGATGGCTCGGACGGCTGATGGGCCTGCCGGACGCATATACGGGGGTCATCTACGATACGGCGTCCATCGGCGGCTTCACCGCGCTTGCGGCCGCTCGTGAATCGTTGAATTTGGGAATCCGCGAGCACGGCATGACCGGCCGGGACCTTCCCGTGCTTCGCGTCTACATCACCGAACACACGCATTCGCACATCGAGAAAGCCTGTGTCGCGCTTGGTATCGGGCGCGAAAGCGTCGTGCGCGTCGCAAGCGATGCGGAGTTCCGGATGTCGCCGGCCGATCTTCGAGCGCGCATCGATGCGGACGTCGCGGCGCGTATGCGTCCGATGGCCATAGTGGCAACGGCGGGAACCACCTCGACCACCTCGCGCGATCCGATCGAAGCGATTGCGGCGATCGCACGCGAGAAAAACATTTGGCTGCACGTCGATGCAGCCTATGCGGGCGTTGCGGCGATCATGCCGGAGTTCCGGTGGGTGCTCGCCGGAGGCGGGCAGGCCGACTCCATCGTGGTCAACCCGCATAAGTGGTTATTCGTGCCGATGGATTGCTCCGCACTGTACGTGCGCGATCTGGAATTGCTCGCCCGCACGTTCAGTTTGGTGCCGGAGTACCTTCGAACGCCGGAGGCGTCGGTCCGCAATTACATGGATTACGGCTTGCAGCTGGGACGGCGGTTCCGCGCGCTCAAGCTGTGGTTCGTGCTGCGGTATTTCGGCGCGGACGGCCTGCGGGAACGGCTTCGTCACCACATTGCCCTCGCGCAGGAATTTGCCGGATGGGTTCGCGCGCAGAGCGGTTGGGAAATTCTTGCGCCGCATCCGTTTTCGGTCGTGTGCTTCCGGTACGCGCCGCCCGGGAAGAGCGAGGCGGAACTCGAGGCCCTCAATGCGGCCGTCATGGACGGCGTGAACGCAACCGGCGAGGTTTTTCTCTCGCATACGAAGCTGGGAGAACGCTTCGCGCTGCGTCTGGCGATCGGAAATCTGCGCACGACGCGGGAAGACGTTGCGGCGGCATGGGAATTGTTGCGAGGTATGGCAGCCGCGCGCGGATAACGCTAGACCATGCGCGTCCTAATCGTCGAGGACAGCACGACCGACTCGACAATCGTTCAGCGGTACCTCCAGCGCGATTCGAAAGCGCCGGAGGTTCATAGCGCCTCGCGCCTTTCGGACGCGGTTGCCATCGCGCAGAAAACGCCGCTCGACGTCATTCTCTTGGATATGTCGCTGCCCGATGCGCAAGGCGTGGATGCGGTGCGGCGCATGCGCGCCGCTGTCCCACACGTCCCAATCGTCATTTTGAGCGGCCTGGAAGATGAATCGCTTGCGACCGAAGCCGTGCAGGCGGGCGCGCAGGATTATCTGATCAAAGGGCACGTCGACGCCGTCTCGCTGCGGCGTGCATTGCGGTACGCAATCGAGCGCCAGCAGTTGCTCGATCGCATCGCCCAAAGCGAAGCGCGGCTGCAGGAAGAGAACGTCATTTTGCGCCGGCTTACCGACGCCGCCGGACGCGTGTTCGCAACGCTGGACGTTCACGCGGTGGTGGGCTTGCTCGCTGCCGAGGCCCGCCGCCTTTGGGGCGGCAGCGTGACCCTGTACGCGCTGCGCTCGTCAGGCGATCTGGCGTGCACGGAACCCGGAGCGCAGCGGCGCAAACCCGACCGGTTTCTGCTCGATGCGTTCGCTTCGCGCAAACCCGTCCTGAGCGGCGACCAGGCACGCCTCGCGTTTCCCATTCCGGGCACGAGCGGACGCAACGAATGGATTCTGGACATCAACGCCGCCGATCGGCTGTTCGGCGAAAACGACGTTTTCGCGCTCGAACTTCTGCGGCAATACATCGGCATCGCTATTCAAAACGTCGCGCTCTTCGGAGAACTGCAATCGCAGCGCGCAAGCGTCATCCAACTCAACCAATTGAAGGACGACCTTATCGCCGTGCTCGCGCACGACTTCAAAGGGCCGCTCACGACGATTATCGGCTTCACCGAGTTGCTCGAACAAGAAGCGCTGGAGGGAGAAGAAACCCAATCCGCACTGCGCACGATACGTCAGTCAGCAATGCGGCTGGCCGATCTCGCAAACGACACGCTGGCGCTTTCGCGCGTGGAACAAGGCGAGCTCAATTTGGCGGCTGACCCGGTGAACATCAGCGACATCGTGAAGGAAGCGGTCGAATCGCTAGGCCCGAATCGCGAAATCAAGGTCGCGGTGAAAGCGCACGATCCGGTGGTTCGCGGCGACCCGGCTCGCCTGCGTCAGGTCTTCGAGAACGTCATCGGCAATGCGATCAAATATTCTCCGGACGGCAATCCGGTGGAGGTGCGCGTCACGGAAACGGATCGCACCGTACGCGTCGCCGTGCACGACGCCGGTATCGGCATACCGGCCGACGAGATGAAATTTTTGTTCGAGCGCTTCACGCGTGCGTCCAACGCCAAGCGTTCGAAGATCAAAGGTACCGGCTTGGGGTTGTATCTGGCCAAGACGCTCGTCGAACGGCATGGCGGCAACATTCAAGTCGTAAGCAAACTCGGCGACGGCAGCACGTTCACGATCGTTCTTCCCCGCATGCGGGACGGCGTCGGCGGCGTGCTGCGCGTGGTGGTCGTCACGGGAGACGAAAACCTCGGCCCGTACGTGCTGCACGAGCTTCGCACGCACGGCTACGCGTCACGCCGCGACAAAACGCTGACCGCGGCGCTCGAGCGCCTGAGCGTGGAAGAAGCGGATATCGTCATCGTCGATCGCGACACCGTGTCCGCGGATCCGTCGTCGCTGTTCAAACGCGCAAAGCAGGCGCATCCGCACATGGGCCTCATCGCCATCGCAAGCAACGGCGCGCGGAAAGTCGGCGCGTGGGACGCGGTGCTTCCCAATCCGTTCCTGGGCTCGGACCTGCAAACGGCGATCGCGCAAGCCGATCACCGCCGTCTTGCGCCGCTAATACAAGCGTAAGTAGGCGCGGTGCTCCCATGGATGCACGGCGCGGCGGTAGCGTTCGTATTCCGCAAGCTTTGCATCGCGGAACGCATGATAGATATGATCGCCGAGCGCCGCGCGTACGACCGCGTCCCCGTCGAGCTCGGCGATTGCCTGCCGTAGCGATTTGGGCAGCGTTCCGACGCCGCGCTCGCGGCGGTCGCGATCGGTCAGCTCGTACGTCGACCCAGTGAGCGGATCCCCCGGCAGCGTTTGCCGCTGAATGCCGTCGGCGAGCGCACCGGTCAGCACGGCGAGCGCGAGATACGGATTGCATGCAGGATCGGGGCTGCGCATCTCCACCTGCGGAGGAAGTTCGTGCGGAGGCACGCGTACGAGTGCGTTCGCGCTGCGTTCCGACCAAACGGTATAGATCGGCGCATCCCAGGCTGCAACGAGCCGCTTGTAGGAATTCACCGTCGAATTGCACACCGCCGTAAGGGCCGGCGCGTGCTGCAAAAGTCCGCCGATTGCGTACAGCTTTTCGTCTTCGCCGACGCGGAAATTCACGTGCAAACCGCTGCCGGCGCGGTCTTCGAGCGGTTTGGGCATGAACGTCGCTTCTAGACCGTAATCCGCCGCGACGTGTTTTGCGATGGTCCGCAACGTGAGCAGCGCGTCCGCCGCTTCGAGCACGCCCGTATGCGGAAAATCGATCTCGTGCTGACTCGGTCCGTGCTCGTGATGCGCGCTCGCCACCGCGACGTCCATGGACTGCAACGCGGCGACGATCGCACTGCGCGCTTCCTCTGCGCGGTCGTTTGCCGAAAAGTCGAAATACGATCCGACATCGGCCGTGCGCGTCGAGCCGTACTCGCTCTGCTGCGCGTCGAACAGATAGAACTCCACTTCGATGCCGACGCTCAGTTGCTCCAGCACGCGTCCGCATTCTTCAACGCTGCGCTTGAGCGTCGTGCGCGGACAGCCTTCGAACGGCGAACCGTCCGGCATTGCGATGTCGCACAGCAGCCGCGCCTCTCCCGAACCGCTCGAAGGGCCGTCCCACGGATAGAGCGCAAACGTCGCCGGATCCGGCTGCAGCACCATGTCGAGTTCTTCGCCACGGACGAATCCGTCGATGGAGCCGCCGTCGAAGGTCACCTTGCCGTCGAGTGCGGGTTCGAGCTGCGTTACGGGAATCGAAACGTTCTTGCCCACGCCCAGCACGTCCGCAAACGCGAGACGCACGAATCGCACCTCGCGTTCCTTGGCTAAGCGTAAAACGTCCTTTTTAGTTTGTGAGCGCATCGATTGCCAGTGCCATCCTCAGCGTGAGTTGATCGTGCGGATCGTCGAGTTTGCACGAGCAAATATCGCCGATCTGCCGTAAGCGGTAAAAAACGGTGTGCCGGTGTACGTTCAGTTGCTCGGCCGCCGTCTTCACGTTTTCACCGGCCGAAAAGTAGAGCCGCAGCGTGCGTTCCAATTCGGTTTGGTGCTTTTCGTCGTACGTCCGCAGCGGCGCGAGCGTGCGCGCCGAAAACTCGCGAAGCGCTGCGCCGTCCGCGCCCGAGAGCAGCAGCGGGTAGGCGCCGAGCTCGTCATGAATGCCGACGCGGCCGCATCCGTAGAGGCGGCGCGAGATCGTCAGCGCGGCTGATGCTTGCGCAACGGACACGTGCACGTCGATAAACGGTACGCGCGTTCCCACGCCGCCCGCAATTCGCAATGCAGGGTGCTTTTTGGCAAGGTTGCGCGCGAGCAGCGAGGCTGCGGTGCGCGCGTTCGCGCTGTCGATTTCGCGCGCGGCGGGAACGAAGAAAAACAGCGTCATGCCGCGTTCCCACACGCCGGCATCGGCATCGCCGGATCGAAATGCATGCATCGCCGCCTCGCGAAGCGCCGCTTGATCCGCGGCCGCGTTCTGTTCGCTGGTAACTTCCGCTTCCAGTGCAATGGCGGCGTAGTGCGTGGCAAGCGTCACGCCTCGTGCCGCCGCATCATCGCGCGCGGCCGCCGTATCGACATAGGTGTGCGTTGCAAGCCGCTCCCAGAACGCGCGGCGCCGTGCAGGCTGTCCGATTTGCTCGCGCGAGAGCTCGATGGCCATCGCACTCGCGGTCAAGCGCACGACGTGTTCCAACTCGTCCAGATCTGCGTTCCCGAAGACGGAGATCTGCCCAAGAGGCGTATCGCCCGTGCCGATCGTCAGCGTGCGGCCCGCGTGCCCATTCGCAAGCGCAGCATAGGACGTGCGCGAGGCACCACTAGCCAGAAAGGGCCGGACGGAACTGGGCAGCGGCGCACCGCCGCCGGCGGCGATGTGGCGCCACTGCGCATCCTCGACCAGAACGCCGACGTTTCCACGCCGCGCCAAAACATCGGCGAGGGCTTTGCAGCCGCCGCCGGCGGCGGCG
>DAISWS010000085.1:0-11483 GCA_036826275.1 Vulcanimicrobiaceae bacterium
TGCCCATATGCAATTCTTTTTGCAACCCGAGCTTGATGCGCGCAACGCCGTCGGTAATTTTGCGCGTGACGAATTCCTTGCCTCGCCTACTGGACTCGTGGTTAAACAGTATTCCGCTTACTGCAAACATTTCGTACGACTCACGGTAATTCACCGTGATCCAATGGCCGTAGACTTTCGCTACGCCGTACGGACTGCGCGGATAGAATGGCGTGTCCTCGTTTTGCGGTACTTGCTGGACTTTGCCGAACATTTCCGAACTCGACGCTTGGTAAAACCGGATTTTGTGGTTTACCGCGCGGATCGCTTCGAGCACGCGCGTTACACCGAGCGCGGTGAATTCTCCGGTAAGCACCGGCTGCGACCACGACGTCGGCACGAACGATTGCGCTGCGAGATTGTACACTTCATCGGGGCGTACCCGATCGATGATGTTCGTCATCGACGTCTGATCGAGCAAATCACCCGACACGAATTCGATGTCGTCGAAGATGTGTTGAATACGCTCGTGCACGTCCGTGCTCGTACGCCGGGTCATGCCGACGACGCGGTACCCTTTTGCGAGCAATAACTCCGCGAGGTACGATCCGTCTTGGCCGGTTATGCCCGTGATAAGTGCGGTCTTTTTCAACGCGTCATCAATTCAAAATCATGATGTTCGAGCCGCTGTCGTCGAAGACAAAACGTGTCTCGAACATTTCATCGCCCTCCGGACCTACAACCTTGGATTGTATCGTCAGGCGGTGCATAAGCTTTCCTTCGTGCCGGATAATGCCGGAGTAAAAGTATTGAACGAGCGGCGTTTGGTTCTCTTTGACCGGCGCCAGGCGGCGGCGCTCCACCAGCATGTGCAGTAGACGTCCCTGCAGACGCGTGGGCAGCAGCCGGTTCGCGTCGTCCGGCGTCATACGAACGGTCGTCAGTTCTTCCTGCGCCTTGTTCGATTCTTCAATCGGCTTATCGGTGGTGTAGCGGACGATCGCGTCCCAATCATCGGCGGAGATGCCGGTGAAACGCATGCCGTAGCGCCAAACCGATTTGCCCTGATGCGTAACGGTATCTTGCCAGACGGATTTTGCGCGCACGCGAACGACGCGCGCTTCAATCGTGGCGCGCACTTCGAATTCATCTTTGCCGACGGGCTCTTGCGTAAGCACGCACAGGCCGCCGCCGCTGATGTCGAGTCCGATGGCCGGCTTTTGGGTTGTCCCGGCGTCGACCGAAAACGTCGCTCGATACGGTTTCCGCTTGCGCGGATACTTGCGCCGGTTCGGTTCCTTCCCGGTAAACCACGCCAGCAACTCTGGCAGCATGTCGGGATTCCTTCGCTTAGGTTATCGGCGCTTCCGCCTGGGCGAGCGCGCGGCGCATCTGCTCGATGGTCCGCCGCAGGCCTTCGCGGACCGGTACTTTTGGCTCCCAGCTGAGGAGTTGCCGCGCCACCGTAATGTCGGGGCAGCGGCGCGCCGGATCGTCCGGCGGCATGGGACGCGCCTCGGTGCGAAGCGGAACCTCCGCGATCTCGCTCACGATCCGCGCGAATTCGGCGATCGGATACTCTTCCGGGTTTCCCAGGTTGACGACGCGCCCGCGGGTTGCATCGCTTGCCGCGCACGCCATAATGCCGGCGACCAAATCATCCACGTAGCAAAACGACCGCGTCTGCGAGCCGTCACCGTAGATTGTCAGCGCCTGCCCGCGAAGCGCTTGCAGAACGAAGTTCGGAACGACGCGTCCGTCGTCCGCGCGCATGCGCGGCCCGTAGGTATTGAAAATGCGGATGATGCGCGCGTCGAGATCGTGCGCCCGCACGTATGCCATGACGAGCGCTTCACCGAAGCGTTTCGATTCGTCATAACACGAACGCGGCCCGACCGGGTTGACGTGCCCCCAATACGTTTCACGCTGCGGATGTTCGAGGGGATCTCCGTACGCTTCGGAGGTCGACGCATAGAGCAGACGCGCGTTCCATTCGAGCGCCGCTTGCGCGCAGAACTCCGTGCCTTTGCTATTCACCGCCAGCGTCTGCAGCGGCAACTGTGCGTAATCGATCGGGCTCGCGGGAGACGCGAAGTGGAGCACGAGATCGATGTTGCCGTACGTACGCGAAATTTCTTCGATGAGCGCGGGCGGCGGCTGCGTGATGTCGCGTGCGAGAAACGCAAAACGCGGCGACGAGCGGGCTTGCTCGAGATTTGCTGTGTTGCCCGTTACGAGATTATCAACGCCGATAACGCGCCAGTCCTGTGCCAAATAGGCATCGCTCAGATGCGAGCCGATGAAGCCGGCCGCGCCGGTTATCAGCGCTGTGCGTCCCTTCGACAGGCTCAGGATGACACCCGAGACGCCATGCGGGTCGCGATGAACGCGGCGACTTCGCTCGGAACGGTGCCGCGGCCGAATCCCGCGTCGTAGCCAAGCTCCGTCGCCATCAAATTGGTTACGCGCGGCCCGCCGCAGCAGAGCACCACGCGATCTCGCAAACCTTCCGCCTCGAGCAGCTCGACCAGCGCCGTAAAATTCTTCACGTCGCTGCCTTTCTGCGTGACGACTTGTGAAGCAAGCAACGCGTCGATCTGTTTTGCTTTGGCGAACTTCACGAGCTCTTCCACCGAAACTTGGCTGCCGAGATTATACGTTTCGAACATCTTATAACGCTCTAAACCGTAATCGCCTTTATAGCCCTTCATGTTCAAGATTGCATCGATACCCACCGTATGGGCGTCCGTACCGATGCAAGCGCCGGCGATGCGCAGCTTACGGCCGATGCGCTCGGCAATCAGGGCGTCGATTTCTTCCATCGACATAGCATGCGTCTTCGCCGACGGTGCGGCGATCGTGGAAAAATCGATGGCGTGCGGCGTACTTCCGTACACGACGAAAAAAGAAAAGGCCGTCGCGATGGAGCGCCCTTCGACGACTTGCACGTCGGTGAAACCCATTTTCACCACGAGCTGACGCGCCGCTTCGTCTGCGGCTTCGCTCCACTCTACGGGAAGCGTGAACGAGAGCTGGACCTTGCCGTCGTTCATCGTGTCGCCGTACGGTTTGATAAGGTGCGTCATGCGGGGACCGCCGCCAGGGCGTCTTCGAACGGGTTCCAGTAGTCGGGCGCTCGCTCGAACACGCCGTCGAAGCCGCGTCCGCCGTCGGGCGGGCGCGACACGTCCGCAAAAACGCTCGCTTCTATCGCGTGCATCAACCCTTGTTCTGCGACGCGCCGGAGCAACTTCTCGGCGTTTTGCAGCACGTCTTGCGCGCGCTGCTCGATGATGCCGCCCGGCTTGAACGTAATCTCGTCGCCGAAATGACGCGCGGTGTTCATGATGTAGCGCGCATTTTCGATCGAGAGCACGCGATCGCCGAGAAACGGCGTGTGAATCGCTTCGGTAAGAATGCCGCACAAATGGATCGTTTGGCGCGTCATCACGGACGTGAGGTTGAACATCGCGTCCATGAGATGGCCTTTGAAAATGTCGCCCGTCATGTGTTTGGTCGGCGGCATGTATTTCAGCGGCGCGTTCGCGAAGATCTGCCGCGAAAGCTGCGCCTGCGCCACTTGGTACAAGAACCCGTCCTGCAGATCGGGACTGATCTCGTACGCGTCGCCAAGACCGATCTGCTCGTCGGGCATACCGGCGCGGTGCGCGAACTCTTCGTTGATGAACTGCGATGCGAGCACGGCCGGCGCTTGTTCGACGGCATCGGCGGTCGTCAGGTAATTGTCTTCGCCGGTGTTGATGATGATGCCCGAGTACGCGTTGAGCATGCGGCTGAAGTGCTGATCGATGAACGTGCGCTTCATGTTGATGTCGCGGAACAGAATGCCGTACATCGAATCGTTGAGCAGCATGTCGAGCCGCTCGATCGCCGCCATCGTCGCGATCTCCGGCATGCATAAGCCGCTGGCGTAGTTCGTGAGCATGACGTAGCGTCCGAGGCGTTCGGAAACCTCGTCGAGCGCCTCGCGCATGATGTTAAAATTCGCCTGCGTGGCATAGGTGCCGCCGAAGCCTTCGGTGGTCGGGCCGAACGGCACGAAATCCAGCAGCGACTGGCCGGTCGAGCGAATGACGGCGATGATTTGCGCGCCGGCTTCAGCGGCCGCTACGGCGGCGGTGCGATCTTCGTAGATGTTTCCGCTGGCGACGATGACGTAGAGCAGCGGCGCTTCGGTTTGCGGCAAGCGCCTCAGGCGTTCGCGCCGCTCCTCGCGGCGAGCCGCAATGCGGCTCAGCCCATCCTGCGCAAAGCGGCGGACGACCTCGCGTGCGGCTTCATCGGGAACTGTGGGAAAGTCCGAGAGTGCCATGGTTCCAGAAGCGATTTCTTCACCCAGCGCTTTCGGAGAAAGCCCCGTCTGCGCCAGCGCACGTCCGAACGCGAGCGCGACGCCGCGGCTGCGGTCGCGCTCGTCGAGCGCGTCCACGATGAGGTTTGGAAGCGGCACATCTTCCGGTCCCACGCCATCCACGCCGAGCAAGCGCAGCACCGAGCGCTCGACGGAAACAGTCGAGTGTGCGGCGATAAACTCGCTCACGGGCGAAACGATGGCAGCCGCCAGCTCGCGGGCGCCGTCCACGAGCGTGCGGTCGATGTGCAATTCCATAGCGCTTCTAATCTTACGGGCATGCACCGCTTTCTCCTCAAGCGAATAAGTCGCCCATGAAGCCTCGCGGGAGCGGCCTTCCTTTAATGCTTGGCGTCGCGGCGGCCGGTGCGGCTGCTCTTTTAGTGCTGCACTCGTCCCACGCGTCGCCGTCGGCGCTGCCATTGCCCGCCGGACAAGAAGAGCCGTGGCCGATGTATCAGCGCTATCCCACGCACAACGCGGTCATGGAACAGCCAGGGCTGCGGGTGCATTGGACGGCGGCTACGGGCGGCAAAATCAACGGCGGCTTGGCGGTAACCGGCGGCACCGTGTACGCCGTGAGCTTCGACAAGAAGCTCTACGCTATCGATCAGAACACCGGCGCCGTGCGCTGGACCGCGCAAGCGGACAACATTTTGATGTCAACGCCCGTCGTGCAAGACGGCGTGGTTATCGTGGGCAGCGGCAAAGACGGTTTTTTGAAACCGGACGACTACCTCGATCAGAAGTGGGGCCGTCCGGAAGGCGACGACGTCTACGCATTTTCGGCGCACGACGGGCATCTGATCTGGAAGATGCACACCGTCGGGCAGAACATGCCGTCCGCCGCCATCGCAGCGGGTTCCGCGATTTTTTCGAACGGCGATTTGCACGCCTACGCAGTCGATCTGCACAGCGGCAGCGTCCGCTGGTCAGCCGAGCTGCCCGGCGTGACGACGATGGCCTCGATGAACGTTTCCAATGGCGTCGCCTTCGTGAGTTCGTGCCACAACGCTCCGTACGCGTGCGAAACGCGCGCGATCGACGTCGCGGACGGACACACCGTGTGGACGAATCCGTACGGCGGCAGCGACTGTTCGCCGACGGTCGACAACGGCATGGTGTTCGTCAACGCCTCGCACGATGCGGATCCGCGTTTTAAAACCGGCGGCCAAATTACGGTCGCGGCGATCGACGAGCGCACAGGCAAAACCACATGGACGTACGTCGCGCCGCCCGGCCCGTACACGTATATCGCTTCCGCCGAACGGCAAATCGCCGGCACGTCGTATCGCGGCGTGTTGTATCAGCCGATAGGCAACGGCAACCGCGTTGTTGCGCTCGACGAGCGTACCGGCAAATTGCTGTGGACGGTGCATACGGCCGCGAACGTGAAGATGAGTCCCGTCGTCAAAGGCAACGTCGTCTATTTCGGCGATACCGGCGGCATCTTCTATCGCATCGATCGCATCAACGGGCGCGTGATTCACACGACCTCGTACTTGCAGCCGTTCTCGACCTCGCCGCCCGTTATTTCCGGCGACACGATCTTCGTCGCCAACGGCCAAGCGGTTTTAGCGATTCCGCTCGACGAGATCTAAAGCGCGCGAGCGCGGATATATGCGGCTACGCCGTCGCGCCACGACGGCAAGATGATGCCAACCGCCTGCAGCTTGGCGTTTTCCAGCGCGGAGAATGCCGGACGCCGTACGCGTGAAGGCCAGTCTTTGTACGAGACCGGCTCGATTTCGCAGTCGATACCGGCGATGCGCAGCGCTTCGCTCGCAAAGTCATACCACGTAGCGGCGCCTTCGTTCACCATGTGATACAAACCATACTCGGCGCCGGATTTCAGCAATTGCAACAATCCATCGGCCAAATGGGCCGCGTACGTCGGTGATACGGTTTGATCGCGGACCACACGAACCGGTTCGCCCGCCCGCGCTTGCGTGATGATGCGATCGACGAACGTATGTCCCTTGCTGGTGCTTGCACGGGTCGCGTAGACGCCGCACGTACGCACGACGTATGCCGCCGTCTGCAACCGCAGCGTCAACAGTTCGCCGGCATATTTCGAGGCGGCGTAGACGCTCAACGGGTTCGGACAATCCGCTTCTGCGTACGGCCGCCGAAGGTCGCCGTCGAACACGTAGTCCGTACTGATGGTTACAAATACGGCGCCATGCTCCGCACACGCTTCGGCCAGCACGTTGACGGCAAGCGCATTGGCGGCGAACGCCTTGTCCGGTTCGCTTTCGCACCGCTCGACATTGTGAAATGCCGCGCAGTTGACCACGGCATCGGCATCGGCCGTCGCCACCGCCTGCGCAACCGCACGGGCGTCCGTGATATCCAACTCGGCGTGCGAGGGGCTGTGGACCTCGAACCCCGTCCAAAGCCGCCGGATCTCGCCTCCGAGCTGGCCGGAACCACCTAGAAGTAAGACGCGGCGCAGGTCAGGCACGCCGTTTCCATACCGGGACCCTGTAACAAACGCCTCCCACGGCGGTAGAACGCGGCAAGAACCCGAACTTTGAGGAGCATGGAGAGCGGAGAACAGAGCGACGAGGCTCTGGTACGGCGGGTACGCAGCGGCGAGCGCGAGCTCTTCTCCGTCTTAGTGGACCGTTACAAACGTGGAATCGCAAGTTTCATCAGCGCCGGCGTGCGCAGCCCGTCCGACGTCGCGGATCTCTCGCAAGAGACCTTCCTGCGGGGCTACGCGCACCTGGAAACCTTCAATCCGGCTCTCGGCAAGTTTTCCACGTGGATCTACCAGATTGCCCGTAACGTCGTGCGTACGCACCTCGGAAAATCGCAGCGCCGGGTTCCCATGCAAGAGCTGCCCGAAGATCAGACGCTCGAAAACGCGCTCCCCGATCTCTCGCACGACAGCGATCCCTCAGGCGGCATTCTGCGCGCCGAAGCCGAGCAAGAACTGCGTGAAGCACTCGCCGATCTTCCGGAGCGCACACGTACGGTGCTGACGCTGCGCTACTACAACAACATGGAATACCACACGATCGCCAGTACGCTCGGGCTCTCTCTGGGGAACGTCAAAACGCTCATTCATCGCGGCAAGATCGCGTTGGCGCAAAAAATGCGCGAGCGCGATAGCCTTCGAGCGGCTCAGGGCCGTTCGCTATCTCAAGACGACAAGCGGAAAGGAGGTGCTGCGAATGCGATGCTCGTCCTGTGAGCCGCTGCTCGACCGTTACGTCGAAGGCACGCTCTCCGCACCGCAAATGGTGGGCGTCAGCACGCATGTACGCGGCTGCGAATCGTGCCGCGCGCTGCTCGAAGAACTCAAGGCGGTCGATGGATTGCTCGAGACGACGCGCGTGCTCGAACTGCCGGAGAACTTCACGTTCGCGTTGATGGCGGAAGTCCGCACGCTGCCCGCGCCGCGCGCGCGTCAGCATCCGCTTTGGAGTTTCCTCGTTCTATATTCCGCCGCGGCATGGGTTGCGGCCGTCGTCGCCATGATTTTAACCGGCACGGGACCCGGTACCGTATTGGCGGCTGTTTCGTCGGCTCTTTCGCGCGGGGGCGTCGCCTCGAGCGCGTTCTCGTCGGGCCTTTCCCACAGTCTCGCACACATCGTTCCGACGCTCGCCGCATTCGGAACCGGCGTGCTGACGATCGACCTCGCCGTCGCGAGCGCTTTCGCGCTTCTCTACTTTGTCATCCGCCCGCGCGTGGCCGCGCGTCTCGTCGCCGTCTCGGAGTCGTTGTCATGAAAAATCGAATCGCTTTCGTGTTCGGCCTTACCGGCATCGCCGTGCTTGCGACGCTCGCGCCCGCATGCGCCGGCACGATAGATCACAGCATCACGCGCATCGGCAGCAGTTTGACCGTTCCGGCAGACGAAGAAGTCAAAGGCGACGTTACCGTGATCTTCGGCGACGCCGACATCGCCGGCAAAGTTGACGGCGACGTGACGGTGATCGGTGGAACCCTGACAAAAGAGGATGGCGCCGTTATTTCCGGCGACAACACCAACATCGGCGCAAGCAATCTCACGCAATACGTGCCGTTTGCATCGGTCAGCTCGCGTATCGCGCACGAGCAAGCGCGTATCATGGCGTGGCTCGCGTACAGCGCCATCGTCCTTGTCGCATTCCTCATCTTTCCGGTGCGCGTGCGAACGGCACTCGATCGAATCGAACATCACCCAGGGCTTTCCGCCGGCGTCGGTGTCGTTGCGCTCGTCGCGATCTTCCCGATCGCGTTGCTCTTGTTCATCAGCCTCATCGGCTGGCCGCTCATCCCGGTGGAATTCCTAGCGGTATTCGCCGCGATTCTCATCGGCCACGCCGCACTGAGCATGCTCATCGGGCGCCGGTTGTACGAAATGATTCTCTCGCATGCCACGCCCTCGCCGCTTGCCGCCCTCATTCTCGGACTCATCGTCGTAAGCGCGGCCGGCATGGTGCCGGTGCTCGGCACGCTCGTGATGGGTTTGGTGTGGCTGGTCGGCCTGGGCGCGACGATTCTCGCGTTCGTACGGGAAACGTCGTTCATGGGCGCGCCGGTTACCGCGCCAGGCGGCCCGCGGCCGCCCATCGGCGGTCCCCCGATGACAGCCTAAGCGGGCCCCTCCCCGATTTCGGGGAATATACGGCTAACGTATGGCAATCGTATCGCGCACCGCCCGATTCGCGGCGCGCACCGCGCGCATGCGCGTATCGACCATCCGTGAGATGCTCAAGGTCACGCAACAGCCCGACGTCATATCGTTCGGCGGCGGCCTTCCGGCTCCGGAACTGTTTCCCACCGAAGAGATCGCCGACTGCACGCGTGAGGTCATGCGCGAGGTCGGTGCGCGCGCGCTGCAATACAGTGTGACCGATGGTATCCACGAGTTGCGTTCGTGGGTTGCGCAGCGTCTGACGAGGCGCATCGGTGCGGCGTTCGACGCGGAAGAAGTTCTGATCGTCAACGGTTCGCAGCAAGGCCTGGACCTGATTGCGAAGATCCTCATCGATCCCGGCGATCACATCGTGCTCGAGAATCCATCGTACCTGGGAGCGATTCAGGCATTCGACGCGTATCAAGCGCGCTATTTGACGGCAGAGACGGACGAAGACGGTATCGTGCCCGAATCGCTCGACCGCGTGCTCGCGCATTCGGATCCGCTGCCGAAATTCGTGTATCTCATTCCGAACTTTCAAAATCCCACCGGCAGAACGCTGGGCGGGCATCGCCGCGAGCCCATCGTGCGCATTTGCGAGCACTACGGCGTGCCGATTGTCGAAGACGATCCCTACGGCGAATTGCGCTTCGCCGGAACGCATCTGCCCTCACTCTCGTCGCTCTCACGCGACGGCACCGTTATTTACAGCGGAACCGGCAGCAAGATCATGGCGCCCGGCATGCGCATCGCGTGGCTTGCCATGCACGACCGCGAAGTCCGTGAAAAACTGATTTTGGCAAAGCAAGGCGCGGACTTGCAAAGCGGCACGCTGGCGCAGTACGTGTTCACCAGCTTCGTCTCCAAACACGAAGCGTTCGAACGGCATTTGCGTACCATCGTGCAGGTGTACGGCGAACGCCGCGACGTGATGCATGCGGCGCTGCGCGAATTCATGCCGGACAACGTCCAGTTCAATCACCCGGACGGCGGCATGTTCATGTGGGCACGCGTGCGCGGCGTCGATACGACCGAACTGCTTCGCGTTTCTGCCGAACAGAAGGTCGCCTTCGTGCCGGGCGTCTCGTTCTATCCGCAGCGCGACGTGACCGACGGCATGCGCCTGAACTTCTCGCACTCCACGCCCGAAAAGATCCGCACAGGTATCGAACGGCTGGCCCGCTCGGTCCGCACGTTGTCATTCTGAGGGCCGTCACGCAGAAGGGCGCGCGCGCGTGATGTACAAAGCGACCACCTTTACATCTTGAGACCGAACGTTCTGGAGGACCATCTTGGCTGAACATCTGGTGACCGGTATCGCGCAATCGTCCGATCCGGGAGATCTCGAAACGGCGCTGCCGAACCCGCCCGTCGATCCCGAGAAGGTCGCCGTCATCACCAAGGATGCGCCGACCGATCTGCACCACGAATCGATGCTCAACTATATGCACGTTGGACAAGGCCATCCCACGTCCGACGTTCAGCACGAAGTGATCGCCGGCGGCGAATCGATTCTCACGAATTTCGGCGATCCGCAGGTGCCCAATATCAGCGCGGATTCACGCTACATCGGCTTCTTCGCCGAACCGCACATCATCGACCATTTGGCCGATTACGCGATTCCGCAGGATCAAGTGCAGAATTATAACGACGCAATCGAGATGGGCCGCAGCGTCGTGGTCTACAAGGCCGAGCCGCACGAAGCGGCGGACGTCGAACAGACGTTCAAGGATGCCGGCCTGAAGAACGTCAAAACGTTCAAGACGCGGTAGTTCTGCGTTACGACATTGCGATAGTCGGCGGCGGCATTGTCGGCCTTGCCACAGGCCGCGAATTACTCCGCCGTCACCCGCGTCTGAAAGTCGCCGTGCTCGAAAAAGAGGCGGCGATTTCCACTCATCAGACCGGGCACAATAGCGGCGTCATTCATTCCGGCATTTACTACGCGCCCGGATCGTTAAAGGCGCGCCTGTGCGTCGAAGGACGCCGCGCATTGTGGGATTATTGCGACTCTAAGGGCATCGAATACCGGCAAGTCGGCAAGCTGATCGTTGCAACGGAGGAGTCGGAACTGCGGCGTCTGCAGGCGCTCTGGGAGCGCGGCCTGGCCAACGGCATCGAAAACTTACAGATGCTGGATGCCAAAGCCATACGCGAGCGCGAGCCGTACTGCCGCGGCATTCAAGCAATCTTTTCGCCGGTAACCGGAATCGTCGACTATGGCGCCGTTGCGCGCGCCTACGCGGACGACGTGCGCGAACTGAGCGGCGAGATCCTCACCGGCCGCCGCGTCAGCGCGATTCGTCGCGCCGGCAGCGTAACGAGCGTCATAACGTCAACCGGCGACGTGGAAGCGCGCAACGTTATCACGTGCGGCGGGTTGCAATCAGACCGGCTAGCGAAAATGACCGGGGGCAAACCCGATCCCAAAATCGTTCCATTCAGGGGCGATTACCTTATTCTTAAACCGGAAAAGCGCTATCTCGTCCAAGGCAATAT
>DAISWS010000086.1:0-9834 GCA_036826275.1 Vulcanimicrobiaceae bacterium
GGCGGATTCGGCGCGATCTCGATTTGTGGGAATAGCGCGAGCGTAGCCGCGATCGCGACCTCGGGCGTAAAGTACGTATTGAACGTATCCGCCCACAGCACGACACGCCCCTTGCCGTCGTTGGTGCGACGCGGGCCGCGCCCGCGCCACCACTGCGTGAACGGTACGGCGGCAAACTGCGGCAGCTCGCGCTCGGGCGCGATACCGCCGAGCAATTTCAACGCCTGTGAAAGCAGCGGCGTACGCAGTACACCGTTCATGAGATCCGGCGCTTGCGCCGCGACCGGCGCCCATACCGGCAGCAGGCCCATGCCGTACGCTGCCGGCGGCCGCATGCGCCCGGCATAATAGTGCGCGAGAAACTCGGCTTTATAGCTGGCCATGTCCACCTGCACGGGACAATCGCCTTTGCAGCCCTTGCACGCCAGGCACAGATCGAGCGCTTCGTGCACGGCGTCGTTCTTCCACGGCTGCTTTGTGGCGCCGTCGGGGCGCATCATCTCTTGCAGTAGACGCGCGCGTCCGCGCGTCGAGTGTTTCTCCTCGCGCGTGGCCATAAAGCTCGGACACATCGTGCCGCCTTCCGTGTGCCGGCATTTGCCGATGCCGAAGCAGCGGTTCGAGGCCTCCATGAAACTGAAGTTGTCTTCCGGAAATTGAAAGTACGAATCGAGATTAACGGGCGTGTACGCGGGACTCTCGCGCAAATTGGTATCGAGCGGATACGGATCGACGAGCTTGCCCGGATTCATCTTGTTCTGCGGATCCCAAATCGCTTTGAACTCGCGGAACGCGCTGATGATTTCTTCGCCGAACACTTTTGGCAGCAGCTCGCCGCGCCCTTGACCGTCGCCGTGCTCGCCGGACGGAACGCCGCCGTACGAACTCACCAGATCGGTTGCATCCTCCATGAACGCGCGGAACGACTTCACGTTGTCGGCCGTGCGGAATTTGAAATCGATGCGGCAGTGGATGCAGCCCTGTCCCCAATGACCGTAAAACGTTCCGTCGTAGTCGTATTTCGCGAGCAACTTCTCGAAATCGCGCAGGTAGTCGCCGAGCACCTCGGGCGCAACCGCCGCATCTTCCCAATTCGGCCAGCCGCCCTGTCCGCCAAGTCCGATGGGCATGCGTGCCGTGCTGGCGCTGTGGCGGCGAATCTCCCACACCGCTTCCTGCTCGCCGTGCTCCACGACCAGTTTGACGTCCGGACCACCGGGCGTACGCGCCAATCGATCGCGCAGACGTTGCGCCTGTTCGCGAGCTTCCTGTTCCGAATCCGCGCCGAACTGCACGACGACGAACTCGCGGCCTTCGGGCAGCAGCGAGCGTCCGCCGAAGTTGAGATGCTTCTTGTCGAGATTGCGAATGACGTGACTGGAGAAAAACTCGATCGCGATCGGTCCGTGCTCGTGCAGCAGCGGAACGATGTCGCCGGAACTCCCGAGGTCGGGAAAGCCGAGAACGACGAGTGCCTTCTTCTGCGGCTGGTGCACCAGACGAAGCTTCGCCTCGAGTGTAAGCGCGCACGTTCCTTCGCTGCCCACCAGCGCGCGCGCAACGTTGAACCCGTTCTCCGGCAGCAGCATGTCGAGACTGTAACCGGATACCAAACGCGGAATGTTCGGAAAGCGCTTGCGGATGAGCGCGCCGTAGCGGTCGCGCAGGTCGCGTAGTTTCGCGTAGATCTCGCCGCGCCGTCCGCCTCCGGCGACGATCTCGTGCAACTCACGTTCGCTCGTCGCTCCCACGCGCATACGCACGCCGTCGTACGTGAGAATGTCGAGTTCATACACGTTCTCCACCGTACGCCCTGCTAGCAACGCATGCGTGCCGCACGAGTTGTTGCCGATCATGCCGCCCAAGGTACAGTGATCGTGGGTCGCCGGATCCGGGCCGAACGTGATGGGTCCGCGCTCGGACGCGGCCGAGCGTAACCGATCGCAGATGACGCCGGGCTGCACTCGTGCGGTTAAATGCTCCGCGTCGATCTCCACGATTCCGTTCATGTATTTCGACGTGTCGATAATCACCGCGGCATTGCAGCACTGTCCCGCCAGGCTCGTGCCGCATCCGCGTCCGAGGATGGGAACGCCGTTCTCCCGGCAAATGGCCACGGCATGTTCGACGTCCTGCGCATTGCGGGGAATGACCACACCGATGGGCACTTGCCGGTACACTGAAGCATCGTACGCGTACATCGCGCGATCGCCGTCGGAAAAGCGCACTTCGCCGCGAATGGCGGTGCGCAAGGCCCGTTCCAATGCAAGTCCGTCTTTCACTATGCTAGGAGCTTCCCGCAGCCGTGCCTATCACACGCGGGAGGCGCTCCGTCGCTGATGCCGCAACCGCCGGGCGACGAACGCAAGCTCTCCGACCGCTATTCGTGGATTGCGCTCGCGATGGCAGCGATTGCCGGCAGCGTCGACGGCATCGGCTATCTGCTGCTCTATCACGTGTTCACCTCGCACATGAGCGGCAACACCGTCGAAATGATGATTCAGGTCGCCGGCGGAAACGCGCACGAGGCGTGGCGCCATCTGGAACCGGTCGTCGTCTTCTTTTTCGGAATCGTCGGGGGCGTCACGCTAACCGATATCTTGCTCGCCCGGCGTGTAACGCGCATCTTTGCCGTCGTTGCATCGCTTGAGTTCGTGTTGCTCGTCGTATTTCTGCTGCTCGCGCATCCGGCGCAGCAGTGGATGGTCGTGTGGCCCGCGAGCGCGATGGGCGTGCAAAACGCGATGCTGCGTCGCGTCGGACATCACAGCGTGCGCACGACGTTTATCACCGGCATGCTGACCAACACCGCACAAGGGCTCGTGGAAACGGTTCGAGCCCTGTACCGCCGTTCGGACGAAACGGCCCAGAAGTTCTCGGACTTCGCGTTTTATGGCGGAATTTGGCTGTGCTTTGCCGCCGGCGGAATCTTCGCCGCCTTCATCGAGATGCGCCGAGGCCCGATCGCGCTGTTGCTACCTTTATCGGGTCTCGCGGTGCTGATCGTGCACGATCTGCTCGATCCGGTCGCAAAGGCGCCGCCGGGGCAGGCATCCGGCGAATGATCCGTGTATGTTTTAGCGCGTTATGACTGTACCGTTGGTGTTTTTGCTTTGCGGATTCGGCGTGCTGATCACCGCCGTGTTTTATTTCGGCGGCATCTTCGAATCCAACCGTCAATCCTAGAAATGCTCAGCGCTTGACGATGCGCAGGCGGCTGCACGGCCGGCTTTGCGCGTCCGTTTCCGAATCCAGATAATCGTACAGATTCTTGCGCAGCATCTCGGCGGCAGCTTCCTCGCTCGAGAGCCCATTCGCACGCAGCCGCTGTAACGCTACGCGTAAAGCCTCGGCGCTGAACGGTCCGAGAATGGAACGAGCAGGATGACCCTTCTGGACAGCCATGGGCGATCATCCTACCCGTTTCGCCGCTCGCTTAGTCCTTCGAGATTTGCGTGAGCATGCGGCCTGCTTGCTCCGGCGACACGCTCTTGGCAACGTCGGCCTGGCTCACGATGCCGACTACTTGACCGTTCTCGACGACCGGCAAGCGCCGCACCTGGTACTGCGCCATCAGGTCGCACGCGTGCTCGATGGAATCATCGGGCCGAAGCGTCACGACTTCGCCTTGCTCCATTTCACGCGCTTGCGTACTCCCGGGGTCTTTCCCGCGCGCAACCACCTGAACGACGATGTCGCGATCGGTCAGCATGCCTTTGATCTGCTTGTTCGAATCGCAGATCGGCAATACGCCGATGTCGTCACTCGCCAGCCGCTCCGCCGCTTCGCGCAGCGTTTCGTCTTCGGTGATGATCGTTATGTCCTTGGACATGATGTCCGCTGCTCGAGTCGCCATAACAAAGAGTCCTCCTGTCCCACAGGAGTTTCCACCCGATGTCGGCCTCGTCACGCATCGACCGTTTGGTTGCCGCTCTCGGTGGTTCCAACGGCTCAAGGACGTGCTGCGGCTCGTCGAAACGTCTTGCGGCAAGGAGGACGTATGAAGCAGCTTCGAAGCGCATTACTTACCCTTGTTTTCGCCGGCGCGGCAATCGCCGGAGCGCATGCCGCCGGCATGCAAACCTCGTCGATTACCAACATCCACACGTGGTTTGGCACGTGGTCGTGCAAGTCTGCCGGCAACAACCATACCGCCACGTTTTCGCCGCTATTCGGCGGTACCGCCGGCCGCATTTCGGAAAACGGAAAGATGCCGAGCGAAGAGATGGTCTTCTTCGACCGCAAAAAACACGCGTTAATCGACGAGCACCTGGACGCCTCGGGCGCCTATAATACGATGATCGGGAAGGTCAGCGGCAACACGATTCACTTCACCACCGTGTATCCCGGGCCAGGGCCGACGCTCGAGGTCGTCCGTTCGTCCGCTAACACGTTCTCGACCACGTTTACCGGTACCATGAACGGCAAGACGATGGTCCAGAGAGAGACCTGCACGCGGTAAAAAAAGCGGCGCCGCTTTGGCGCCGCCGCTTCTGCTTGCGCTAAGTTAGAGCGATTGAACCGCTATCGGCACCGTACCGTAGTTGGTACCTGAACTGTCACGGATGTTCAGGTTGCAGACGCCGGTATGTACCGGCGTAATCGTAAACGTCGGCGACGAACCGCTGACGGACACGATGCCCGAACACCCTTGTTGGAACGTCGACGCCTCGTTGTTGTTGGCGACCAAACCCCAGTTGTTGAAGCCGTCGGGGTAGGTGTTCGCCTGGAACGGCGAGGCTGCCGAGCCGACGCCCGAGATCGTGATCGTCTGTGCTGCAGCCTTGGTGTTGGCGAACAGCAGGTACGTGGGCGAGGACAGAACGCCGGAGAAGCTCCCGAGCAATACGCGCCCGTTCAGCGTCGGATTGTACATGTTGGCGAGCGGGCTGTTGGTTTTTGCCGTCAGCGTCACCCAAGTCGTCATCGGCGTGCCGTTCCACGTCAGCGTCAACTTGCTCGCATCGGTGGAATTACCAACGCTCGTTGCCGAAAGCGTCGTCGCCCCCGTCGTATCGGAATTGGTGAGCGTCACCGGCGTGTCGTACGGACCCACGATAACGTTCATGTCCGCGTCGAGCGCGAGCAGATGAACTGCTTGCGTTCCCGCAGCGGCCGGAAACTCGTTGTCGACCGACATCACGAATGCGCTCGGAATGCCGCTCGTCACGATGTTGACGGTGTTGCTGCTCTGCGCGGAAATGGTGGCCACGACGGAGCCCGTCGAAATAATGTCCGAATCGTACGTACTGTTCGGCTGGTCGAACGTCTGTACCGCGAACGTATCGACGCCGGGCAATGCCATGACCGCCAGCGTACACGTCAATCCGCCGCCGGCGGGTGTCGTGCAGTACGGTTGCGCGGACGAAATCGGGTAGAACACGTACCCGGCTTGAATTGCGCCGCTGTTTTGCGTCACGTTGAACGAAATGCCCTGAACGTCTGCGGTGAGATATTTCGCCGTACGTCCCGACGAGGTTACTCTCGGCGGTATCTTGACGACGAACGTCGCATTCGCGGACGTCTGCCTCGATGGAGTCGTTGCTGACGGAAGCGACGTCGATCCCGCGCCTCCGCCGCAGGCCGCCAGCAGTACGCCCGCGGCCAGTGTTGCTGCAACTGCGTGCGTACGCATTAGAGAAGGCCTCCTTTGGAAAGACCCGGCGAACGCCGGCCTCCCGAGACTGTTCCGCTCGTCGCGGTAACGGTGACCGCGATGGATTCCGAACGGCCGTTCTTATCGGTGATCGTCACCGTGCAGCTGCCTGCGCTGGCCCCGACCAAGTGAAAGTCGTGCGATTCACCGGCGATCGTTTGCAACGTGGCCACGTTGCTGTTCGACGAGGTTACCGTGAACGGACCGCTGTCGCCGCTCTCCATGATGCCCACGAGCTGCGCGTTCGCGCTACCCGTGCCATAGAGGTCCAGATGCTGCGACGGCCACACGCTCCAGTTCGACGTCATGACGACGTGCGCGATCGCGAGCGGACCGCCCGAGGTCACCGTTCCGTACGTGATATACCAAAGCGAACCGTCCGATGCGACGGTCACGCCGTTGGGCGCCGTCCACACCGAGCAGCATTGCACGGCATTTGCGGATACCGGCTCGATCGGGTAATCGCGCACTTCTTTGGAAGTGAAGTTGTACGTGCCCACGGCGGCCTGTCCCAAGTCGGCGAACGCCACGAACCCGTTACCGGCTGCGAGATCGTCCGGCTCCGAGTTTCCGTCCGGCAACGCAATCTGCGTAAACACGCCTGCGGTAGTCATCGCGTTGAGCCCGCCGTTGCACGGCTGGACCTGACACGTTCCGGCAAATGACTCGTAGAGATTGCCGTCCGAGCCCGCCACGATATAGCGCGGCATCGGTCCCTGTCCGCCCGGAGGCGCGAAGGGGGTGAAAACCGAGCTCGTGGGGTTGTATTGCAAAACGTTCGGCGCGGTAAACGCGAAGTTTGCCAGATACAGATTCCCGTCCGGACCGGCTGCAATGCCTTGTGCGTCGGCCTTTTGAGATCCGGGAAATACCGCTCCCGGCGGCGCAGTGTAGGCGGGCAGCGGAACCGCCGTGATGGTTGAGGTCGACGGATTGCTGACCGGAATCTTGTAGATCTTGTGATCCGTATTGCCGGTCAGGTACAGATTTCCGTCGGCGCCGATCGCGAACGAACGCGGGCGGCTGTTGTTGTCGAACGGTGAAGGCGTCGGCAGCGGAACGGTCGTCATATCGGTCGAGTTGAACGCGCCCGCAACATGGCCGACGTATCCCGTCGTGACGTTGCTCGTGGGATTCGTCGATGAGAGCGAGACCCACACGGCGCCGTCCGCCGTTTGATACGGCGCGACGGGCTCGTTTTGCGGAAGCGCAATCTCGCTAAAGTTTCCGGTCGCCGGATCGAATTGACCGACGGCTCCGCTGTTTCCGTAACAGAAACCGGTGGACGTGCACGTCAGCAGCCCGAGCGCGGTGTAGTACAGTTTTCCGTCGTTTCCGGTCGTGATGTGGAAGCCCGTTACGTCGTCCGCGCCGCTACCCACGTTGTAGTACACGACGCTGCTCGACGGATTGATCGTCAGCGAGCCGCTCTTGCCGTTGACGCTGCCGTTCACTGCAAACGACGCCGTTTGCGAGTTCGCCAGCGTGAGCGTGCGCGAGTCGGAGCTGGACGCGATGCTCGCCGAATCGAGCGTTGCCGAGCCGGTGACGGTAAGCGCGATCGGCGCGTCATACGTGCCGATGATCGTGTTGCCGTCCGCGTCTTTCGCCTGCGCGGTCAGTGTCGTGGAAGCGCCGACTTGCGGGTACGCCTCCGCGGCCGTCAGCGTGAACGAGGCAACCGTGCCGCCGAGCGTAAGCGGGAACGAATTCGCCGAACCGGCCACGACCGTGCCGTGCACGCTTCCGGTGGAGAGCACGTTACCGGTCGCGTTCGCAGCGTCAAAGGTTTTGACCGCGAAGCTGTCCGCGCCGACGTTTGCATTGACGGTTATCGTACACGTCGTTGCGCCCGACGCGGTCGCGCAATTCGGCGAACCGGGCGTCGTGTTTTGCACGACCGCCGCATTGGGTGAAGCCGTGCCGTCGGTTTCGACGATTGATAGAGACTTCGTGCTTGCCGAAACGTATTTCGGCGAGCGCGCGGACGAAGTAACGGCCGCGGGAATCGTAATCGTGAACGCGACGTTTTCGTGCGCCTGCGGCGTCGTGCCGTGCGGCGCCGCGGGTAGAGAGGCCGATCCGCCACCGCCCGAGCAGGCTGCAACGACGCAACCCAGCAGCAGCGCACCGACCGAAAATCCGATGTTTTTTCGCATATCGATTGCTCCTTAGTTGATGGGGATCGTCGTCGTAGTGACAGTAACGGTGCACGTCGCGGTTTTGCCGTTCGACTCGCTTACCGTAATCGTTGCGGTGCCCGCGCCAACCGACGTCACCGTAAAGGTGGTGCCCGAGACGGAAACCGTCGCGATTTTTGCATCGCTGCTCGTTGCGGTGAACGCTCCGCTATAGCCGAAGTCGATCGCCGAGAACGATTGGGTCAAGCCGGTTCCGTTGAACGAAATGCTCGACGGCACCAGTTCGAAGCCCGGAGTCGGCGTCGGGTTCGGCGCCGGAGTCGGACTAGGCGTCGCCGTCGGCATACCGGTCGGCAGTGCGGACGGTGCAACCGTCGGCGCCATCGTCGGCGCGGTGCTCGGTGCCGGCGTCGGCGCTGCTGCGCCGGCTGGTACGGCGTACAAGCCGAGATAGTATGCGGTCCACGCCTGGAAATACATCGCGCTCGAACCGCCGCTGAATGAAACGTTCGAGCCGCTTACCGTTCCGGGTCCTTCAAAACCGAGTTGCCATCCGAGCGACGGCAAATTGGGATTGTACATGGCCAGATAGTAATTCGCGCCGGGAAACACGTAGCTGCTCGGCAGCGCGAACGTGAACGAGGGAGCTTGCGAGAGCAGCACGTCTTCATTGAACAAAATGTAGAGATACGTGATGACCGATACCGCTGGTCCGCTTTGCACGGTGCGAACCACCTGCGGGCTGCGCAAGAGCGATGCCAACGTCGGCACGCCTGCGGGCGGCGTATTCTGCAACTGCGTCGCGACTTGCGTACCGGCGGCAATTGCCGAGCCCGACGTCGCGATGCTCATGGATCCGCTCACCGGACCGCCCGTAGGAAGCGCAACGGGAACGGGCGCAGGCGTTTGTCCTTGCGGCACCGGCGTTGCGGGCGGAAGCGTCGCAATGGCCTGTACGACGTACGGCGTTTGCGAGGGGACTGGTACCGGTGTCGGCGTCGGCGTCGCGGTGGCGGTCGCGGTTGACGTCGGATGAACGGTCGGCGTCGGAGAAGAGCCTCCGCCTCCGCCGCACCCGACAGCGGCGATGCCTAACGCACTCGCGAAGGCAATAAGAAATAGCGCCTGTCTCAAAGCAAGCTCCTTGTAACAACATAAACGCGCTAAGCGCGCGTGCTCATATTCATGTCGGAAAACAAGCGAGCAAACCTTTGCCGTTCGCTGGGCTTTTAGTCCCGAAGTTTCGTAAGTTTATGTAAGACGATGACGCATGTCACACAAATCAGCAGCGCACGCAACGCAATGCCTTCGTTCGTTTTGCAAAAACCACGATTGCGTCATCGCGCGTCATGAGATCGGCGCCATAGGCGATCGCGCTTGCAACAATGATACGGTCTACCGGATCGCCGTGAAATCCGTCATCCAGCATACCGGCCGCACAAACGATCGCGGAAGTCACTTCAGCTACAATCACACCGGACTGGCGAAAAGCTCGCGAACGAAATCCTGCGCTGCACGTGGAAACCTCATGCGATCTTTTCGGGCGAGCATACCGATCTCCCAAGCGCTCATCGGCGAGAGGAGCAGCATGGAGGCGCGCGCAGCAGCATCAATCGTTGCTGTCGCCGGCTTCCTAAGCATGCCGAGTGAAGCCGCATAATCCTTAAGACGAGTCCCTAACGGGCACGAGCCGGGCTACCGGTTTACGATGCTTCGTGATCGTCACCCCGACGCCGGAACGTGGCTTTGCAGCAGCAAAATGAAACGTTCGGGTGGGCCGTTTTTCTGGTCATAAGATATGACCATAGTACTATGAACGGCAAAAAATAAAAGCGGCCCGTTTCCGGGCCGCTTTTTAATCGCCGAGATGAGAACTAGAACTCTTCTTCGTTGCTCTCGTGAAAAGGTTCGGCTTCTTCCTCGTCTTCACCATAGGCTGAAGCTTCTTCGGCGAGATCTTCATCCTCTTCCTCGAGTACGTAGCCTTGTTCTTCCTCTTCCTCTTCTTCGACCGGTTCTTCCTCGGCTTCGAGATCT
>DAISWS010000086.1:9844-11392 GCA_036826275.1 Vulcanimicrobiaceae bacterium
AAGGCGACGACGGTCGCCATGTGGGTCTTCGGCGTCGGGCTCTTCTTCCTCGGCTTCGAGATCTTCGTCGATGTCGATGCTGCCGCGAATTCCCGCGCCGGGCACTTGCATATCCGCTTCCGCCGATGCCATCGAACCGCCGACGGGACCGGTGACGATCGGTTTGGAATCGTCGATCTCTTCCTCTTCCTCTTCCTCTTCGTCCGGGGCTTCGACGGCGCCGGTTTCGCCCTCGCCGGCGACTGCGGTCACGCGCTGCGCTTCCGCTTCACGCTGTGCGGCTGCGGTTTGCGTCATGCGCGGATCTTCGTCGCCCATAAGCAAGCCGATCTCTTGCGCGCGTTCGCCCATGTCGTCGTCCTGAATGCGGATCTCGACTTCCTCGCGGTTCTCCGTCAGAACTTTGACGTCGAGCGCAAGCGATTGCAGCTCTTTGATCAGCACCTTGAACGATTCCGGAACGCCCGGTTCCATTACGTTCTCGCCCTTGACGATCGCTTCGTACGTCTTCACGCGTCCCACGACGTCGTCCGACTTCACCGTAAGCAGCTCTTGTAGCGTGTACGCCGCGCCGTATGCTTCCAGCGCCCAGACTTCCATTTCACCGAAGCGCTGGCCGCCGAACTGCGCCTTGCCTCCCAGCGGCTGCTGCGTGATCATCGAGTACGGACCGGTCGAACGCGCGTGGATCTTGTCGTCGACCAAGTGCGCGAGTTTGAGCATGTAGATCATGCCGACGGCGATCGGACGCGAGAAACGCTCGCCCGTGCGGCCGTCGCGCAGCCACGTCTTGCCGTCCGCCGGCAAACCCGCGTCCTGCAGCCACTCGGCGATGTCTTCCGCGTGCGCGCCGTCGAACACCGGCGTGGCGATGTTCATGCCGAGCATGCGCGCCGCCCACCCGAGATGGGTTTCCATGATCTGGCCGAGATTCATACGCGAAGGTACGCCCAGCGGGTTGAGCACGATGTCGACCGGCAAGCCGTCTTCCATATACGGCATGTCTTCTTCCGGCAGAACCTTGGCGATGACGCCCTTGTTGCCGTGACGTCCGGCCATCTTGTCGCCCTGCAGAATCTTACGCTTCTGCGCGACGTAGACGCGCACGAGATGATTCACGCCCGGCGACAACTCGTCGCCGTTCTCGCGCGAGAAGACCTTGACGTCGATGATCTTGCCCTTCTCGCCGTGCGGCACTTTGAGGCTCGTGTCGCGAACTTCGCGCGATTTCTCGCCGAAGATCGCGCGCAGCAGGCGCTCTTCCGCCGTCAGTTCCGTCTCGCCCTTGGGCGTGACTTTGCCGACCAGAATGTCTTCCGGACGAACCTCGGCGCCGATGCGGATAATGCCGCGCTCGTCGAGATCCTTGAGCGAATCCTCGCCCACGTTCGGAATGTCGCGCGTGATCTCTTCAGGGCCGAGTTTGGTGTCGCGCGCTTCGCACTCGTATTCTTCGATGTGAATCGAGGTGAAGCGATCGTCTTTCACCATGCGTTCGCTGATGAGGATCGCGTCTTCGTAGTTGTAGCCTTCCCACGGCATGAACGC
>DAISWS010000087.1:0-2550 GCA_036826275.1 Vulcanimicrobiaceae bacterium
GTGATTTTCCCCTCGACTACGCTCGGGGTCGTTCGATACCTCACGATGACATGCACCGCGGGGTCGTTCGAATCCTCACGATGACGTACCCGGAGGCAACCTTGGTAGATTACCACGCGCCCGGAGCGGTTGACAAGGCTCGGGGTCACACGGCGCGAAAGCGGAGCGGCCGATGGATGTCACCGCCCTGGACGGCCGGGCCTATGCCAAGTTCATCACCGCCGGCTCCTATTTCTTGCGGAAATACCGCCAGGTACTCAACGACCTCAACGTTTTCCCGGTGCCCGATGGGGACACGGGCACGAACATGTACCTGACCTGCCGGCAGGCGGCCTTGGAGGCAGGCAAGCTTCACGACCGGCCGATTTCGGAAGTTGCCGCTGCCGCCGCCCAAGGAGCGCTCATGGGTGCACGGGGCAACTCGGGCGTCATCATCTCGCAGATGCTGCGAGGCTTCGCCCACCACGTCCGCCACCGCTCGGAGATCGACACGTTCATGCTCGCGACCGCGATGCGTGAGGGGGTTCTAGCGGCTCGCCAAGCGCTGGTGAAAGTCGTCGACGGGACGATTATCTCGGTGGCGGACGCCGCGGCGGATTCGGCCTACCACCTTGCGCTCCACGAGCCGGACTTCTACCGGCTGGCGAACGGCATGCTGCGATCAGCGAACGAGGCGCTCGATCGCACGCCGGACCAACTTCCCGTGTTAAAGGAAGCCGGAGTCGTCGATTCGGGCGGAGCGGGCTTCGTGTATTTCTTGGAAGGCGTGCTGCGGTTTCTTCCCGACATCAAGGTTCGCACGACCGCATTCCCGCGCCGTCCGGCGCGTCAAAAGGTTTTCACCGCCGCGCAGATCGTCGGCGAGCACAAGTACTGTACCGAATTCATTCTCGAACGGGCCTCGTGCAGCGTGCACGAATTGCGCGAACTGCTTAGTCCGCGCGGTGACTCGCTGATCGTCGCCGGCGCGGAGCCGACGATCAAAGTGCACATTCACACCGACGATCCCGATGGGCTGCAGGCGCTTGCGGCGCGCCACGGGGAGCTGACGCGTGTCAAAGTCGAGGACATGGAGCAGCAGCACAACGTGCTCGTCGTCGAGCCGCCCGCCGTGCCGTATTCGATCGTCGCCGTGGTTCCAGGCCCCGGCTTCGAGCAGATCGTCAAGGAACTCGGCGTTGAAGTAACGGTTCCGGCGGCGCAAAACCCAAGCGTGCGCGATCTGCTGCTCGCAATGACGAAGTGCCTGAGCAAGAACGTGTACGTGTTCGTGAACGACGAGAACGTTTCGCTGGCGGCGAGCGAAGCGGCGCGCCTTCGCGCCGCTCAGGATGACACGGTGCGCGTGCACATCCTCAATACGGCCGACGTCGTCGCGGGAATCGCCGGGCTATTTGCGATGCGCTCGCTTGCCACGGGCCGCGCTGTCGTGGTTGACGACGTTCTCGAGGCGGCCCGGCGCACGCGCAGCGCCCAAGTCTTCTTTGCCGGGAAGGATGCAACCGTGGGTGGAACGAGCGTAGGCCGGGGGAAGCCGGCTGCGGTGAGTGCGGGGATACTCTATGCAGGCGGAACGCTCGACGACGCGGCGCGGGCCGCGCTCGAAGCCATGGGTGCTCGCGACGGAGGCTTGATAACGGTGTACTACGGCGGCGCGCAAAAGGAAAAAGATGCGCAACGCTTCGCAGAAGAACTGCGTGCGGCTTTTCCGCAGGCGGACGCCGAGTATTACTACGGCGGCCAAAAGAACGCGGAATACTGGGTGTCGCTGGATGAGTAAACCTCGCATCGCGATCGACGCCATGGGCGGCGACCACGCACCGGAAGAGATCGTGGCGGGCGCGCTGCTCGCCGCGGCCGAGGATTGGTGCGATGTGATTGTGGTCGGCGACGAAGCGCGCGTGCGGGGGCTGCTGCAAGGGCCCGGAGCAGACAAGATCACGATCGTGCACGCGCCGGAAAACGTGCCGATGGACATGCATGCCTCGCAAGCCTTGCGTATCGCCGATAAAACCTCGCTCGGCATGGCCGTGAACATGGTCAAAGACGGCACGGCGGACGCGATCGTTTCCGCCGGCAACAGCGGCGCGTTCTTGGCGATTGCGCTGATCAAACTGCGCACGATTCCCGGTATCGCGCGCCCCGCGATCGCAACGGTTTGGCCGGTGCTCAACGGCCCGATGGTGTTGCTCGATTCCGGCGCGAATGTCGATTGCCGTCCCGAGTGGCTCGAACAGTTCGGCCTGATGGGCTCCGCGTATGCAAAGGCGGTTTTGGATATGCCTAACCCGCGCGTTGCCACGCTCTCGGTCGGTGAAGAAGAGACCAAAGGAAACGCGCAAGTGCTCGAAGCGGCCAAACTCTTACGCGAAGCGCCCGTCAACTATATCGGCAACGTCGAGGGCAAGGATCTGTTTCACAACCTCGCGGACGTCGTCGTCGTCGACGGATTCGTCGGCAACGTCGTGCTCAAGATGGGCGAAGGCTTCGTCTCCGACTTACAAAAGATCATCAGAGAGATCGTGCTCGAAGGCAGCCTGCTGACCAAAG
>DAISWS010000087.1:2560-11372 GCA_036826275.1 Vulcanimicrobiaceae bacterium
GTGCTCAAGATGGGCGAAGGCTTCGTCTCGGATTTTATGAAGGTGCTCAAAGACGCGTTTTTGAGCGGCGGCATTCCGGCAAAAGTCGGCGCGCTGCTTTCGTCGAGCGCGCTACGCAAAATGAAGCGGCGCTTCGACTACGAGACGTACGGCGGCGCGCCGCTGCTGGGGCTGCGCGGTAACTGCATCGTCACGCACGGACGCGCGAACCGCAACGTGATCAAACACTCGATCCATGCGGCGACTATCGAAGTGCAGCGCGACGTGGTCGGCAAGATCACCGAGCTGGTCAAACCCCACCTGGCGAAAGAAGCGTAGTTGGCCATAGCCGTCGTCACCGACAGCACGTCCGACATCGAGCCGGCGCGTGCAAAGGAGCTCGGCATCGACGTCGTACCGCTCTTCGTAATCTTCGGCGAGAAGAGCTATCGCGACTACGTCGATCTTTCACGGCGCGAGTTTTACGAGAAGCTTGCAAGCGAACCGGTCCTCCCCACGACGTCTCAACCGACGTCTCAAATGTTCGAGGACGCGTTTCGCCCGCACGTCGATGCGGGCGATCGGGTGCTGTGCATCGTCATCAGTTCGAAATTGTCCGGGACGATCAATGCGGCGCGGGCGGCTGCGCAGCAGTTTCCCGCAGCCGCTATTACGATCGTGGATTCGGAAAGCGTCGCCGGGGGGCTTGGCATGCACGTGCTGCACGCGTGCGCGCTCGCCAAGGCCGGCGCGGACCTGGAAACGATTCTTGCGGTCATCGAGCGCGAAAAGCGCACGCAGCATCTGTACGCCTGCATTCCGGATCTTTCGCACGTCGTGCGAACCGGACGCATCGGTAAAGCCAAAGCCGTCATCGGAACGCTGATGAAAATCGTTCCCGTGATTTCGCTCAAGGACGGGGAAGTCGTCGCGCAAGCGCAAGTGCGCACGCTCAGCCGCGCGCAGCAAACGATGATCGACCTCTCGCTCGAACAGGTCACCGACGCATCAAAAGCGCGCTTTTTGGTGATGCACACCAATGCGCCCGAGCTCGCAAAGGACATTCTCGAGCGCCTGCGTACGAGGCTCGGAGCCCAAGAGCCCGAGATGCTGGACATTTTGGAGGCCGGCCCGGTTATCGCAACGCACGGAGGTCCCGGCGCGGTGGGGGTATTCTCCGCACAGGATTAAGTCATGACCGCCGGCGTCTACGTTCATCTACCGTTTTGCCCGTATATCTGTCCGTATTGCGATTTTGCGAAGTGGCCGCACAAACGCAGCGCGGCGCAGCGCTATTTGCAGGCGTTGTTTGCAGAGATCGAGGGTACCCCTCGACAGGCTCGGGGTCGTTCGATACCTCACGATGACACATTCGTAAGTGTGTTTCTGGGCGGGGGAACGCCGAACACCTATGATGCGGGCGACATCGTTGCATTGCTGCAGCGTTTGCGCGACGCGTTTCCCGGTCCGCCCGATCGAGAAACGACTATCGAAGTCAATCCCGAGTTGACGAGCGCGGACGATATGCGCGCGTATGCGCGCGCCGGGGTCAATCGAATGTCGATCGGCGTGCAGTCGTTCGAGCCGGCGGAGATTCGCACGCTCGGGCGGCGGCACACCGTTCAAGACGTCGAACGAACCGTTGCTGCGGCGCGAGCCGCGGGCATCCCAAGCGTCAGCATCGATCTGATTTTCGCGGTTCCCGGGCAAACGCCGGACTCGTGGCGGCGCTCGCTGCGCACGGCGATGGACCTGGGCGTCGATCACATCTCCACGTATGGCTTGACGATTGAAGCGGGGACGCGCTATGAGGAGTGGCGCGAACGCGAACCGGGCGCGTTCTTGGACGACGAGCGCGAAGCAGATCTGTACGCCATTGCCATCGACACGCTGGAGGCGGCGGGATTCGAGCAGTATGAAATCAGCAACTTCGCGCGGCCCGGGCATCGCAGCGCGCACAATCAAAACTATTGGGCGAACGGCGAATATGCCGGGCTCGGCGTGGGCGCGGCTTCTTACCGCGGCGGCGTGCGGTTCGTGCACACGCGCGATCTGGAAACGTACATCTCCGCGGCGATGAGCGGCGGCCCGATTCCGGGCGAAGCCGAAACGCTTGAGGGCGCGAAGCGGGCGGGAGAAGCGGTGATGCTCGCGCTGCGTACCGCGCAAGGGGTCTGCCTCGACTCGTTCAAAGAGCGTTACGGCTTGGATTTTCTGTCATTTTACGCACCCGTCGTCGAGCGCTACCGGTCCCTTGGAATGCTCGAAACGGATGCGACCCACGCGCGTCTCACGCGCCGCGGGCGCTTTTTGGCAAACGACGTATGCGCCGCTTTCGTGACGTTCGCGTAGGCCCCGGCATTGCCGCGGCAATGCTGCGGTTCATTTTTGCGGTCGTCTTTGGCGTAACGGGTTTTCTGTTGGGCCGCGAGTTGTACGTGCACTCGATCTCGCTGCACGTAGCAACCGAGCCGCTGCAGTTGGCCTTCAATATTCTCGCGCCCGTCGTGGGTGCGCTTATCGGCGTGCTGCTGGCTCCGCTCGCGCAGACGTTTTTCGAGGACGAGCTCAATGCGGTCGAACGCGCGATCGAGCGCCTTGCGCCGGTAGAACTCGCGGGCGGTGCCGTCGGATTGATTCTCGGGCTGCTCATTGCGTTTTTGATCCGCAGCATTCTCTTCGAATTCATCTCGACGAGCGGGCGCGCGGGCAGCTACATCGCGATTCTGCTGTACATCATCATCAGCATTTTCGCGGCGTATCTCGGAGCGCGCGTCGGAGCGCGCATGCATTTCGTACCCTTGGCGGCGGTAAGCGGATCGCCGGCAGGGGCGAGCCCGAAAGTGATCGATACGTCGGTCATCGTCGACGGGCGCATCGTGGAAATTTTGGAAAGCGGCTTCTTGGAAGGGCCGCTGATTCTGCCGCGCTTCATTCTGCGCGAACTTCAGGCAATTGCCGATTCGAGCGACGTGATGCGCCGCACGCGCGGACGCCGCGGCTTGGAAGTGCTCAAACGCCTCGGCGAGCTCGGTATTCTCGAGATCAGCGAACGCGATTACGACGACGTGCGCGCCGCGGACGCGAAACTCGTGCGCATGGCGCAGGACCTCGGCGGCAAACTGCTGACGACGGATTACAATTTGAATCGCGTCGCGCACGTCGAACGCGTCGAGGTGCTTAATATCAACGAGCTTGCAAATGCCGTCAAACCGGTCGTGCTGCCGGGCGAAGAGATGCACGTGCAGATCATGCGTGACGGCAAAGAACCGCATCAAGGCGTCGGTTACCTTGACGACGGAACGATGATCGTCGTCGAGCATGGACACCGCCTCATCGGCGAATCGGTGGACGTCGTCGTGACGAGCGTCCTGCAAACTGCTGCGGGACGGATGATTTTCGCGAGGTTGAAGAAGGCATGAAGTTCTGCGCGGTCGTCGTCGCAGCAGGGCGCGGCACGCGTTTCGGCCAGCCGAAACAATTGGTCGATATTGCCGGACGCCCGATGCTGTGGTGGCCGCTGCGGACGTTTGCAAGCATGGATGAAGTCGATTCGATCGTCGTCGTGACCGAGCGCGACTGGCTTGCGGACGTCGCGCAAGTCGCGGCCGATGCCGCACCGGAAAAACTGTCCGGCGTCGTTCCCGGCGGAGCAACGCGTCAGATCAGCACGTATCTCGGATTGACCGCGGTCCCCGAAAACAGTGAAGGCGTGTTCGTGCACGACGGCGCGCGTCCGCTGGTGACCGCCGAAGACGTGCGCCGCGGTATGCAGCCGATCCGCGCCGGCCATGCGTCCGTTCTCGCCGTACCCGTCGTCGATACGATCAAGGTCGTCGACGGCGAACGCAGCGTTCGCGAAACGCTTGACCGCAGCGTTCTGTGGGCCGCGCAAACGCCGCAGTTCGCCACGCTTCCCGATATGCTGATGGCTCACGAAGCAGGCAAACAGAGCGGCGTTGACGCAACCGACGATGCAATGCTGCTCGAACGTTTCGGCGTTACCGTCCACGTCGTGCCGGGTTCGCCGGAGAATTTCAAAGTGACCGTCGCTGAGGATCATGCGCGCGCCGAGCACGCGATGCGTGCGCTGCGCGATCGCGACCAGGTGCGATGAGAGTAGGACACGGATTCGACGCTCACCCTTTGGTGGAAGGACGCAAACTCGTCATCGGCGGCGTCGACGTTCCACACGAGCGCGGCGCGCTCGGGCACTCGGACGCGGACGTCCTCGCGCACGCAATCAGCGACGCGCTTCTGGGAGCCGCGGCGCTCGGCGACCTCGGCGGCCATTTTCCGGATACCGACGAGCGCTGGCGCAATGCCGATTCCATGGATCTCTTGCATCACTGCGCCGCGGAAGTTCATCGCGAAGGCTACCGCGTCGAAAACATCGACGCGACGATCGTCGTGCAGCAGCCGAAGCTTGCAGGGCACATCATGCGTATGCGTGAGAACATCGCCGGCCGTCTGGGCCTCTCGCTCGTTCAGGTGAGCGTGAAGGCGAAAACGAGCGAAGGGATGGGGTACACGGGAGATGGGAGCGGCATCGCAGCGTACGCGGTCGCGCTTCTGGAGCCGATTTGATGGTTACACGTCCGGAACTTGCGGCGGCGATGCAGCGTTGGGGCTTGCTCGAAGATCCCGCGCCGGAAGCGGCGCTGCGCTGGATCGACACGTTTCTGGAAGCGTTTGGCGATATGTTGAGCGCGCCGGACGACGCGCGCCCCTACGTTGCCGAACTGCGCGCGGAAGCGTGCGTCGTTCCGGCGCTGGAACTCGAGCGCTTGCGCACGCGCGAAGTGCTGTTTTTTCTGGACACCGTCGGCCAGTATGTCGATAGTCAACCGGAACTGCGCGGTTTACCGCTCGCCCACGACATTGCCGAGATCGCGCGCGAATTCGGCATTTCGAGCGAGGATGCGCAGTACGCGGTGCGCATGGCGCTAACCGGAAAGAACGCCGGGCCGCCGCTCGAGTTGCTGTTTCCGCTGCTCGGACACGACCGCATCTTGATCCGCATCGGCGCCGTCAATTCGCATCTGCTGCACGGGCGCGGGCTGCAACCGATCCGCTTTGGACCGGGCGGGCAGCCGTTCGAGCCGATTCGGGGCAAAAAGCCGGATGTTTGAGACGCTGCTGGCCGACCTGAAAGCCCCGCTCGAGCGCGACCCCGCCGCTCGGGGCTGGGTCGACGTCGTGCTTTCGTATCCGGGTTTTCATGCGATCGCGATGCACCGCATCGTGCACGCCCTGCACGGCTGCCGCATACCGCTGTTCCCGCGGTGGCTTTCCAACGTGAACCGCTTTTTGACGGGCATCGAAATTCATCCGGCGGCGAAGATCGGCAAAGGCGTCTTCATCGATCATGGCATGGGCGTCGTCATCGGCGAGACTGCGCAGGTCGGCGACGGCTGCACGATTTACCAGGGCGTGACGCTGGGCGGAACGAGTCTCTCTCATGGTAAACGCCATCCGACACTCGAGAACAACGTTACGATCGGCGTGAACGCCGCGGTGCTGGGCGCTATTACGGTCGGTGCGAATTCGAAGATCGGCGGCGGATCCGTCGTGGTCAAAGACGTGCCGCCGAACTCGACGGTCGTCGGCGTGCCCGCACGTATCGTCATGCAAAACGGTGTCCCCGTGCGCGCGCTGCCCGATCGGCCGCAAGTCGACATGCCGGATCCGACAGCCGATGCGATTGCCAAATTGCAGCGCCGGGTCGCGCAGCTCGAGGCCAGTCTGCGGGACTTCGAGCAAGAGGAGTCCGGCGACACCGCGTGGTCTTGGGTCATTTAACGTATGGGTTTGCGGCTATACAACACGCGCACGCGCAGCGTTGAAGAGTTTGCTCCGGCGGCGCCGCCGAACGTGGGCGTCTACGTATGCGGTTTGACGCCGTCGGCGGAGGCGCATCTGGGCCATGCGCGGTCGTTTTTATTTTTCGACGTTCTGCGGCGCTATCTGCGCCATCTGAAATACGACGTGACGTTCGTGCAAAACGTCACGGATATCGACGATCGCAGCATCAACCGCGCCAAGGAAACCGGGGAAGACTGGTACGCGATCGTCAGCGGCTATTATGCCTCTTTCAAGCGTTCGATGCAGCGGCTGGGCGTTGCGCAGCCGGACGTCGAGCCGTATGCCACCAAATTTATTCCGCAGATCATCGTCATGATCGAGCGCTTGATGGACAAAGGCTTTGCGTACGTCTCCAAGGACGGCGTGTATTACCGCGTTTCGAAATTTGCGCGCTACGGCGATCTTTCGAACCGCAACATTGCAGAACTTGAAGCGGGCGCGCGCATCGAGGTCGACGAGGCAAAAGAAGACCCGCTCGATTTCGCGTTGTGGAAATTCGCCAAGCCGGGCGAGCCGAAATGGCCCTCACCCTGGGGCGATGGGCGCCCCGGCTGGCACATCGAGTGCTCGGCGATGTCGCAAGAGATTCTCGATCCGCACGGGCGCGGCTTCGACATTCATGGGGGCGGTGCCGATTTGATCTTTCCGCACCACGAGAACGAGATTGCGCAGAGCGAACCGCTCATGGCGCATCCGCCGATGGCGCGATTTTGGATGCACGGCGGGCTCTTGCTGTTCGACAATCAGAAGATGAGCAAGTCGCTGGGCAATTTCGAGCCGCTGTACGAACTGCTCGACCGCCACGACCCGCAAGCGATCCGGCTGCTGTTCTTGCAGACCGGGTACCGCAAGGTGATGAACTTCACCGAGGAGTCCATCGCTGCGGCCACCGCGGCCTTGGAGCGCTTGAAGAAGAAGTATCGCGAGTTGACCGGCTTGCCTGCGTCGTTCGACGCGCTCACGATGACAATGCGGCAACGCATGGAGAGTGCGCTCGACGACGACGTGAACACCGCCGTCGCGCTTTCCGAATTGCTTTCGTATGCGGGCGGTTCACGCGATGAATTTGCGTATTGGCTGGACGTTCTCGGCTTGACGCCAAGCGATGCCTGGCTCCAGGAGCCCAAACGTTCGCTGCCGGAGGACTTCTTGGATCGTTTGCGCGCGTCTGGCACGTCCGTGAACGGCAGTACGGCGGAAGAAGCGATTGAGAGTATCATCGCCGCACGCGCGCAGGCGCGCCGCGAGAAAAACTGGGCGGAATCGGATCGCTTGCGCGACGCTCTGGCCGCGTGCGGTGTCGCACTCAAAGATTCGAAAGATGGAACGACGTGGAGCGTCGCAGACTCGATTTAGACGACGTCATGTACGGCGTCCATGCGGTTGAAGAAGCCCTCGCTGCCGGCGAGACGCTTCGCGTCGTGCACGTCGCCGACGAACGGAAGCGCGACCCGGCTGTCCGGAAAATTCTCGAGGCGGCGGGCGAGCGCGACGTGCGCGTTCGCTTCGAGAACCGCGGGTACTTCAACCAATTTCCGTACAAAGCGCATCAGGGCGTCATCGCGTTCGGCGCGCCGTTTCCATACGTGACGCTGGACGAGGTTCTGCATGCGCCGCGCACCGGCGCCGCACTGATCGTCGTCCTCGACCATATCACCGATCCTCATAATGCGGGCGCGATCATCCGCACCGCGGAGTGCGCGGGCGCGCAGGGCATCGTCATGCCGGAACGTCGCGCTGCGGGCGTCAATGCAACGGTCCGCAAGGCGGCCGCCGGCGCCGCGGGCCACATTCCTATTGCGCGCGTCTCGAATATTGCGGACGCCGTGCGCAAACTGAAGAAGGCGAACGTGTGGGTGGCAGGTGCCGACGTAGATCCGCAGAGCCTGGAGTACACCTGCGCGGACCTCGCGCGCGACGTGGCGCTGGTCATCGGCGCCGAGGGCGCCGGGCTCTCGCAGCTAGTCAAGCGGGAGTGTGATTACCTGGTGCGCATCCCCATCCGGGGCCAGGTCGAGTCCTTGAATGCCTCGGTCGCGGCAGGGATACTGCTGTACGAAGCCGTGCGCCAGCGCGGGGGCGCATAGTCGCTTGCGGGGTGCTTCCCTTGTGCTTGACGCGCAAGGAGGTCCCTCCTATACTGTTCGGGATGCGTCGGCGTTCGACGGGCTCCGCGGAGCCCGCGATTTGCACGCATACGGTCCCAGAGGGCAAAGAAAACATGGCAATGACCCATCCTGTGTCGGATGGACTCGACTATCACGAGCGGGCTGATGAAGATTTGGTCGCTACTGCTAAATCAGGCGACAATCTCGCAATGGAGTTCCTGCTCAACAAGTACAAAAACTTCGTCCGTATCAAAGCAAAGAGCTACTTTTTGATCGGCGCCGATCGTGAAGATATCATCCAAGAAGGCATGATCGGGCTGTACAAAGCTGTCCGCGATTTCAAAGCCGATAAACTTTCCAGCTTCCGCGCGTTTGCGGAATTGTGTATCACTCGCCAGATTATCACCGCGATCAAGACGGCGACGCGTCAGAAACACATTCCGCTCAACCAGTACATCTCGCTGAACAAACCGATCTACGATGAGGACAGCGAACGTACGTTGCTCGACGTCATGGCATCGCAGAAGACGTCGGACCCGGAAGAACTGGTCATCAACCAGGAAGTCTCGCAGGACATCAAGGAGCGCATTCAAGAGAACCTCTCCGAGCTCGAGTCGCAAGTGCTTCTTTCATACCTCGAAGGCAAGAGCTACCAGGAGATGGCGCGCGATCTGGGACGTCACGTCAAATCGATCGACAACGCGCTGCAGCGCGTCAAACGGAAGATCGAAAAGAATCTTTCGGAGATCGAACTGCCCTAACGCTCAACGCTCCAGGGCAGAGGCGCCGTCCGGTATGGGCGGCGCCTCTGTACATTTCGGTGGGCATGCCGATAGTTGGTGAAAAGGAGAGCTTGTATG
>DAISWS010000088.1:0-11064 GCA_036826275.1 Vulcanimicrobiaceae bacterium
ACGGTCCCGCGCTCGCCGCGGCGCTCTGGGGAGCGGGCCAAACCGGCACCGGCTTCAACGTCGAAGTGATGCTCGACCGCGCCGTTTCACATCCGATTCACGTTCAAGTGATGAAAGACATCGATGCGAAATACGGCATTGCCGCGGACGCCGACTACCACGCGATTCTCAATACCGCGATGCACGATCTCGCGGCTGTGTACGACCTGAAGAGCTGACGCGTTTAGCAACGCAATACAAAAGGCCGCGATCACGCGGCCTTTTGTGTTGTATGGTGAACACCGGCGGCAGACTCAGCTCCCAGATGCCGGTAACACGCGCGTTCCATTTGGAATGCGCTTCGATGATACCCGTGAGCGGCCGGGGCAAACAGGGGCGGTCGAACTTTATCGCAGGGCCAACAGCCATGGGAACGCCGCGAGCAGGCCCCAGTTCACCGCGTGTGCGCTCCAGCAATACGGGCAGCTTCGCTTCGTGACAAAAAGCAGGCTATACGCGAGATATGCAGACGTGCAGGCAGCGAAAACGACGGCGGCGAGCACGATGGCAAGCGCGGCGGTATTGCCGGTCAGCCATGAAACCGCCGCAACCGCTGCATAGTAACATACGCCGATGGCCGAGTTGGGCACGCCGAAGTAGAGCCTCGCCCGCTCCGACTCGACCACGCTCGGTTCGATCAGCTCGCCGCGCGCGGCCACCAGGCTCTTGCGCAGCATAAAGACGGAAGCGTAAAAGCCTATGGCGCATAAGACGGTGATGACCGTCCGTAGCAGGAGCATCTCACGCTCTTCGAAGAGCGGCTACCGGGAACCCGTTCGCGCTTGCGTCCGATAGGCCGCCGCTTGGCGGGCATCGGCCTGCTGGCGGTTTCATTTGCGGTCGCGTGGTTCGTGATTCGCGACCAGCCGCACATCGAGCACCTCATACGTTCGGTGGGTCCGCGCGTGGCGCTGGTGATTGCCACGGCGATTTTTGCGGTTGTCGCAGCGGCGCCGTTCTCGGTTACGGACGCGCTCGCCATCATGAACGGCGCCCTCTTTGGGCCGTTCTGGGGCAGCATCGTGAACGCCGTCGGCATCGTGCTTGCCGCCGCGTTCGGGTATTGGATCAACCGCCATGCATCGCATCTGCTCGATTTGGACGCCGCGCTTGCGCGGCTGCCCGGATGGGTCAAACGTTTCAAAGTCGGATCGCCGATGTTCCTCATCGCGGTACGCGTGATTCCCGGCTTCGGCGGGACCGTTGCGACGGCGAGTGCTGCCGCGTTCCGCGTGCCGGTATGGATTCACGTCCTCACGATGTCTATCGTCGCCATTCCGCTCTGCACGGTGCTCGCGATCTTCGGCGATCGCGCAACCGAATTGATTCACGGCTACGAGGCGCGCGCGCACATGTACATTTTGCATCACCGCCCGCACTGGCGCTGGCACCACCACGCCACGCCGGTGCCGCGGGCGGCAGGTCCGCAGCCATGAACGGCGTTGCGATGGTGCATACCGCAGCCCAGCTGCGCGATATGTGCGAACGCGTCAAGAACGCGCCGCGCGTCGGCATCGACACGGAATTTCACAACGAGCGCAGCTACACCGCGCGCTTGATGGTCGTCCAGATCGCGTTCGAAGACGGTTGCGCGATCGTGGATCCGCTGACAATCGAAGATTTGGCTCCGCTCGCCGATGCATTGTGTCAGACGACGGTCGTCGGCCACGCGCTCACCAGCGACTTGAAAATTTTCGCGGACAAGTGGGATCTCGTTCCTCCCGACGTCTTCGACTGTCAAGTCGCCGCGGCGTTTCTTGGCTACGGCATGTCGATTTCGCTTGCGGATCTCGTGCGCGATCTCTGCGGCATCCGGTTGAAGAAATCGCAAACGGTCAGCGATTGGTCCACGCGCCCGTTGAGCGAAAAGCAGCTCGAGTATCTGGTGGACGACGTTGCGCATCTGCTGGACATGCACGACAAGCTCACGGGCATGCTCAAGGAGAAGGGCCGCTACGGGTGGGCGATCGAGGAGTGCCGTTTGCTCGCCGACGTCGAGCGCTACCGGACCGAGGAGCGGCGGATGTATTCACGCATTCCGGGCGCCAATCGCATGAACCGCCGCGAACTCGGCGTGCTGCTGGAAGTCGTGAAATTGCGCGATCGCATCGCCCGCGAACGCGATGTACCGGTGAAATACATCATGCCTGACGACGTCGTCGGGGGTCTGGCAACGGTGCGTCCGAAGACCATGGACGACCTTGCGCAGTTGCGCCGCCTCGATTCGGGCGCGCGCCGAACGCTCGGGCCGCAGATCGTCGAGGCCGTGCGCCGCGGCGAAGCGATGGACGAGGCCGAGCTGCCCGCGAAATTCGCGCGTCCACTGGGAAATGCGCGCGAAACGCTGGTGGCGCTCATGAGCGTTTTGGTGGGCGAACTGGCCCAGCAGCACGAGCTGCCGCCTAGCCTGCTGGCGCCGCGAGCGGCCCTCGAACGGGTCGCGCGCGATGTGCCCGCGAGTTATGAGGACTTCGAACGTGTGCTCGGTCTCTCGCATTGGCGCACGCATGTAGTCGGCGAGCCGCTGTGGCGACTTTTGTCGGGAATCAGTTCGCTGCGCATCGAAGGCTACGCGACAGGCGATCCGCGAATCAATCTAGTCTCATGAATCAGCACGCAAACAGCTTCAATGCCGTCGACACGCTCGTCGCCGGCGGCCGTTCCTATTCGTACGTTCGTTTGGGCGCGCTCGAACAAGCGGGCC
The DNA here is from genome assembly GCA_036826275.1 of Vulcanimicrobiaceae bacterium. Lineage (GTDB taxonomy): Bacteria > Vulcanimicrobiota > Vulcanimicrobiia > Vulcanimicrobiales > Vulcanimicrobiaceae > DATGJX01. The sequence goes on from DAISWS010000088.1 coordinate 2,744, forward strand.
TGTTGCAGTTGGATCGCCTTCCGTATTCGCTGAAGATCCTACTCGAGAATCTCGTGCGATTCGAAGATGGGCGATCGGTCACCAAAGACGACGTCGAAGCGCTCGCAAAATGGAACCCGCATCAGCGCTCGCAGCGCGAGATCGCGTACCGTCCCGCGCGCGTGCTGCTTCAAGACTTTACCGGCGTTCCGGCCGTCGTCGATCTTGCCGCAATGCGCGATGCGATGGCGAAGATGGGCGGCGATCCCAAAGCGATCAATCCGCTGCAGCCGGTCGAGCTGGTCATCGATCACTCCGTGCAAGTCGACGCCTTCGGCAGCGGCGACGCGTTCAAGAAAAATGCCGATCTCGAATTCGAACGCAACCGCGAACGTTACGCGTTCCTTAAATGGGGCCAACACGCGCTCGAGGGCTTCCGTGCGGTGCCACCCGATACGGGCATCGTGCATCAGGTCAACATCGAATTTCTTTCGCGCGTCGTGTTCGGCGGCGGCGGTGCCGGCATCGCATTCGATGCGAACAACGCGATGGCGTACCCTGACACCGTCGTCGGCACCGATTCTCACACCACGATGGCGAACGGTTTGGGCGTGCTCGCATGGGGCGTCGGCGGCATTGAAGCGGAGGCTGCGATGCTCGGGCAGCCGGTCACGATGCTCATCCCCGAAGTGATCGGCATCAATGTCACGGGCAGTCTGCGCGAAGGCGTCACCGCAACGGACCTCGTGCTCGTCGTCACCGAATTGCTGCGTAAGAAGGGCGTCGTCGGCAAATTCGTCGAGTTTTTCGGCAGAGGACTTTCCAATCTCCCCGTTTCCGATCGCGTCACGCTCGGCAATATGTCACCGGAGTACGGATCGACGTGTGCGATTTTCCCGATCGACGCGCAGACGCTGGAATATCTGCGTCTCACCGGACGTGCGCCCGAACACATCGCGCTCGTCGAAGCCTACGCCAAGGCGCAGGGCATGTTCCGCACCGGCGAGACGCCGGATCCGCAGTTTACCGACGTGCTCGAGCTCGATCTCGGCACCGTGGTGCCGAGCCTTGCGGGCCCGCGCCGTCCGCAAGATCGTGTTTCGCTTGGAGACGTGAAGAGTTCGTTCAACAGCGCGATGCAAGAGTGGGCCGAAGCGCGGGATGCAAAGCCTGCGAGTTCCGCGGCCCGAATGGAAAACGAAGGTCCGGTTGCGAGCGCCGTTGCGGATAAAGCGCTGATTGCCGACGGCTCCGTCGTCATCGCGGCGATCACGAGCTGCACGAACACCAGCAATCCATCCGTGATGGTTGCGGCGGGACTGCTGGCGCGCAACGCCGTCAAGCGCGGCCTCAAGCGCAAGCCGTGGGTAAAAACCTCGCTCGCGCCCGGCTCTAAAGTCGTCACCGATTACTTGAATAAATCCGGGCTCGCGCCGTATCTCGATCGGCTCGGCTTCAATCTGGTCGGCTACGGCTGCACCACATGTATCGGCAATAGCGGTCCGCTGCCGCCGGACGTCGCCGAAGCCGTTGCGGAGCATGATTCCATCGTCGCGGCAGTGCTGTCCGGCAATCGCAATTTCGAAGGCCGCATTCATCCGCAGGTCCGGGCAAACTACCTCGCATCGCCGCCGCTCGTGGTGGCGTACGCGCTGGCCGGCCGCATGGACCTCGATCTCACCACGGAGCCAATCGGCGAAGACGAGTCGGGCACGCCGGTGTACTTGAAAGACATTTGGCCCGCGAACGCCGAGGTTTCGAACGTGATCGCCGCATCGATCAGCGACGAGATGTTCAAAGCGAATTACCGGGACGTGTTCCGCGGCGACGACAACTGGGCGAAGCTGGACGTTCCGCCGAGCGAATTGTATACGTGGGATCCGCACTCGGAGTACGTCAAGAACCCGCCGTATTTCGAACACATGGGCGCCGAACCCGATGCCGTGAGCGATATCAAGGGCGCTCGCGCGCTCGCGCTGCTCGGCGACAGCATCACGACCGACCACATTTCACCTGCGGGGAACATCGCCAAAGCGAGTCCGGCGGGCAAGTATCTGATGGAGAAAGGCATTGCGCCGGCGGACTTCAACTCGTACGGCGCGCGGCGCGGCAACCATGAAGTCATGGTGCGCGGCACCTTTGCCAACGTGCGTTTGCGCAATCACCTGGTGCCCGGCGTCGAAGGCGGCTATACGCGCTACCTGCCGTCGAACGAGCAGATGTCGATCTTCGACGCGTCGATGAAATACCAGGCCGACGGCACGCCGCTGGTCGTAATCGCCGGTAAGGAATACGGTTCGGGGTCCTCGCGCGATTGGGCCGCGAAAGGCCCGTATCTGCTCGGCATCAAGGCGGTTTTGGCGCAGTCGTTCGAGCGCATCCATCGCAGCAACCTGATCGGCATGGGCATTTTGCCGCTCGAATTCGAAGCCGGTGCGGATCACACGACCTACGGGCTGACCGGCGAAGAAACGTTCGACATCACCGGACTCGAAGACGGCGTCACGCCGCGCATGCACGTGCACGTGCGCGCGACGGACAGCACCGGGCGGCACGTGGAGTTCCGCGCGCTCCTGCGCATCGACACGCCCGACGAAGCCGAGTATTACCGCCACGGCGGAATTCTGCAGTACGTGCTGCGTCAGTTGCGCCGCACGCAGACGGCGAAGGTCTAGGTCAGCTCGCCTGTCTGATGCAGATCAGGGTTTCCGCTTTTGGATCGCATGGGCGAAGCTGAAGTCCGTCACCGGTCACGCTGACGCTTTCGCCCGCCCCTAGGCGCTTGCGCAGCGCCGTCGCTTCCTGGAGCGCCGGGTCGTTGAGCAGCGTGTTCACCAACTCGGAAATGTCGCTGTCGGCGTCGTGGTTGCGAAAGACCGCCGTATATTCGCCGCCGTCGAGCGCGTAGATCTCGACGTGTCCGCTCACCGCGTCCAAAGCCGTCATCAAACTCGCCATCTGCTGCACCGCCTGCCGCCGCAGCGTAATGTCGCGCCCGATGCACACCCAATGCCGCGTATCGCCGCCGTCGTCCATCAGCGGCTTGCCGGCGAACTCGACCCAAAAGAGCGAACCGTCCTTGCGCCGCAGCAGAATTTCTTTCTCGTTGACCTTCGAGGATTCGAGGTTGCTGACGATCGTGTCGAGGACCAGCGGATCGTTTTCCCGTGCGACGATAACGCCATACGGTCTACCGGCAAGTTCTTCCATCGCGTAGCCCGTCGCAGCGAGCAGTGCGCCGTTGGCGTATTCGATGAACGGTCCCCCTTGCGAGGGCGGCGTGAAATCCGTAATCAGCACCAAGTCGGATGCTTCATCGACGACGCGCGCTAAAAGTTGCGTGTGCGTCTGCGGATGGTAAGGCCACATCATGAATAGTATGGCACGACGCGCTTGGAGACAAACGCAGACGCGGTTAAGTTTACAGTAACGCTCTACGCAGATCTCTTAACACGGACGCGAGGTAAGCAATGAAGCGGGCGGCAGCTGCGCCGTCGATGACGCGGTGGTCGTACGAGAGAGACAGTGGCTGAATCAAGCGCGGCTCGAACTGCGCGCCGTTCCATACGGGCTTGACCGCTGCGCGGCACGCGCCGAGTATTGCGACTTCCGGCGCATTGATGATCGGCGTGAAATACGTTCCGCCGATGCTCCCCAGGCTCGAAATCGTGAACGTGCCGCCCTGCATATCGGACATGGCCAGCTTTCCATCGCGCGCCTTAGCGGCGAGGTCCGCGGTCTCTTGCGCGAGCTGCGCGATGCCCTTGGTACCGGCGTTTTTGATCACCGGCACGACGAGGCCGCCAGGCGTGTCGGCGGCAAAGCCGATGTTGTAATAGCGCTTGAAAACCAGATCGTCGCCGTCGAGCGAACTGTTGAATTCCGGATATTTTTTGAGAGCGGCAATGGACGCTTTCATCAAAAAGGCGAGCATCGTCACCTTGATGCCTTGCTTGCCGTACTCCGCGTTCAGTTCTTTGCGGAAGTCTTCCAGGTCCGTAACGTCGGCGTCGTCGTTCTGCGTCACGTGCGGAATCATCACCCAGTTGCGGTGAAGATTCGGCCCCGAGATTTTTTTGATGCGTGAGAGTGGCTTGCGCTCGATCTCGCCAAACTGCGCAAAGTCGACCTTCGGCCACGGCGCAATCGCGAGGCCGCTGACTCCACCCCCCATGGCCGCGCCGCCGCCATCGTGCAACGCGCGTTTGACGAACTGCTGCACGTCTTCGCGCGTGACGCGTCCATTTGGACCGCTCGCGGACACGCTGTGCAAATCGACGCCGAGTTCACGCGCAAACCTCCGGATCGACGGACTGGCATGCACGGCACCATTCGAAGCAGCAGCTGCAGGTGCAGAAGGCGCTTTCCGTTCATCGCGAGCGGACGTTTCTTCACGCTGAGGTGTCGGCGCGGTGTCATGCTGAGGTATGGAAGCACCCCGAGCAACGCGAGGGGCCTCCGCCGTCACCGCACTCACCCCGTGCATGGTTGCGATCACCGTGCCCTTCGAAACTTTATCGCCCGGCTTCACGCGCACGTCCGCGATCGTGCCCGCTGCGCTCGCCGGAACTTCCATCGACGCTTTTTCCGATTCGAGCACGACGAGTGAGGCGTCTTTTTCGATCGTGTCGCCCGGTTTGACGAGCACTTCGATCACCGGCACGCCGGTGAAGTCGCCGATGTCGGGAACTTTCAGTTCGACGAGTTGTTCCTCGCCTCGACGTTGCTCGGCGTCCTTCGATACCTCAGGATGACGCGAGGAGGGCGCCTCCGTTTGACTCGACGGTGCGGCCAGTGAGAGCAGCACGCTGCCCTGGCTGACTTTGTCGCCGATTTTCACTTTCACGTCTTGAACCGTGCCGTCGGCGGGAGCCGGCACCTCCATCGAGGCTTTATCCGATTCGAGCGTTACGATCGAATCGTTTTTCTTGACCGCGTCTCCCGGTTTGACGAGAATCTCGATCACCGGCACATCTTTGAAGTCGCCGATGTCGGGAACGCGAACGTCAATTGCTTGCGCCATGCTACACCGTCACCGGGTTCGGTTTTGCCGGGTCGATGTTGTACTTCTTGAGCGCTTCGCTCACGGTCTTGCGCGGAATTTCTCCCTCGTCCGCCAGCGCTTTGAGCGCGGCCAGCGCAACGTAGTAGCGGTTTACCTCAAAGAACTCGCGCAGCTTGCGCCGGAAATCGCTTCGGCCGAACCCGTCGGTGCCAAGCGTCACGTAGCGGTGCTTGACGTACGGACGGATTTGATCGGCGAACGTGCGGATGTAATCGCTCGCCGCCACCACCGGACCTTTGCGATCGTTCAAACATTGCTCGACGTAGGACAGGCGCGGCTGCGATTCGGGATGCAGCAGATTCCAGCGCTCCGCATCGATGCCGTCGAGCCGCAGCTGGTTGAAGCTGGTCGCGCTCCACACGTCGGCCTGCACGCCCCAATCGGCTTGCAAGAGTTCCGCCGCTGCTTCGACTTCGCGCAAGATTGCGCCGCTGCCGAGCAATTGCACGACAGGCGTCTTCTTATCCGCATTTTCGGAGCCGCGCAAGAGGTACATGCCGCGCAGAATACCATCCTCCGCACCTTTGGGCATGTCCGGATGCTTATAGTTTTCGTTGAGCAGCGTGATGTAGTAGTAGACGTCTTCCTGTTCTTTGTACATGCGGCGCAGGCCGTCTTGAATGATGACCGCCACTTCGTACCCATACGTCGGATCGTACGAGACGCAGTTCGGGATGAAGGATGCGAACACTTGACTGTGACCGTCTTCGTGCTGCAAGCCCTCGCCGTTAAGCGTCGTGCGGCCGGACGTTCCGCCGAGCAGAAAACCGCGCGTCCGCGAATCGGCCGCAGCCCACGCCAGATCGCCGACGCGTTGAAAGCCGAACATCGAATAGAAGATGTAGAACGGGATCATCGGCACGTTGTGCGTCGAATACGACGTGCCCGCGGCAATCCACGACGAGATCGCGCCCGCTTCGTTGATGCCTTCCTGAAGAATCTGTCCTTGCCGGTCCTCGCGGTACCACATGAGTTGTTCGGCGTCTTGCGGATGATAGAGCTGACCGACCGACGAGTAAATGCCGAGTTGCCGGAACAGCCCTTCCATGCCGAACGTGCGCGATTCGTCTGCGACGATGGGCACGATTTTCGGGCCGATCTCTTTGTCTTTGAGCAGCGCCGTAAACAGACGCACGAACGCCATCGTCGTCGAAATCTCGCGGTCGCCCGAACCTTTTAGCTGCGGTTCGAGCGTCTGCAGTTCCGGAACCGGAAGAGAAACCGATGATGTGCGCCGGCTGGGAATGTGGCCGCGCCGGTCCACGAGATCGCGTAAATATTTCATTTCAGGCGAATCTTCACCCGGCCGCATGAACGGCAATTTTTCGACCTGCGCGTCTGGAATCGGCAAATGGAAACGATCGCGGAAGTTGCGCATCGACTCCACTTTCATTTTCTTGGCTTGGTGCGCGATGTTTTGCGCTTCGCCGGATTCGCCCATGCCGTAGCCTTTGATCGTCTTGGCGAGGATGACCGTCGGCCGGCCCGTGTGTTCGAACGCCGCCTTATATGCGGCGTATACTTTGCGCGGATCGTGGCCGCCGCGCGAGAGCGCCCAAATGTCGTCGTCGCTCATATGCGCGACCAGCTCGGCGGTTTCCGGATAACGGCCGAAGAAATTTTCGCGAACGAACTTTCCATCACGCGATTTGAACGTCTGGTAATCGCCGTCGACGCATTCGTTCATCAATTGCACGAGGCGGCCGCTGTGATCGCGCTCGAGCAGCGCATCCCAACCCGTCCCCCAGATCACCTTGATGACGTTCCAACCGGCGCCTTTGAAAACGGTTTCCAGCTCTTGAATGACCTTGCCGTTGCCGCGCACCGGCCCGTCCAGGCGCTGCAGATTGCAGTTGATCACCCAAATGAGGTTGTCCATCTTCTCGCGGCCGGCCAGCGAAATCGCGCCGAGCGATTCGGGTTCATCCGTCTCACCGTCACCGAGGAACGCCCACACTTTGCGATCGCCCGCATCGATGATGCCGCGATCGTGCATGTAGCGCATGAATCGCGCGGCGTAAATCGACATGATGGGACCTAGGCCCATCGAGACAGTCGGGAATTGCCAGAAGTCCGGCATCAACCACGGATGCGGATACGAGGGCAGGCCATGTCCTTCGACTTCCTGCCGGAAGTTTTCGAGCTGCTGCTCCGTGATGCGGCCTTCGATGAACGCGCGCGCATAAAAGCCGGGCGCGGAATGACCTTGCAGAAAGACCAGATCGCCGCCGAAATTTTCGGTTTGCCCGCGGAAGAAGTGATTGTAGCCGACGTCGTACAGCGTGGCCGACGAAGCAAAGCTCGCGACGTGACCGCCCAGCTCGGATGATTCCTTATTGGCACGCGCGACCATCGCCATCGCGTTCCAGCGCACGTAGTGGCGGATGCGCGTCTCCAGCTCGTCGTTGCCGGGCATCGGCGGCTGTTCCGACGGCGGAATCGTGTTGATGTAGGGCGTCGTCAGACCCAGAGAAACATGAACGCCTTCGCGCTGCGCGGCGTCGACGATGGTTTCGATCAATTGCTGCGCGCGCCCGCGCCCCTCGTGTTCGAGGACGCCTTGCATGGCTTCAACCCACTCGCGCGTCTCCTGGGGGTCGATTTCGGGAGTGGCGGATTGTCCCGGCGGTACCTGCTGGGCGTTCATCTCTGCGGTCGTCATGGGGCACCCCTTCGCTAGGGCCATCCATTCCCTTGCAAATGGATCGGTCCAATTCCGCGTCTGGAGCGGGCCGTGTTCGCTGCCGAATGGTGTACATGGAGGTAGTTGCCCGTGGCCGTTTCCATCGTCGCCGATTCAACGTGCGATTTGAATCCCGCCCAGGCCCAGGCGCTTGGACTCGATCTCGTTCCCATCGTCGTGCGCTTCGGCGCGCAAGAGTATCGCGACGGCGTGGATCTGCGACTGGCGGATTTCTACGTAAAGCTCGATCCCAATGGCGAACTTCCGGTTACGGCGCCGCCGGCGCCGGCCGATTTTGCCACCGCGTTCCGCAAACACGCGCAGGCCGGTAACCAGGTCGTCTGCATCACGGTCAGCTCGAAGATTTCAAAAACGTTCGAGCACGCCCAGCAAGCCGCCGCCGAGTTCGGCGGCAACGTGCACGTTATCGACAGTAAGACGGTTTCCGGCGGAGCGGGCCTGCTCGCATCCGGCGCCGCGAGCTTGGCAAAAACCGGCGCGGACGCGGGCGCAGTCGTCGCCGCGCTTACGAAATGGCGGAGCAAACAATACGGCTATGCGATCTATCCGGACTTGAAGCTCATCGCGAAGAGC
>DAISWS010000089.1:0-11057 GCA_036826275.1 Vulcanimicrobiaceae bacterium
GAAGTCGAACGGCATGATCGTCCAGTTGTCGACCGGCGAGCCGAGCGCCGCGGCCTGACCCGGGATCGGCGCCTCGTCGCCCTCCAGGCCGTTGAGCCCGGTGCCGAGGGTGAGCACGGTGGAGAGGCCGGCGTTCTTCTGCTTGACGATCTTCAACGTATCCGAAACGATGAATTGGAAGATGTTGATGAAGTTTCCGACCTTCTGTTTGCCGTATTGCTTGGTAAGTTTGCCGACTTCGGCGTTGAACTTATCGCCGGTCAGCGTCTTGAGCAGCGTCACGGTTTGGAAATGGGCAGGGCCGCCGCCGGCCATAACCATCGAAAGCGTGACTTGCAGCGCGGGCTTACCCGTGTACACGCCGGGACCGGAGAACCGCGACGGCTGATTCGTCACCTGCGGCATCATGCCGGCGGCGAGCACGAGGGCCGCAATCTTGAGAAACACCAGTGCCTAATCCTTTCCGGAGCGAGCTCCGGGGCAGTAGTACGATTACTCCTTGCTAACGGAAGACTCGGCGGACTGGATTTGCGCGATCATCGCGGCATATTTGGGGTCGGCCGTCGGAGTGGCCGTAAACCACGCGTCGAGCATCGCTTTGGCAACCGGAATGGCGGTGCTGCGCAGGCTGAGCGCCAGAACGTTCGCATCGTTCCACGTCCGTGCGCCTGCGGCCGTCTCGGCGTCATTGCAGAGCGCTGCGCGCACGCCCGGGACCTTATTCGCGGCAATGCTGACGCCCGTGCCCGTCCAACAGCAGACGACGCCGCTTTCACAGCGGCCGGAGGCGACCGCTTCGCCCACGGCGCGCCCGGCATTGACCCAGTTGTCATCGCTATCCGGCGCCAGAACGCCAAAGAGCGCGACCTGGTGGCCGCGCTCCCGCAAATCCCGCTCCAGAGCGGCTGTTAATTCGGTGGTTTGATCGCTGCCCAATGCAATGCGCATCGGGAGTTATTTGGCGTTGCGCACCACAATCATGTCGGCGTTGAGCGAGCCGTCCGCGTTGGGCCGTCCGCGCACGTCGACGGTATCACCGTTTTTGATGGTGTAGCCGCGCGGATTGATCACGGTTCCCTTGTGCAGATGAATCTCGCGATAACGGTCCAGCTGCATCTTCAACTGCATCTCGTACCCGCGATAAAACGTCACGGTGCCGATGGATTCGGTGTCGCTCCATCCGAACACGCCGCGCACGATGTTTCCGAGCGCGTTGATTGCGTCTTGACCGATACCGGGCGGAACGCTGGGAATGCTCGTCGGTGCGGGCGCCGGTGTTGCGGCCTGCTGCGCGAGCGCGAACGAACCGCCGCAAAGGGCGAACAGGACGGCGGCAAGTGCTGCGACAAATCGCGTTTTCATACAGTTGTAACGCCACGCCGCGCGACGAGGTTCCCATTTGGTTCGCTTAGCCGCCACGGTCATGCTCGTTCGCCCGGCAGGGGAAACGGGCTTCGAAGTTTTCATGCTCCGCCGGAGCGAGGCAAGTCACTTCGTGCCCGATGTGTACGTCTTTCCCGGCGGAACCCTGGATGAAGCAGATTACTCCGAGCGCGCGCTTGCCCGCGCCCGCGGCGTCGATGACGAGGATCTGCAGCGGAACTTCCGCGCAGAGCAAGCCGCCGCTCTTCCGTCGCCCGCCGGAACGCCGCCACGCCGGCAAGCCGCCGGCTTGCTGATTGCAGCGGTACGCGAATTGTACGAGGAGGCCGGCGTACTTCTCGCGTGCGATAAAAACGGGCGCGCACTGGGCGATGCGGATTTGGCGCCGCACCGCGCCTGGCTGCACGAGTGCCGCGGGCGCGTGCAACGCGCAGAGATGCACTTCACAGACGTGCTCGCGAACATCGATGCCTACGCAAATGCGTCGGCGCTGCTGCTGTTCTCGCACTGGATTACGCCGCCGCCGTTTCCGCGGCGGTACGACGCGCACTTCTTCGTCGCCGAAGCGTCTGCGGATCAGGCCGCTGATGCCGACGCCTTCGAAACGCACGACGGCGTTTGGATAGCGCCCGCAGCGGCGCTCGAGCAGTGCCGCGACGGAGCGTTCCGTATGGTTTATCCGACGATCAAACACATCGAGCGGCTCGCGCGCTTCACAACCGTTCTGGAGCTGATCGATTTTACGCGCAGCAAACGCATTTACAGCATCATGCCGCTCACGCCGGCCGAACGGGAATTCACCATGCCGCCGGAATTGGAGCATACCTGGTGAGCGTGCGCATCGCCTTGGTGCGAGCGCCGAATCCGTCGGCGATGACGTTGAGCGGCACGAATACCTATCTGATCGATTGCGGCAACGGGCACGCGGTCTGCATCGATCCGGGACCGCCGGTGCAACGGCACGTGCGCGCAATTCTCGAGCGCGCCAATGAAATGGCGTGCCGGATCGTCCTTATCGCACTCACGCACACGCATCCGGATCACGCACCGGCCGCGTTGATGCTGGCCGAAGAGACGGGCGCCCCCATCGCCGCTCACGCGCAAACGGAGTTTCCACACACGCGCAATCTTCATGACGGCGACGTACTGCAGATTGGCGATGCGTCGATCGCGGCGATGGAGTCGCCGGGACACACGTTCGATCATCTCGTCTATTACGAAACAACGAAAGGCGCATTGTTCACGGGAGACGTCGTGCTGGGCGAAGGATTCGTCGTCATTGCGCCGCCGAACGGCGCGATGCGCCCGTACCAGCGCACGTTGCAGCGGTTACTCGACGAGTTTGCGGACGCGAAAGTGATTTACGGCGGTCATGGGGAGCCGGTACACGATCCGCAGGCAAAGCTGCGCGAATACATCGCGCACCGCGAGTCCAGGCAACAAGAAATTTTGACGGCGCTTGCAAACGGCGCTCTGACGATTCCGGATTTGGTGCGCACGATCTACCGCAATACCAATCCGGTTCTGTGGCCCGCAGCCGCGCGTCAAATGCTTGCGTATCTCATTCCGCTCGAGCAGGAAGGCACGGTCATCTCGCATGCGCTGGACCGTCCCATGACGGGCGCCGAGCACGCCATTCTGAATCCGGAGTGGGAAACGATCGTCGGCAAAGAACACGCGCGCACGGTCGAGGAAGAGCTCGGCGCAATGCTCCGCTTGGACACGCTGCGCGCGTATGCGCTAAGCGATTCGTAAGACGATCTTGCCGAACTGATCGGCCTGCTGCATCCGCTCCGCGGCCGCGATCGCCTCGTTCATCTCAAAGACTCGATCGATCACCGGGCGGATTTCGTGCTTTGTAATGAAGTCGAGCATGTCGCGGAAGTCCGCTGGGCTGCCCATCGATGTGCCGCGGATATCGAGCTGATTCCAAAACACGGGAAACATTCGCATTTTCGTATCGCCCGACGTGCCGCCGTAGGTGACGATGCGGCCGCCCGGACGGACGATCGACGCAGCCTTCGCGAACGTCTCGCCGCCCGCCGAGTCGATGGCCATATCTATCACTCCCGCCGCTTTGCGCGCCGTCTTGTGCCACTCCGCGTCAGTCTTGTAATTCACGGTGAGGTCCGCGCCCAGCGCCTTTGCGCGCTCGAGTTTTTCATCGCTGCTCGAGGTGACGATAACGCGCGCGCCGGCGGCTTTTGCGTACAGCAACGCATACGTTTGCACGCCGCCGCCGATGCCGGTAATGAGCACGGTTTCGCCGGCTTTGAGCTCGCCGCGCACGAACGCAGCGCGATATGCCGTGACGCCGGCGAGCGGTAGCGCCGCGGCTTCTTCAAACGAGAGATGCGGAGGTTTCACGTGCACGTTTTCGCGCGGCACGCACACATATTCCGCAAATGTTCCGGGGAGCGGTACGCCCAGAATGCTCGACGAGAGATCCCAGACGCGTTCGTCGCTGCCCCACCCGATGGTCGGGTCGATGAGGACCGGCTCGCCGTCCATCTCTCCGGCACCGTCTGCGCCCAGGACGCACGGCAATGTAATTTTGGGATAGAGTCCTTGCGTAATAAAAACATCGCGGTGATTGAGCGCAGCAGCGCGCACGTGCACCAGCGCTTCGCCGGGCTGCGGCTGCGGCCGCTCGACTTCATCTATAACGAGGTTTTTCGGACCGGCGATTTCGTGTAAGCGAATAGCTTTCATCGGTTTCCATCTAGCTGCGTTTTACCTATAGGCAACAACAACGTATTGCGCACGCGGCTTTGAACGCGTAGTGTGAGAGCAGTGTTGCCCAAGGGAGGATATTGTGAAAACACTTCGGGTCCTCTTCGCCGCGCTCGCGGCAATCGCGGTTGTGTCGTGCAACAGCGGATCTACGTCTAGCGTCCCGTCGACGCAAAGCGCCGGCCGGCACGCTGCGGATACCGGTAAACGCCGGCTTTCGCTGCCGAAAGCCGCCTCGCGTCATACCATGGACGCGAACGGCAATTTGGTAGACGGCGGATTTGAGTCCGGCGGCTATACGTACTGGCAGCAGTGCGGCTCGGTAAACGCGTCGATCGGCACGTGGCGCCCGCACACCGGAAGCTATTCGCAAAAAGACGGCGACGTTTCGACGCCGGAGATCAACGGTGACGGCGGCCTGTGCCAGCAAATCACGGTCCCCTCGGGCGGCAAAATCACGTTCTGGCTGTATCAAGGCACGAACGAAACGAGCACGACCTATTCGTATCAGGAGGCGGATCTGCTCGACAGCTCCGGATACGTGATCGACAATCTCTATACAACCGCAAAAACGACCGGCGGTTGGGTGCAGCAGACGTACGACGTGAGTTCGTACGCCGGACAGACCGTGTGGCTCTATTTCGGCGTGCACGCGGACGGCTATTCCGGCGGTTACATCTATCAGTACGTCGACGACGTCGCATGGGCCGGCAGTTCGACGCCGACGCCTTTGCCGACGTCAAGCGCATCGCCGACGCCAACGCCGCAGCCCACAACCTCGCCGACGCCGACGGCGCCGACGTCAACACCGACGCCGAGCGGCGGACCCACGCCGATTGCAACGCCTGCCAACGGCGGCGGCAACAGCACCGGCAGCTGCGGAACGAGCTGCGGCGTGCAGCGCTGGCACATCAAGACGCTGGGTGACGCGTACGTGAACACGATTAACTGGACGCCGATTCTCGGAAACGTTTCGACCTTAACGGCGGCACCGGTGCCGGCGAACTATGACCAGTACAACGATACGACGCGCTATGCGCCGTACGAGACGCAAGCGTACCGCATCCGTGCCGTCCTCGTCGGTTGGAAGACGGAAACCGATCACGACTTCCATATCGTGGTCGCCGACGTCAACAATCCAAACGTCACGATGATTATCGAGCCGCCGGATCCGACGTGCAGCAGCGCGTGCGACGGCGGGTTCGCAAACTACTTCCAAAGCGTACGCGCAAAACTGACGAACTGCTTCGGTCCGGCGCCGAGTTCGTTCACGAACTTCGCATCCGGTATCGTCGTGGATCTGACCGGCGTGCCCGAATTCGACGCAATTCACGGCCAAATCGGCGTTGCTCCAAACGGAATCGAACTCCATCCATTACTGTCCGTCGACTTCGTATCGGGAGCTCCGGCGGGTTGCTGAGCCGTCTAGTCCGGATCGGTGGGGCCGCCGCGTGTGCGGCGGGCCTCGCTGCTTGCGCCGCTCATACGCACTATCGATTGGATCCCGCAAAAGCACGGCAGGCGTACGCGGTCGGCCAACGGCTCGTCGCTCAAGATCGCAAGACGCAAGCCGAATACCGTGCGGCGATGGCGCGTCTTATCGATTCAAGCGTAATCAAAACGCGGGACGCCGATCGCACCATCTCACTTTTGGTGCGCCTTCATAACAAGAGCGCGAAAACGATCGAAGCGCTCGACGCGGGCCTCGAGGTTCACGACGCATCCGGCACGCGCATCGGACTTGCGGAGATCTCGATTGCTCACCGGTTAGCGGCACACGCGACCGCCGCATTTTGGTATCCGATGCGGTACGTGCGCTTTGGCGAGGACACGGGCACGATGCGTCTGGCGGCAGGCAAACCGAAGCGGGTGACGATGAACGTGACCGAGATCAAATATGCCGGCGGCAGCGAGGCCGGCTACGACGACTAAGGCCGCGCCGCTAGGCTAGGGCCCCGTCTTGATTGCCCATGGTAAAATGGCTTTAGCCATGGGCCGATTGGTTGTTACCCTGTTGAATACGTGCGCTGAAGGTGGCGACGCTCTCGAAACGCCCCTCGGGGCCGCACGGTGGTGGAGTAGCCACGGCGTCGTGGTGGGCGGGCGGCCGCGCTTCGACGCCGCGCTTGCTGCGGCGCTTCGCTCGCTTCGCAGCGCGCTGGCGCGGCGGCTTGCCGGAGAGCATGAAGCGGCCCTGTTCGCGGCGTTCCGCGGGGACGATTCCGATGCCATCCTCTTTGAAGTGCTCCACCAGGCGCGGGCCGCGGAGGCGGACGGCTCCCTCCGGCGTATCCGCCGGTGCGCCTTGCAAGCGTGTGGCCGGTACTTCGCGGACGAAACGAAAAACGGGTCCAAGCGCTGGTGCTCGCTGCGATGTATGGAGCGGGCGCGCGTGCCCCGGCGGCGTACAATAGGCGCGTGAACTTCTACAAGTACTTCAAGGGCCTGGCCAAGGTCACGAAGACGTTCTCGCTCGAGATCGGCCCTATCCGCGCGGAAGGCGTGCCGGCCATTCTCGTCGGCGTCACCGGCGTCGTACTGGCGGCGGGCGTCGCAAAAGCGTTGATGCAAAGCTCCGACCGCTTGCCGGAAACGCTGCGTGAAGCGCGCTCGCTGGCGCAAGCCGTCCGACCCGAAGTACCGAAACTACCATCATGATCGATAACGACTCGCTGACCGAGCTCATCCGCGCGGAAATCCCGGATGCACACGTGCGCATTTTTGACCGCACCGGAACGATGGATCACTTCAACGTGACCGTGCGTTCGCAGGCGTTTGCGGGAAAGACGCTGATCGAGCAGCATCAACTCGTCTACGGTGCGCTGAAACCCGCGCTCAAAGACGGCCGCGTGCACGCGGTCGAACTCACGACGTTACTGCCCTAACAGAGAGAAGACATGACTGACGCAATCAAACACGAGATCGAACGCGAGATCGCGGCGAACAAGATCCTGGTCTACGGCAAAGGCACCAAGACGATGCCGCGCTGCGGCTTCACGCTGGAGACGATTCAGTTTTTCGACAGCTTCGGCTATCCGTTCGAAGTTGTCGACGTTCTCGAGAACATGACCAAGCGCGAAGTGCTCTCCGAGATGACCAACTGGCCGACGCTGCCGAAGGTGTTCATCAACGGTAAATTTTACGGCGACACCGATGTTCTCGGGCCGATGGCGCAAAAGGGCGAGCTGCAGGCCGTGTTGCAAGAAACGTTCGGCCACGCGGGCGCGCCGAAGACGACAATCAACCTGCACTAGTGCACGGCACGATCGTTAGCGTCGACGAGCTCGCGGCGCATCTCAACGATGCGCAGTGGGCGATCGTCGACTGCCGGCATCTGCTGCAAGACTTCGACGCCGGCCGGCGGATGTACGAAGCGGCGCATATACCGGGCGCGTTTTACGCTCACGGCGAGTACGATCTCGCCGGTGAAAAAACCGGAAGCAATGGACGCCATCCGCTGCCCGATCCGGATCGGTTCGCCGCATTGCTGCGCAAACTCGGCGTTAACGCGGACACGCAAATCGTTGCGTACGACGCCGGCGCGGATATGTGGGCGGCGCGCTTCTGGTACGTGTGCAAATACATCGGCCATGATGCCGTTGCGGTGCTCGACGGCGGCTTTATCGCATGGACCGCCATGGGGAAACCGGTCAGCGGGCAGTTGCCGCATGAACCGCAAAACGGCACGATTGAAGCACGCGTCCGCACGGATCTCGCGGTCGATGCGGATACGGTGCTCGAATCGCTGGACACCAAATCGTTTACGCTCGTAGATGCGCGCGGCCCGGATCGCTTTCGCGGCGAGAACGAAACGATCGATCCGGTCGGCGGACATATTCCCGGCGCGATCAACCGGCCGTTCCGCTCGAATTTCTCCGGACCGCTTGGCCAATTCAAGAAGCCGGACGCACTGCGCGAAGAGTTCGAAGCGATTGGCGTTCCGCCGCAGCGCGTCGTCAATCAATGCGGATCGGGCGTTTCCGCTGCGGTGAATTTGCTCGGCATGGAGATCGCGGGCCTACGCGGCGCGCGTTTGTATCCCGGTTCGTGGAGCGAATGGTGCGCGGATCCGGCGCGCCCGATGGTTAGACGCTAGCGCTTTTGCGGCGGCGGAACCGCGAACGGTTTTGCAACCTTGCCGGCGGGTGAGGCCATCAGCCGGTCGAGCTCTTCTTTCGTCGGCTCTTGCGAGAAGTCGCGCGCCGCATCCACAAAACAATAAAAGCCGAACGGCTCATCACCTCGGTTTACAAACTGGTGGAGTTCCAAAGGGCCGACGTAAATCACGTCGTTGGGTCCGATCTCGCTCAGTTCGTCGTCGACGATTGCATAGCCGAGGCCGCGTTTGACGACGACGAAATGCTCGTGCTCGTGTTTTTCGAGCCGCGAAACGGCACCCGGCTGCAGTTCGAAATAGCGCAGCTCTTTCGAAGGTCCGGGCTCCGACGCATCGGCTTTGCGCCCGCCGATGATCGTATGGCGTTCGACGCCGACGGCGGCGCCGGGGCGGTAGCCCTCGACCGGTACGCCGTCCCAGCCGTGGTCAGCCGCGCGAATAACGCGTTTTTGTTTGATCGTCTCCATGAGCGTTCCTAGGATACCACATGCAGCGCTTATCGCGCACGTTTGCGGCTGAGCCGGACCGCGATCAACGCGATGAGCGCGAGGACTGCCGCAGCAATAATGCCGGCTACGATCGGCAACACTTGCAAGCGTCGCTTCAACCCCGCACATGCCACGAAATGCTCGCCTGTCTCGGTTTGCGAGCACCAATAGGTGAGCATCGTCGCCCCGTTGACTTCGTCGGAGTAGGCCGCACCCATTCGCATAAATGCCCACTGGCGGCGCAGGGTCTTGTCCGTACGCAGCTGCTGGTGCAGAGATGCAAGCGATGCGGCGGTGAACGCGTTGACGCCAAACATGGCATCGAATGCTGTTTGCGCCTGCCACGCGCCGGACCATTCGTCGAAATCGTATTGCGTGTAATTTTGCAGCGTTCCGTCCGCGCGCACGTCCAAGCGCAGGAACGACGGATTGTTGCGGTACACCGGCGACACGGACGCTGCAATGAGCATCGGTACGTTCTCGAGCAGACGAAAATCGCTGCGGTGCATGTGCCCGGCGCGGGCGAATGCGACGCGCGAGCCGTTTTTGTCCAGCATCGAAAGAAACGCCTCAAGCGGTCCGCGGCGCCAAAACGGCACGACCAGTAGCCGGTGCGCGGAGAGCGTGCTGTTCGGATCGACGCCCGGCGGAATATGCATGACGAGCATCGCGCGCGTATGGGCCGGCAATGCCGCAATCGTGCTCGATAACCATTCCAGTTCACGCTGCGGGGCCTGCGGGTGTACGTTGGAGCACCGCCGGTACACGATAGACCAATAGACGGTATCGAGCGCGATTGCGCGCAGCCGTCCGATAGGCAAACGCGCCGCGTACCAGCCGTATTGCGCAAACGCGCGCTCGAAGTCCGGTGCGGCGCCGCCGCGGTTCACGAGCGGCGCCCACATTTTCGCAAGGTGCTCGAAATACGCACTTCCCGGCGTCACGCGGTAGTCGCCGCACGGGTCGTCGTTGTTTCCCGGCACGATGATAAACTGCGCATGCGGGAACGCGGCGTTGAACGTGCGGACGATGCGGGCCATGGTTTTCTCTGCGAGCGGCACGTCGTGCGGAAAGTGATGCGCGAGGAAGTCGCCCGTCAGGATGACCACCTGCGGATCGGGGTCGGCACGCCGCATCTCCGCCACGGTCGAATCGAGCAGCGCCCAATTGCTGTCGCTGCCGTAGCCTGCGGCAACCGGGCCGCCCGGCGCAGGTTCCACGTGCAGATCGGTCGCAAGCAGCCAATGTCCCAACAGCAGCACGGCAAAGAGGAGATGCATGCGCTACTGGTTGTTCAAAAGTGAGCCGCACGCCTACAGCTTCGAGCAGCTGCAAAAGGATCGCACGACGCCCTGGAGCGGCGTGCGCAACTTCCAAGCGCGAAACAACATGATGGAGATGCGGATCGGCGATCTCGGACTGTTCTACCACTCCAGCATTGCCGAACCGGCAGCCGTTGGCATTGTGCGCGTCGTGAAGGAGGCGCATCCCGACTTTACGGCGTGGGAAAAGGGCGGCGACTATTACGACCCGCGCAGCAAACCCGACAAACCGGTGTGGCAGATGGTCGAGGTAGAGTACGTCGAGCCGCTCGCGCATCCAGTAACGCTCGCCCGCATGCGCGCGGAATCACGGCTCGTCGGCATGGAACTGTTAAAACGAGGGCAGCGCTTGTCGGTTCAACCGGTGATGCCGCACGAGTGGAAGATCGTCCTCGAGTTGAGTAAGAGTGAACCGGCGCCTATAGGCGGCGCCGGTTAGAGGTTGACGTTTGACCGGTTCGAGCGGAGGGTTACAGGGCCTGGGCTTGAGTCAAAAAGACCTGCTGGGCGTTGATCGGCATATCGCCCGTCGCGCGCAGGCGGCGGTACGTGCCGTCGCTCTGGAGTTCTCGCGCCTTGACGTTGTCCGCGAACAGCACCGCCAAGATTTGCCCGTAGATCGTTTCGGCCAGCAGCGGGTCCAAGACCGGAACCACGATCTCGACGCGACGGTCGAGGTTGCGGCCCATCCAGTCGGCGGAGCCGATGTAGACTTCCCGGTCCCCGGCATTTTCGAAGACGTAGATGCGCGAGTGTTCCAGAAAACGCCCGACGATGCTGCGCACCCGAAGGCTTTCGCTAACGCCGGCGACGCCAGGGCGCAGGACGCACATGCCGCGGACCTGCAGATCGACGGGGACGCCGGCCTGCGAAGCGCGGTAGAGCGCGCGCGCGATGTCTCCATCCGTAATGGCGTTGAGTTTGGCGCGGATGCCGCTGGGCCGTCCCGCGCGCGCATGCTCGGTTTCCCGCTCGATGAGCGCGGTGAGTTCGCGCCGCATGTTCACCGGCGCG
>DAISWS010000090.1:0-10991 GCA_036826275.1 Vulcanimicrobiaceae bacterium
GCCTTGTAAAAAGCTTTCCGCCGCAGATCATCCGCCACGTCGCCGTGACGCAAGCGGCGCTGAAAGCCGTGCGCGAGGGCATGGATCAGGTAACCGAACCGTGGGGAACCGCGTACGGTTTAAAGATCGACGGATTGCCGTACGGCGGTAAAACAGGAACGGCGGAAACCGGAAACGGAGCCGGTGCGAACACGACCTGGTTCGTCGCATATGCGCCCGCAAATCACGCGCTCGTCGGCGCCGCCGCGCGAAAGGTCGGGACGGTGTTCGTCGATCGCTCCGGCGGTTATGGTGCGTCCGTCGCCGCACCGATCGCGCGCGAGATCATGATCAACTACTTCAAGGTGAGGAATCCGGGTCCGGGATATTAACGGCTTAACGCCCGAGCGCCGAATGGATCGCGGCGCGCACATTCGCGTCGCGTTCTTGGTTTTTTGCGTTTTCCAAGACGTCGCGGCTCCACGCCGTGTTCACGATGCTCAGACGCTCGACGATATCCAAACGCGTTTGCGCGTCCAAACCCACGAGCGATTCATCGACGAGTTGCGTCCACGCGGGCGCAGACGGCGCGCGGGCTTGTTCCTCGCGCAGCGAACGCATAATCGCCGAACTAATACCGAGCAGCAGCAGTCCGACGACCAGCCCGATAACGACCCAGAGCCAGACGGCAGTTCCCGTCACTGCCGTCCGCTAAGGGACGCTGTACTGCGCCGCGGAGCGCAGCGCGTCGAGCACTGCGCCGAGCGCGTCGTCCAGCGTGCGGTTCACGCTCGAACTGAGCACCCGGTGAAACTCCGGCATCGGCAGCGTTTCGAGCACTCCGAACACTTTGAGCAGCTCGCCGCGGTACAATCCCAAAACGTCGCTGCGTCCACCGCCGTTGAAATCGACGCGTTCACCGATGAGATGCGCATTGATCATCCACGGCACGACGGATCCCAGCGGCGCTTGTTCGAGATCCGGCAAGCGCCGCCGAAGCGCCGCGAGATCGACCGTTCCACTGAGCCGGACGGTTCCGGCTGGACGAACGGCAAGCGGTGCGACCGGTGCATCGAGCACCGCAGCAAGTAGACCGCGCAGTGCAAAGCGGCTGTCGCGATCTTCCAAATCTTTCGCGGTGATCGCCAGGCGCGGAACGCGCAACCGAACGAAAAAGCGATCGAGCGGCGCACGAATCGCACGCGCGTCGTTTTCAATCGTCTGCGCAAGGCGCACGTCCGCGCCCGCGATGGCGTTCGGAAACAGCGCACGCACGGCAAAGATATGCGGGATGAGTCCGCCGGCGTCGCTCTTTTCGAGTGTGCGGATCGCCTGCGTCAGCTCGTCTTGCGTGAAATCCGCAAAGAGAATTGGCGCGGGCGCAACGATCTCGTCGGCGGCTTCTTCTAAATGCGGTGCGGCGGGCGCTTCGATGCGCGGCGCGGCGTGCGCAGGTGTAACGGGCGGCGCAACCGCCGGACGCGGCGAATCGATCGCCGGTGCGGCAGGCGGCACGATCGCTTCGGGCGCCGGCGTTTCCAGCTGCGGCTGCAGCGCGGCAAGAGAAATCGGCGTTCCGGCGCTTCCGGCTTCCATTGAGGGTGTCGAGAGCACGCGCAGCGTCGGTGCTGCGAGGCCGAGCGAATGTCCGCCGTCCCACTCGACGACCGCGCGCGTATCGATGGCGGTGCCCGCGGCGAGCGGCGCGATGACGAGCATCTCGAAGCGCACGCGCAGATCCATCGTCGGATTGACGTCCGTGAGCAGCAACCCGCGCTGCGACCAAAGCTGCGAGGTGCCCAAATCGTCGCCGAGCGCCATGCCGTTGAGCGTTGTGCTGCCCGGAATGTAGACCGCGAGATTCGACGGCACGGCGCGGATCACCAAATGCTCCGCCGGCCCGGCACCGGAATTGCGCAGCGTGATTTCGTACGCAACGCGATCGCCCGCGTTGATCGTTTCCGACGGGTTGCTGCGCAGTTGCGCGTCTTCTTCAAACGACGGTTCGGCGAACGTCGCAATCTCGAGCGGACCGAAATGCACGGGACTGATGCCGCGGCCGTTGAGCGTGCCTTCCAACGTAAAGGCGCGGTCGCGGCGCGCGCGCACCAGCCGAACCGCGACGCGCGCTTCGTGCGTGGTTTCGGCGGCGACGTCGCCGAAGCGCAGCGCGCTCGGCCCGTCGCGCTGCGCGTTTTGGGCGCGCTCGATCACGAGTTCGGGCGGCATCTCCAAATCCAGACGCGCATCTCGCAGCACGTCCGAGCCGTCGTTCGTGAAGCGGATCGCGATTTCGTGCGTTTGTCCGGGCCGCAGCGGCTCCGCGTTCGTGCGTTCCCACGCGCACGATTCCGCCGCCACGTGCGCGCGCGAACGCACGACTACGCTCGCGACGCCGAGATCGAACGTTCCCGACGAAAATTCGAGTACGGCACCGAGGGTGACTTGCGATCGGTCCGGCACCGGCGATGCGACGCGCGCGCGCACGGTGAACGTGCGCTCCGCATGCGGCTGCACGATACCGAGCGAGAACGGTTCACCGTATCCAACCGGCTCCTCCGGTGATTCGGCGATGCGGACGTCTTCTAAAAACGCACCGGGAATAACGCGCAGGCGGACGTCGTGTTCCGCGGCGGTCCCATCGTTGAACACGTGCGCCGTGAACGTGACGTCTTCACGAGCGGATGCAAGCCCGCGGTCCACTTCAATATAATTGCGCGCGCGCGTGAAGCGCGAGTTCGCCCGTACGCGCAGCGTGCGCGTGAAACGCCGTTCCTGCACCTGGGCCGAACCGGTCGAGGGACCCTTCCAGCGCAGCAGCGCCACGATGGGCAGTTCGCCCGCACTCTGCGTCGTCACGATGCTTGCGATACCGGCGTCGGCGATCCGTCCCGCGGGCAGCGCGCCGAGCGAAAAGGCGTTCCCGGCAAAGGAATCGTCGCTGACCGGCTGTCCATCGAGATGGGCGGAGCCCGGCGTATACACCAGCCCTTCGGGCAGCTCGAAGGCGATAGAAAGATTGTGTGCATCACCCGTGCCCGTGTTCAGTGCGCGCACGGTCATCGGGACGCGCGTGCCCGGCGATACGACGTCGTCGCAGAACACGGTCAGCGCGGTATCGTCGTTGGCGAAATCCGCGGGCGAACGCACGACGATCTCGGCGGACGTCACGGAAAACTCTTCCGCCTCGCGCGAGGAGATCGCCCCCGTCGCTTTCAGACGCGTACCATCCGCAAGCGGCGCGTCGATGCGCGCCTGATACTCCGCAACGATCGATTGCCCCGCGGCAAGACGCTCCGTCAAGATCGTTTCATTCGCATAGTCGAACGGCTCGTCGGGTGCGTTCACGAGGGCGCGCCCCGCGATGCGGGCGCTTCTGGGCACGTAACTCGTGTGCGCGGGAAGCGGCAAAAATGCCAGTACGTCGTGCGCGCTCGATGCGCCGGTATTGGCGATCGTCGCCTGAATGGTGATGACGTCGCCGGGCTTTGGCTCGTCGGGTGCGAGAATGGTCACCAACGTCGTGCTGTTGTGCAGCAGCGGTTCGCTGCGCACGACGAGGCGCTCGCGGTTCGACCCGATGACCGGCGTTTGATCGGTGGTCAGCGCCGCTTGAAAAAACAGTTCGGTTCCGTCTTCGATGCGCTCGTCCACGCGGAAGCTGCATGCGACGCGGCGCTGTGCGTTCTGCTCGAGATCGCCGAGCGCGGCGCCCGCGTTTGCAACGAGACGCTCCTGCTCGAGCGGTGCATCGTCGATCGTGTCGCTGCCGTCAACGGCAGTTACGCCCGATGGCGTTGCAAAACGGACGCGCACGCCGGTCGCCGCGGCGCCGCCCAAATTTGAAAAGGCAAACTCAACACGAATGGTCTCACCGGGCGAAACGCTGCGCCGCGGCGTCACGACGAGCGTTCGCAGACTCTCCCAAAGCGGCGGAGAGCCGGGGGCGAACACGCCCGTTAGCGCGCTGGTTTGGGACCCGTCGTCAAAGGGTGCGGCCACGAAAGCAGGTGTTCAGTTGAGCAGTTCGAGCGTCCTGGCAAGACGCTCGGAACGTTCGCCCGGATGGCGCTGCGCATACGCATCGACGATGGAGGACGCGCCGCGCCGCGCAAGCGCATGCGCCGCCGCGAGCGCGACCGCATCGGACGGATCGTCCAGCGCGTGCGCGAGCAGACGCTGCGAGCGATCGTCGTCCAGATCCGTGACCGCGAAAATGAGATCGCACCGGGCCGATTCGGAGAGGCCGGCGAACTCCGCGCCGGCTTCGGTCGTCCAGTCGGTCGTCGCCGTCCAGCGTTCCGGCGGGGCAGCGGCTTTGGGTTCTCGCGCTGCCGCATGCGGCGCGAGCAACGCATACCCGCCCAGAATCGCGCCCGCGACGAACACGAGCACGAGGATCAGCACGATGACGCTCATGCCGGCAGATGCGCGAGCTGCGCGCGCACGACGTCGAGTGCCGCGTCGAGCACCGGATACGGCTTGCGCTGAAGCGCGTCGATGAAACCGGTGTCGTCGGCGCCGCTCACATCGTCGAGCGCGGCAATGAGCAGTTCGCGATAGTTGCGCAAGCCGTCGCCTTCGCTCGGGAGCAAACGCGCCAAAATCGCCCACGGCAACGCCGTTGCGAGCGGTGCGTCGCCCAGACGCGCGCGCAACGCGTCGATCTCCGCGGGCGCAATGCCGCCATGAAGTACCAGCGATCCGGAAAGCGGCTGGGGCGCGGCAAGCGGATCGAGATCGTCGAGCAGATCCCGCAGCCCCTCGCGTGCCGCCGCCGATTCCAGATCGCGCGGCGCAATCACGTACGTCGGCATGCGCAGTTTGATGAAGACGCGGTCCAGCGTTTCGCGCAGCGTTTCGCGCACGTCGTGCAGCTTGCCATCGTCTTCGAGCGAAAGCGCATCCGGGAAAAACGCGCGGATTGCAAACAGATGCGTGATGAGGCCTTTGAAGCGCGCCTCACCCAAAAACTTGAGCGCGCGCGCGAGGCGGTCGCGATCGAATGCGGTTACGCATCGCACGATCGTGGTATCTCCCGCGTCCGGCAAGACCGCCGTGGTTTCGTGCGCGTGCGCGCCGCCGTTGCTGCTGGGCGCGAGCGAGAGCAGCGAACCGCCCGGGATCTCGGCGCGCGGAACCGGCGTCGCCGGCGGCAACTCGACGAAACGATCGTCGCCGCCCGTCAGCGCGCGCTGCCCCGAGCCGCCGAACGCCGGTCCAAGCATGCCGTCCAGCCCGAACGGCAATCCGGCGATGGTATTGGCGAATGCCGGCGCGCACCGCACTTTCAGCTCGGGTGCGGCGATCTCGTCGCTGTGCTCGTCGTCATAGGTGATGCGCGCCGCACGGGCGATCGCTTCACCCGACGGCAGACCGTTGTGCACGACCTCACGCCAGCGGATCGTCGCTTCGATGCCGGGATCGACATCGCTGAGCACGATGCCCCGCTCGCTCATCAGCGGCGAAAGCGCGCCGACGTCGCGTACGGGCAGATCGTTCACGCACGTGGAGTTCGGAACGTAAATCAGCGAATCGAGCGAGGGCACCGTAACGTGCACCGTGCGCGCCGGCCCGTCGCCGCTGTTTCGAATGTGCAGAATAAACTCGATCTCTGCGCCGGCATCGACGAGCTCGTCGGGTTCGCTGCGCAGCGTGCCGATCGCAAAATTCGGCTCCGCGGTGGTCACGATTGCCAGCGGCGCGAGTTGAACGGGCAGCATGGCGTCTGCGCTGAGCACCGATTCGATCGAAACCGGATGCGCTTTCGCCAAACTGCGCAGCAAACGCACTCCTAGGCGCGCCTCGGAGGTCGCACCCGGAGCGATTTCGCCGAAGAGCAGCGTCGAGCGCTCGCGCGTTGCGCCTTCGACCGTTTCCAGGCGCGCCTCCGGCGACACGTACAGACGTACGCGCACGTTCTGCGCCGTGTCGGTGCCCTCGTTGCGCACGCGCACGAACACGTCGACGAGCTGGTTGGGCCGGAACACGTCGTCTTGGGCGAGCGTAAGCGCCGAACTCTGCGCCGAAAACGCCGGATGCGATTCCACGCGCCATAGCGCCTCGCCGAGCGGCGCCTCACCGAGTTCGCGCGTATGCAAGCTCGCGGCCAGGCGCAGTTCGCTGCGGTCCGGATATGGGGTGCGCACGCGAGCGCGCACCGTGATCTTGCGCGAACCGTACGCGTCGATCGTTCCGAGATCGACGCCGTCGTTTTCGATCTCCAAGCGGACGTTTTTGTCGAACGCCCGTACGTCGTCAAGACCCGCGTCGGCGTGAAGATGCAACACGGCGTCGGTTGCCGCGGCGCTGCCGTCGTTGACGATCGTGATGACCGCTTCGCACTCATCCGATGGATGAACGGACAGCGCGCCCGCACGTGCAACGGCATTGCGTCGCGGCGCAAAGTAGGGCGCGGAGCGAACCGTAAGGCTTGATTCGAATTGCCGGCTCCGCGCGCCGTTCGACGGGCCGTCCCACTGCAGCACCGGCGAAACGGCGAACACGGTCATGTCTGCCATCGGCGACGCCACGGTCGCCTCGGCGAGAAACTCTACGCTTTGGCGCGCCGGAATGGCGCCGACCTCGAAACTCAGCGCGTCTTTCTTGCGTTCGCGAAACGGACGCGCATCCACGCGCGCGGAGCCGCGCACGTGCAGCAGCCCGTCCGGCAGCGCATACGATACCGTGACGTTCTCGGCGCTCGTCGTTCCACTATTGAAGGCTTGCAGCCGCAGCAACACGCGCGATCCCGGAGCCGCTTCAGCGGGTTCGAGCGCAAAGCTCGTGCGATCGTTCTCGAAATCCGCCTGCGCGTGCACGGTGAGCGCCGCAGGCTCGAGCGCGAACGCCTGCGTCTCCTGCGATGCGATCTGCGCGCGCACAAGAATGTTCGTGCCGTCGGTCAGCGGATCGTCGATGCGGACGCGATATTGTAAGGTGACGGTCGCGCTCGCGGGCAGCGTTTGCACGATGACCGGCGCGTGCACGCGATCGAACGGCGCAAGCAGGTCGCGTTCGAGATCGCGACCGTTCACGCGCGCTGAATTTGGAATGTAGCTGGTGTGCTCGGGAACCGGTGCGACCACGACAAGGTCGTGCGCGCTCGATTCGCCTGCGTTGTGCACGCGCACGGTTACCGTCGCTTCACCGCCCGGGTGCGGCTCGTGCTGACGCGATTCGATTGCGGCATTCGTGAGCGCGTTTTCCAAAGCGGGACGGCTCCGGGCAACCAAGCGCACGATGTTCGAACCAACCGGCGCCAGTTCGAATGCGGCGACCGCGGCCTGCAACTCGACCGTCGAACCGTTTTCAATCGCACCCGCGACGCTGTACGCAATATCGATGCGGCGTTCTTCGCCCGGCGCGACGTCGCCGATATCGGCTCCGGCGCGCGCAAGCAACGGCGAATTTCCGTGTTCGTCGTCCATCTCGGCGCCGTCGAGTTGACCGCTGCCGACAAGATAGACCAAACCATCGGGGAGGTTGAAGCGTACGCGCACACCCGTCGCCGGTGCACCGCCTTGATTGCGGAACGTGAAGGTGGCGCGCACGGTGATCCCAGGTTCCAACTCGCGTTCAGGCGAAACGACGAGGGTTCGAAGCCCCTCGGTTATGGTCGGAGCTCCCGGCGTGAAAACGTCCGTCAGGGTGCGCATGACTCTCGAACACGTTTCGCCGCGCCGCAAGCGGCACCTTGACAAACTTCTGACATCACGAAAGGTTTACGCCTCATGCTCGCAACGAAGGCCGTCGCAATAGCCGACGCCGTTTCGCGCCTCGGATCGGAAAGCGCGTTTGAAGTACTCGCGCGCGCCAAAGCGCTTGAAGCGGAGGGCAAGCGAGTCGTGCACATGGAGATCGGCGAACCCGATTTCGACACGCCGCTGCATATCAAGGAAGCGGGCATCCAGGCGATCCGCGACAACTACACGCACTACTCGCCGTCCGCCGGCATCATTCAATTGCGCGACGTGATTGCCGCCTACGCGGCCAAGTTCCGCAACGTCGAAGCCTTCAGCGCGGAGAACGTCGTCGTGTCGCCGGGCGCAAAGCCGGTCATCTGGAATATCTTGAGCGCGATCCTGGGGCCCGGCGATGAGTTCGTGTACTTCGATCCCGCGTATCCGGCGTATGCATCGTGCGCAAACTATCTCGGCGCCAAGGTCGTGCCGATTCCGCTGCACGAGGAAAAGAACTGGCGCATGGACCTGGACGAGCTCGAACGCCGGGTTTCCGCGAACACGCGCGCCGTCATGATCAACTCGCCGCACAATCCGACCGGCGGCGTTCTGACCAGGAGCGATCTCCAGCGCATCGCCGAGCTCGCCGAGAAGCACGACTTTCTCGTCATTTCCGATGAGATCTACAGCCGCAACTTCTACGAAAATGAGTTCCGTTCGATTCTCACGATTCCGGGCATGCGCGAACGCACGATCGTCGTCGACGGCTTCTCGAAGGCGTACGCGCCGACGGGCTGGCGCCTGGGCTATGCGATCATGCCCGCAAACCTCGCCAAGATCGTCACGCTCTTCAACAACAACACGTTCTCGTGCGTCGCCACGTTCGTGCAGCAAGCCGGCATCGCCGCGCTGCTCGGGCCGGACGAACCCGTGCGCGAGATGAACGAGATCTTCCGCACGCGGCGCGATCGCCTCGTGAACGGGCTGAACAAGATCGCCGGCGTCTCGTGTACGATGCCCGAGGGCGCGTTCTACGCATTTCCCAACGTCAAGCAGATCACGCCGGACGACAAAGCGCTCGCGGCGTTCCTGCTGCAGGACGGCGGCGTCGCGTGTCTGGGCGGCTCGGCGTTCGGCGCGGCCGGCAAAGGGTATCTGCGGTTCTCGTACGCGGCATCGCTCGAAGACATCGATTACGCGCTCGAGCAGATGGCGCGGTGCATTCCACAGTTCAAGGGCTAACCCGCCCGCCTGTCCGGTCGGCGCTCTCGCACCTCGAGTGTTCGAAGTGCGGCGCCGCGTATGATGCCGATGCGCCGCAGCAGCTTTGCCGCTGCGGCGCTCCGCTTCTCGCGCGGTACGATCTTCGAGCGGCCGCTGCATCGTTCACGCGTGAGAATCTTGCGCAGCGCGAACTCTCGCTCTGGCGCTACGCGGAATTGCTGCCGCTGCGCGACCACGCAAACCGCGTCAGCCTGAACGAGCAAATAACGCCGCTTACGCATTTGCGTGCGCTCGGCGCGGATCTCGGCTTATCGAAGCTGCATCTGAAGGATGACGGGATGCTTCCCACGGGCAGCTTCAAGGCGCGCGGCGCCGCGCTCGGCGTTTCACGCGCAAACGAGCTGGGGATTCGCCGCTTCGCGATGCCGACCAACGGCAATGCGGGCGGCGCATGGTGCGCGTATGCTGGGCGCGCGCAGCTCGAGGCGTTCATCGTCATGCCGCAAAGCGCACCGGAGATCAACCGGCTGGAATGCGTGCTGACCGGCGCGCACGTATACCTGGTCGACGGCCTCATCGGCGATGCCGGACGCATCGTCGGCAGAGCGGTCGCACAGCACGGCCTGTTCGATGCCTCCACGCTCAAAGAACCCTACCGCATCGAAGGAAAGAAAACGATCGGCTTGGAGATCGCGGAGCAGCTGGGCTGGAGCGTTCCCGACGTGATTCTGTATCCGACGGGCGGCGGGGTCGGCCTTATCGGCATACACAAAGCGATGCGCGAACTGCGCGAGCTCGGCCTCATCGGCGAGAGAGTCCCGCGCATGGTGGCCGTGCAAGCCGAAGGCTGCGCGCCGATCGTGCGCGCGTTCGGCGAGCATCGCCGGGAATCGCAGGTGTGGAAAGACGCGCACACCGTCGCGTTCGGCATTACCGTGCCAAAAGCGATCGGCGATTTTCTCGTGCTCGACGCGATCTACGAAACCGGCGGGACCGCGATCGCGGTAAACGACGCGGCAATCTTGGCGATGCAGGGCCGGATCGCACGCCGTGAAGGTCTCTTCATCTGTCCCGAAGGCGCCGCAACGCTCGCCGCAGCGCGCGAATTGCGCGAGCAGGGCTGGATCGCGCCGGACGAACGCGTCGTGGCTATCAATACGGCAACGGGGCTCAAATCCGCGGAGGTGCCGTATCCGAGCCCGCCGCTGCTGCAACGCGACGCGGATCTGCCGATCGCATAAGCAGCACGCCCGCCGCGATGACGATTGCGGCCTGCACGACCGGCTGCAGCCAGAACGCCTGCATGCGCGCGCCGTAGATAATGGAAACGGCGAACCACGACGAGCATGCAACGATCGCGCATCCCACGGCGATCTGCACCGGACGGTTGTTCCGGATCGCCGATTCATTGGCACGATACACCGCAGGCGCGGTCCGCGGAACCACCAGCATGGCGATGCCCATCAGCAAGAACACGATCATCACCGAGAGCACGCGCAAGTTGACGCCGAACACATAGCCGAGCGCCGTGGATTCGAAGAGACTGAGCGATCCGAGCAGCGCGCTCACCGTCAGCGCAGCGACCGGCGTATCGAAACGGGTGTGCGTCAACGCAAAACGCGACGGGATGACGCCGTCGGCACTCCACGCGTAGATCCAGCGCGACTGCGCAAGAAACGCCGGGAGAAACGTTTTCACCACGATGACGGCGACGAACACGTTCATCAGCGACGAAAGCCATGCCGGCATGACCAGGCCAAGCAGCCCCGTCGAAGTCGTGTACGTATCGAGCCCGCGCGCGTGCAGCGCCGGCACGAGCTGCCACGGCACCACATGATACACGGCGAACGTAAACACGCTGTAGATGCACGTGACGAGCAGCGCCGCAATCAGCACGCCGCGCGAGAGCGAGCGGCGCGCATCGACCGCTTCGCCTCCGGTTTGCGTTGCGGTCGAAAGACCGAGATATCCATAGAAGAGGAGCGGCAGCGCCGTGAAAACGGCAGTTGCCGTCGATGTGCCGTGCGGTAACGGGCCGCGCAACAGCACCGGCGCGGATAGATGCAGCCGGGCGCTTAGCGCCGACTCGAAGTGACCCGGCGCGCT
>DAISWS010000091.1:0-10955 GCA_036826275.1 Vulcanimicrobiaceae bacterium
TGCGGAAGTAGCTCAGTGGTAGAGCATCGCCTTGCCAAGGCGAGGGTCGCGAGTTCGAATCTCGTCTTCCGCTGATTTAAGGCCCCCGGCCTGCGGGTTGGGGGTTTTTATTTTCGGGGCGAATAAGGCTCGTGCCGGCGCCGCAATTCATAAAAGGAGAGCTCACCCTGTCTACGTCCACGCTGACCAAGCTCGCGCCCACGCAGGTCGAACTCGTCATTCCAATTTCCGCGCAAGAGCTGAAAGACGCCGAGGAACGCGCTTTTCGCCGGCTGGTCAAGAAGGCCAAGCTGCCGGGTTTCCGGCCCGGCAAGGTCCCGCGCAAAGTCTTCGAGCAAGCCTACGGCAGCGAGACGATCACCAATGAGGCGATGGAAGACGTCGTGCCAACCGTCTATGCGAAGGCGGTCCGCGAGCATGACCTCGAGCCGGTCGACCGGCCGAAGATGGAGCTGTTGCCGGAAGAGGGAGAGCAGCCGCGGCGCATCAAGGCGGTCGTCGACGTGCGGCCGGAGATCGCGCTGGGCGAATACAAGGGACTTGCGGTGCAGGCGGAGCCCGTCAACGTGACCGACGAGGACGTGGACCGCGCGCTCAAGACGCTCGCACGCGATCGTGCGACCCTGGTGCCCGTGGATCGCGAAGCGCGCTTGGGCGACGTCGTGACGATGGACTACGAGGGCAAGATCGACGGCGTAGCGTTCGAGGGCGGCTCCGCGCAGGGGCAGCAAACCGAACTAAGCGACGAGCGGTTCATCCCCGGGTTTGCCACGGGTATCGCCGGCATGACCGCGGGCCAGACCAAGGACGTCGAGGCGACCTTTCCGGCCGACTACCAGCAGACGGACCTCGCGGGCAAGAAAGCCATTTTTACGATCGTGCTCCATGAGGTCAAGGAACTGGAGCTGCCGGCTGCCGACGACGAGCTGGCAAAGGCGGTCTCGCCGCACCAAACGCTCGACGAACTCAAAGAGGACATCCGCGCGCGGCTCAAGAGCGCGGCCGAGGCGCGGATCAAGCGGCAGACCGGCAACGATCTGGTCGAACGGCTCGTGAGCGCGCACGATTTCCCCTTGCCCGACGTGCTCGTCGAGCGCGAGATCGACGGCATGCTGAGCGATGGCGCGAGCATGGCTGCCCGCATGGGGATGTCCTTTGAGGACTATTTGAAAGCCTCGGGCAAGAATGAGAACGATTTGCGCGCAGAGTACCGCGCGGACGCCGAGCGGCGCGTGAAAGGGACGCTCATCCTCGAGGCAATCGCGAAAGCGGAGAATATTACGGCCACGCCGGCCGATATTCAGAATGAGCTCCAATCGCTGGCCCGGCAGTATGGGCAACCGGTCGATCGCATTCGGCAGGCCTTAGGCAACAATCTGCTCTCATTAATGGATGGAATCGTCCGAAATAAGACGGTGGAGTTTCTGGTCGAGCACGCGAACGTCGAAGAAGCAACTCCCGGCGCAAAACCGTAGTTACGAACAACAGCATTGTGTCATGAGGAAGAGATAGGAACATGGGTCACCTGGTCCCGATGGTCGTCGAGCAAAGCGCGCGTGGAGAGCGGGCGTTCGACATTTACTCGCGTCTGCTCAAAGACCGCATCGTGTTCGTCGGCGGCCCCATCGACGATCACCTCGCGAATCTCGTGATCGCGCAGCTGCTCTTCCTTGAAAAAGAAGATCCCGACAAAGACATCGACATGTACATCAACAGCCCCGGCGGCAGCGTAACCGCGGGTCTGGCGATTTACGACACGATGCGCTTCATCAAGCCTGACGTCGCGACGATTTGCGCGGGCATGGCGGCGTCCATGGGCTCGATTCTCCTGACGGGCGGCGCGCAAGGCAAACGCATGGCCCTCCCGCATTCCAAGATTCTCATCCACCAGCCGTGGGTGCAGCAAGTCGGCGGTCAGGCCACGGATATCGAGATTCATGCGCGCGACCTCATCGCCACGCGGCGCATGCTGGCCGGCATCTACGAAGAGACGACCAAGAAGCCCATCGAGCAGATTCTTAAGGATATCGAGCGGGATTTCTATATGACGGCGCAGGAAGCCAAGGATTACGGTATCATAGACACGATCATCGAAAACCGTTCCTCGCTGGCGACCCCGGCGTAGGCGCGAAAGGGCGCAATGTTTCGATTCGGAGACGAGAAGGGCCAGCTGAAATGCAGCTTCTGCGGCAAGTCGCAGGAGCAGGTTCGCAAACTCATCGCGGGCCCGGGCGTCTACATTTGCGACGAGTGTATCGAGCTCTGCAACGAGATCATCGAAGAAGAGCTCTACAAGAACGTCGACGAGAACCTGCGCCTTCGCAACATTCCGAAGCCCAAAGAAATCAATCACATTCTCAACCAGTATGTGATCGGTCAGGAGCGCGCCAAGAAGTCGCTTGCGGTCGCGGTGTACAACCACTACAAACGCGTGAACATGGGCGCGACGGCGGACGACGTCGAGCTCCAGAAGTCGAACATTCTGCTCGTCGGCCCGACCGGATCCGGTAAAACGTATCTGGCGCAGACGCTTGCCAAGATTCTGGACGTGCCGCTCGCGATGGCCGATGCGACGTCTCTAACCGAAGCCGGCTACGTCGGCGAAGACGTCGAGAACATCCTCTTGAAGCTGATTCAGGCCGCGGATTACGACGTCAAGCGCGCCGAAAAAGGCATCGTCTACATCGACGAAATCGATAAGATCGCTCGCAAGAGCGAGAATCCGTCGATCACGCGCGACGTCTCGGGCGAAGGCGTGCAGCAAGCGCTGCTCAAGATTTTAGAAGGCACGACGGCTAACGTTCCGCCGCAGGGCGGCCGCAAGCACCCGCATCAAGAGTTCATCCAAATCGACACGACCAACGTGCTGTTCATTTGCGGCGGCGCATTCGACGGTTTGGAGCGGATCATCGAATCGCGCGTGGCCAGCAACAATATGGGCTTCCGCGCGCAGCCGGAAGGCAAAAAAGATCAACGCGTCGGCAAACTGCTGCAGCAGCTGATGCCGGAAGATCTGCTTAAGTTCGGGCTGATTCCGGAATTCATCGGCCGTTTGCCGATCGTCGTGACGCTCGATGCGCTCGACGAACTGGCGCTGCGCCGCATCCTCACCGAACCGCGCAACGCGCTCGTCCGGCAGTTCCAGAAGATCATGGGCATGGACGGCGTCGAGCTCACGTTCACGAAAGAAGCGCTCATCGCGATCGCCTCGCGCGCGCAAGGCCGCAAGACCGGCGCCCGCGGCCTGCGCTCGATTCTCGAAGAGACGATGCTCGACGTGATGTACGATTTGCCGTCGCTCTCGGGCGTGAAAAAGTGCATCGTGAACAAGGAAGTCATCGAGAAGAAAGAGCCCCCGACGCTCATCTACAACGAGCGCCAGAAAGACATGCCGGCGTAGTACGACGCTGTGCCTGGGCCGTTCGGCCCAACCCCTAACGAGCGTAATTACTACTGCTCTGCCCGCCCTGGTTCTGTCTACCCGCAAGCGCGTTCATTACAATCAAACGGTCACATTTGCCCGCTTGTGGAGTTTTACGATGAAAATTTTGCGCTTCTCGCCGGCCCTGATGGCGTTCGCCGGCCTTACGATGCTTGCCGCATGCGGCGGCGGCGGCGGTGGGAGTGGTCCATCGGTTCCCAGCCAGCCCGCGCCACCGCCCGCAACTGCGACGCCGACCTCCGCTCCCACCGCTACGCCGACACCGGCCGCCGTAACGGTTTCGGCCAACCCGGCAATCAAATACTATGCATCCGATGCCAGTACCAGCGGCACCACAGGGAAATTAGGCCCGGACAACAATGGCGCGTCGAGCATGAACGCGATCGGCGGAGTGAAGTGCGATCTCGTCAGCGATAGCGCAACCGATCAGACGCTTCACATTCACTCCTTCATCGGCGTGCTGGACAACGGCAACGCGTACGCGTTCCCGGCCGGTATCGGCATGTATAAGCCGACGGGATTCACTTCCACGTTCACACCGGGCGCGACCAACTGCCTCTATAACCTGCACACGCACGATCAATCCGGTCTCATTCACGTCGAGTTTCCGTCTAGCGACGTATCGAACGGCGTCGGACCGACGTTTACGGTCGGCGACTTCCTGAAGGTCTGGCAAGATTCGGAAGGCATGTCGTATTCGACGACTGCCGGCGTCGGCTCGAACCTTACCGGCGCGGTTACGGCCTACGTTGGCACGGCAAGTAGCAAGGATCCGAGCACCGGGGACGCCATGGTGACCAGCTACACGCAGCAACTGGTCGATCCCACGACAATTACGTTGACATCGCATGAAGCGGTCTGGCTAACGATCGGCAGCATTCCCGCAGCGGGCATTCCGACCGTGGAGTTCGGCACCGTCCAATAAGATCGCGCCATTTGCACAAACGAACCTCGAGATCAGACGATCTCGAGGTTCGTGCCGTTTAAAAGCGGCATGCTTTCGCGATCCGCCTCACAATAATATGCATTGAACCCGGGACCTGTTTGCCGCACGTTCGCGGAGCGCAACTGCGCAGCATCGAATCCGCATAAGCTCGGCGTGCCGACGATCGCTGAAGGATCGTCTGTTCCCCATAGGCGCGCAGCGAATTCCAATAGCGCTTTCAGTGCGCTGACGTTGCTGCGCGGCAAGAACACGCTCTCGAGCGTCGTGACGGTTTCAATTGAACGAGCCGTACGATAGTCCATGCGAAGCGCCCACGCGGCGCCGCGTACCGCTCCCTGCTCCCTTAGGACGAGCAGCTTTCTCGGGCGCGGATCGCGTACGTAGTGTTTGACCTGACTCGTTGTAGGGTCGTTCCAAATCAGGGAATCGTCCGCGCTGCAATAGGCGATGGCTTCGCACAATAGCCGCGGGTCTTCGGACGTGAAGACGTCGTACTGTGAATTGTCCTCGCCTCGAGCGCGGTACGCGTACGTGTGATATGCGCCCAGGGGAATGATCGCGAACCCGCCGTTGGCATATTCCCGCAAGAGCAGCCGTTCGCCGGTCGATTGCGGCAGTGCAAACGTTATGGTCGCAATACGCGCCGCGCGGATTTCGTGCAGAAGAGCGGCGTACAGTGCCGAAGCAACACGCCGGTTTCGCCATTTCGGCCGCACGGCCACAAACGAAACGATAAAACACGTAAACGATTCACCTCCCGATCGCATGCGCCGCGGCGAAGCCCCGATGAATCCCACTGGCTCCCGGCCATCCATAGCCGCCACGCCGATCGCATCGACATCCGACGGAAAGGTCATCTGCCACCGCAGATACTCCCTTGTGTAATGCAGCGCGGGCGGCGGCCACGCTTCCTCGAGAATGTGAGCCGCCTCTTGCGCGAAGGCCGCTGCATTGACGCGCTGAATTGCTAGCATCTACGCAAGCGCTGATCGAAACTCCGGCGCTTCGCGAACGGCTTGCGGCCATTGCTCGATGCGGTCGCCGTGCTGTTGCAGGAACGCATAGACCCAACGTTCCAAGCCAAAGCCGACGCAGACACTGTGCATGTAGCTTGCGTCGGATAGCGTTATATCAAAGGCGCGACCGAAGAAATCGCTGTGATAGTTGTGCGATGCGACAGCCGTTCGCGCTCCACCGGGCAATAGAAGAGATACCTCGAACTTCGCCTCGGATGTGAGCTGAAAATACGTTTTGCTTACGGCATCCGGCGAAATAAAGAACGGATCGCTGGCCGTCCTAATCTCGCCGGCCAATTGATGCAGATCAAGGAAGTGCGCCATCATTTCCATCGAACGGCTTCGCGCCTCGAGCACGTTCTCGCGCGAGCCCAAAAAAACAATCTCGCGTAACGTGAAATCCCAAAGGCGGCGCAAGTCCCGCGTATTGGTAGATTCGTAACGAAAACATTTGCCGCACACCCCGTAGACTGCGTGCGGTTCCGTGATTCGCTGCCCCTGATGCAGGTGGTAGATGTGATAGCAAAGCGCCGGCGAAAGACATGCTTCCGGCGTCTCCATGTGTGCAAGGGCGCTCGCATCGAGCGCGGCAGCGGTATCGTGGCGAGACCGGAACGCATCAATAACGGCCGCATCCTCACGCAAGTGCGAGGCGAACGTCACGTACTGCGGAAAGGAACGGAAATATTCGCAGCGCGCGAGGACGGCCGCCGGAATAAGCGCCGGTACGGCGATCGAGTTTGCATCCCACGTTTCGCCAAATGCTTCGAAAACGCGGTCGAAATATCGAAGGAGGCGTAGCGGAACTCCGGCAAGCGACGCCTGTCCCGGCCCCAGCATCGTCACGCCTCGCGCCGGCGCTCTCTCGGTAGGGTCCAGGGCGGTTCGTGCGGTTCTGTATATCGTCTTGCGTTGAAGGTTCTGCAGCGCGCGCTGCACGCGCCTGGCCAATTGGTGCACGTGGCCGATGAGTCCGTCCGCGATCCCATCGGGAGCGTCGAACTCGATGCAGCGGCCGGAAGCCGAAAAACGAACGTTTGATATTGAAGGCGCGAGGAACGGGAGCTGCTTGCAGATTTCTTCTTGCGCCATCTCGTGAGCGGGCGACGGCAGCTCGACAGTGTACCGCGCCATATCGTTACGCCTGAAGGCTCATGAGTAAGTGCTGCAGTGCGTCCGCGGTTCGAGCGTGCACGAACTGCTCGTCGGGTATCGATACGCCGAACGTATCTTCCAGTTCCATCAGCAGCGTCAGCGCATTGATCGAACTCAGCCCGGCTTCGTAAAAATCTTCCGACGGGCTCAAGGACTCGATTTCCCCAACACGTGAAATCAGCGTAACGATTTGTGCCAAATCGATATCAGTCATTCGTTTTTCTCATAAAAACACGCGCAGGGGTGCCTTGCGCGATAGAATTCGGCGGAATGGAAGTAAGCACCGCGGAATTTGCGCCGACGATGGAATTGCGTCCGATAGTGACTCCCGGGGATATCGTCGAGCCCGGGCCGATTAGGGCGCCATCCTCGATAACGACTGGTGCGAATTGCATGGTTCTGCGGAGCTGCTCGTCATGAACGTCGTGATAGAGCTGGTTAGCCGAAATCGTTACGAGCGCGCCCAAGTGGACCTCATTGCCGATCGTTATCCCGCCTGCTCCAAACAGAATACAGTACGCGCCAATTTCGCAGTTATTTCCCAAGCGTATGTAACCGGAGTAATTATTCCAATCACCACCCGCGCAATTGAGATACGCGCGTACGTCTATGAAGCAACCGGCGCCGGGAAAAAAATTGTCCGGTCCGCGTAAGATGACGCCTTCGCCGAAGGTGACCTGAGGAAATCGCTTCCGGACCATTTGCTGCTCGAACCGCCGGAGAAGGGCAGTTCTCGCGCCGCGGAACGGCGGGGGTAGCTTCATCCGCAGTCCGCCGGCGCTGCCACGCTCGGCATATGAGCCACATCCAGATGCCCCCGGGGCCCGACGATGGTATACGGCGGCACATCACTGGCGATCACGCTGCCGGGTGCAAGAAACGAGTGGTGCCCGATCGTTACTCCCGGCGTGATCACACTACCTGCACCGATCAAAACGTGGTCTTCGATCGTGACGGGAGCGTAATGTATCGTCAATGGGACGTCCGTATCCACTTGGTCGCGCGGCACGCGCTCTCCATCGATCGACGTTATGTGGACGTAGGGGCCGAGATGCACGTTACTTCCGAATGTCACGCCGCCGCCGCCGAGGATGACGCAGTACGGGCCGATCTCCACGTTGTCGCCGATGTTGATGAACGGTCGGCGCGCGTCTTCGGACGCGGTGTTCAGATGGGCGAGGTTCGAATTGAGGCAGGCTCCGTAGTCAATGATGACGTTCCGCCCGCAACTAATCGCGGAAGCACCTCGAATAACCACACCCGATCGTACGTTTGCATGAGGAAAGAACGCGAGTTGCTCGGCGCGCTGGAGGAGCAAATCCCACATCTGCGCCAGAGCCCGTGGAATGGCGAGCACGCGTCGCAAACGGCTGGCTATCTTAGTCTTGCGCATGGTACATTACAGTCTTGGTTGAGCCCTTTGACGAATTTTTTACCCGATCTTGGACAAAACCAAGCAGGTCCCCGCTCCGAAACAGGCAGTTGCTATGATACGTTAGCGATGCATGGATGCCGGACTACGGGGTTTCGATAGTCCTCATAGAGGATGCATCGAAGATGGCAGCATTAACGGCGACGGTTCACTAAGCTGGATCGGTTCCTGCGCGCTTTGCGATATGATCGCCATCGTACGTGATTGTTACATTCCCGAGTATCCGCAAACCCCCGGTGTAGAATGCCGCCGGTGCGGCGTCCGCGTCACGCTGACCATCTGCGTCTGCGCATGACCGCGAAGCCCTAGTCGTCTGCGCCAAACGGCTCGCGGCAGCGGGTCTTCCGAACGGCTGGATAGCCGCAACGACGAGGCGAACTGGGACTACACGGGGAGCGCGGCTCCTCGTATAGTCTTGGAAACGGCGTTCAGACGGCGCCCAGCTAGGGGAACGGTGTTCAACCGCAGACTGTTGATTGGCGATGGGGTTGCCACGCTCGGCACGCGCGTGGGCAATATGCTGTTGGCCCTTATTACGAGCGTCTTGATAGCGCGCGCGCTCGGGCCGTCGGGGCGCGGCGTGTTCGCTTTACCGTCCATCGACGCAGGGTTCGTGACGGTGCTCTTTACCGGGCTCACGACCGGAACCTCATTCTTCATGCTCAACCGCAGGTGCGGCCGCGGTGCCCTGCGCGCCGCGTATGCGGCTGCGAGCCTGTTGGCGGTGTGCGGATGCGTGCTGGTGTTCGCGATCGCCGTGGTCATGCACCATTTGTGGGCCGCCGTTCCGGCAGCGTTGTTCTTACCGGCTTCGGCGTTGACTGCGATCGCGACCGGATACGCCTACGGAACGAAACGCGTGCGTTACGGCAATTATCTGGCGCTTTTGATCACGGTTACGACGCTGCTGATGCTGGTTGGCGCGTTTGCCGGGATTGGACGTACGCCAAATGCGGCTATCGCGGCGTGGCTCGCGGGTACGTGGCTGGCCGCCATCGTTGCAACGATAGCGGTCGCGCGTGATTCTCGAGGCCTTGATTCCACGCCCGTTACGATCCGCGAATATTTACATTTCGCCGGCAAGGTCGGCGTCGTGAATTTCGTCACGCTCATGAACTATCGCGTTGATGTGTATCTGGTGGCGTTTTATCTGTCGACAGCCCAGCTCGGCATTTATACCGTCGCGGTCGCGGGAGCCGAAAGCCTGCTGGTCGTTACACAAGTCGCAAGCATCGTGACCGGTCCACATATCGCGGCAGCTGAAACCAGCGATGCGGCGAAAATGACCTCCGCTTGCGTCCGGCTGAATTTTACGCTTGCGTTGCTTATGGTCACCGCGGTGTTCGTATGCGCACCATGGTTCGTGTCTGCCCTGTATGGCCCGAAGTTTATGCCCGCCGTCGCGCCGTTGCGGCTGCTGCTGGCGGGCGTACTCGCGCTTTCGACCGGCAGTGTCGTCTCCAACTATTTCACGTTACGGCTGGGAAAGCCGGAAGTGCCCCTGGCTCTCGCCGGACTTGGCGCGATCGTGTGCGGCGTCGTCAGCGTTCTCCTGATCCCAAAAATCGGATTGCTGGGTGCTGCTACGGGGACGGCAACGTCATACATCATCGGAATACTCGTGGGCCTCGAAGTGTATCGGCGGTACACCGGCATCGGGCCCGCTCGCATGTTGCTCATAACACCGGCTGATTTCCGCGAATACCATGCGCTCGGTAAGCGCGGCCTCTCTATGCTCTCACGCCGGGCGCGCAAAACTTCATAGTCCGTTCGCCCTAGGGCAATTCGCCGATTGCCCTACGTCGATTTGCGCGTTGCCGCCCTCCAGACCACTTAAACCGGGACGATTCCGCCTACCCGTAGCGCGGCCCGCGGCATATGCTATAAGCGAAAGGTCGGCATGCACGCAGCATATGCGCTTCACGATATTAACGCAGTATTTTCCACCCGAAATCGGTGCGGCGCAAACGCGGCTCGCGGCACTTTGCAAAGAAATGCGCCGCCTTGGGCACGACGTACAGATCGTCACCGCTATGCCGCACCATTTGGTTGGCCACGTCTTTTCCAACTATGTCGGCAAGTTTTACGTGTGCGAGCGTTGGAACGGCGTCGACGTGCACCGCACATGGGTATATGCGGCTTCGGGAACCGGCATTCGCCGCATTCTGAATTACCTCTCGTTCACCATTACGTGCATTTTTGGATTGCTCCGGACGCGCCGGAGCGATTTCATATTCGTTGAATCTCCCCCGCTCTTTTTGTGTATCCCCGCTTGGATTATCGCGCGTCTACGGCGCTGCGAGATGATCTTCAACGTGTCCGATCTGTGGCCCGACTCCGTTGCGCAGTTACGCGTGATTACCAATAACGGCGTCCTGCGCGCAGCCGAACGTCTCGAGCTGTGGGCTTACCGGAAGGCGAGCTACGTAAACGGCGTGACGGAAGGGATCAACCGCATTCTATCGACGAGCAAAAACGTGTCTACGGACAAGCTGCTTTTCCTGCCAAACGGCATCGACAGCACGTTATTTCGGCCAATGCAGCCGGATAGCGAAATGCTTCGCAAGCTCGGCCTTGAAGGCCGTTCGATTGTGCTGTACGCCGGCACTCATGGAGTCGCTCAAGGTCTTGAGACGTTAGTTCAAGCGGCTGCTCTTCTCCAAGACACGAACGTCACCATGTTGTTCGTTGGCGACGGACCGACTAAGCATTCGTTGCAGGCGCTCGCCGAGCGCCTGCACTTGAAGAACGTACGTTTTCTCGACCCCCAGCCGCTCGGGATGATGCCGGAACTCTATGCGCTGTCGTGTGTGTCGGTCGTGCCGCTCGTGCGTAACGAACTGTTCAAAGGCGCGCGGCCGTCGAAAATATTCGGATCGCTTGCGAGTGGCGTCCCCGTTATCTATTGCGGCGAGGGAGAAGGGGCCGAGCTGGTCGAGGAGAGTGGCGGCGGCATTGCGATCG
>DAISWS010000092.1:0-4767 GCA_036826275.1 Vulcanimicrobiaceae bacterium
GCTGATCGTCGGGATCGTTGAGCTCGGTAAACGCATTGCTGATCTCCATGTTGGCGCAGAATAGTTCGTAGCGATCGGTGATCTGCGGATCGTCCGCGCGCCGTTTTGCGAGCGGTGAGATAATCACGGGATAGCCCGTAACGAACGTGGGCTGTACCAAATGCGGCTCGAGGACGCGCTCGAAAATCTTGTCGAGCGCGTGGCCATGCGTCGGCGATTCCGGCAACCCCAGCTCTTTCAGGATCTTCGCGGCGCCCGCGGGATCGAGCAACTGCTCGCGCGCGTATCCACCGTGCTGCGCGATGCCGTCGAGATATTCAATCTTCGCAAACGGCCGTTTGAATGAAACGCTCCGTCCGCCGATGGTCAACGCGTCCTTGCCGCCGCTCACGGTGGAAACCAAATGCGCGATCAGCGCTTCGTTGAACTCCATCATGTCGTTCACGTCCCAATATGCCGCATACAATTCCAGCATCGTGAACTCCGGATTGTGCGTCGTATCGATGCCTTCGTTGCGAAAGATGCGTCCGATCTCGTACACGCGCTCCATGCCGCCCACGATGAGCCGTTTGAGATTCAGCTC
The DNA here is from genome assembly GCA_036826275.1 of Vulcanimicrobiaceae bacterium. GTDB lineage: Bacteria > Vulcanimicrobiota > Vulcanimicrobiia > Vulcanimicrobiales > Vulcanimicrobiaceae > DATGJX01. The sequence continues at coordinate 584 of DAISWS010000092.1, forward strand.
CGTCGCAATGCGCATCTGCATCTCTTGATCCAGCGCGTTGACGTGCGTGATGAACGGCCGCGCGGCCGCGCCGCCGGCAACGTGCAGCAACGTCGGCGTTTCGACTTCGAAAAAACCGTACGAGTCGATGAACCGGCGCATTTCCGAAATGATGCGGCTGCGCAGAACGAACGTGTCGCGAACGTCGGGATTGACGATGAGATCGACGTACCGCTGGCGGTACCGCTTCTCCACGTCGGTCAGTCCGTGCCACTTGTCGGGAAGCGGGTAGAGCGATTTGCAGAGCACGGCAAAATTGCGCACGTGCAGGGAGAGCTCGCCTTTTTGCGAGCGGAACATGAAGCCGTTCACGCCTGCGAGATCGCCCATGTCGAGGTCTTTCCAGTCCGCAAAAGCGGCGTCGCCGACTTCGTCCTTACGGATGTAGAGCTGCAGGCGGCCGGTACGATCGTGCACGTCGGCGAAAATCGTCTTGCCCATGTCGCGCTTGGACATGATTCGCCCCGCGAGCGTCCAGTTCTCGCTTTCCGCGCGCTGGCCGGTTTCCAGAAACGCGTATTTCTCGAGCAGTTCGGCAACGTGCGTGTCGACGGGATAGCGCGTCTGCGTGAAGGGGTCGCTTCCGCGCGAGCGCATGGCCGCAAGGTTCTCGCGCCTGGCCTGCACCAGCGCCGCTTCGGTTTTCCCCAGCTCCTCGTTCATAGGGGACACAGGGTTCGCAGTAAACGGAAAACCCGCCTTGCGGCGGGTTTTCGAATCTTACGAGGCCTTTTTCGCGGCTTTCTTGGGAGCAGCGCTTCCGCCGCTCTTTATCGATTCAACCTTGTACTTCACCATGCCGCGCGGCGTCGCGACGTCGACCGTCTCGCCCTTTTTATGTCCCATCAGCGCGCGCCCGAGCGGCGACTCATTGCTGATGCGATGGTTCACCGGGTCGGCTTCGGCCGAGCCCACGATGGAGAACTCATGGGCGGAGCCGGCTTTGAGGTCCTTGACCTTGACCGTGCAGCCGAGGTGCACTTCGCCCGTGGTGTATTCGGAATCTTCGATGATGCGCGCGTTGCGGATCATCGACTCGAGCTTGAGAATCCGTCCCTCGATGAAGGCCTGTTCTTGCTTCGCGTCTTCGTACTCCGCGTTTTCACTCAGGTCACCAAACTCTTTGGCCTGGCGAATGCGATCGTTGACTTCCTTGCGGTGGATGGTCTTCAGATCGTCGAGCTCGCGCTCGAGCTTTTCCAGACCCTCTCTGGTGAGGACGATCTCTTTCTCGTTCAAGTACAGACCCTCAGTAATTGAAGGCGCCCGGCCACAGCCGGACGGCCTCGCGTGCAATGAAGCGCCCTATAGCGGGGCGCCAGCGCGGTTGGTTCGCAGTGCCCGGGGAGGTCGCCTGCTGCTTTTGCCGCAGCTGCCCCCCGCCCCGGCGCGAAGGGTACCCCCAAACATACCCCCGGGCGGCGCAATGTATGCCAAAACCGGTCCTCGGGGCTAAAGAGGGCGCCCCTCTCAGTTCAGATTCAGGACGCGCGGCTTGAGGTGTAATTCGTGCAGCAAGCGTTCGTAGTCGCCCGCCGTTACCTCATCCCACTTTTTGCCGAGAAGAGCGAGGAGTGCCGCTTCGACCACGTTCGTGCCGAACGAGCGGCCCTGGAAATCCGGGGTCGTGGTGACGAGCATCTTCACGCCGCGCTTGCGCAGTTCTTCGACGTCCTTTTCCGTCACGGTGTTCGTGAGAACGATCTTGCCGCTCAGGTCGTCGGGCATGAACTGGCGCATGAAGTGAAAATCGCCCGCGATAATGTCGGCGTCGTGGTAGTATTGCGGATATTTCGGCTCCGGCGGTTTGTCTTGCTTCTTGCCGGTCGGATAGAAGAATTGAAACGGCAGCTTGCACGCGTCGGGCAGATATTTTTCCGCCATCTCTTCGAACTCGCGTAAGCCTTTGACCGGCTTGTCGAGATCCAGCGCGAAGATGAAATCGCCGAACAACACATCGGCGCCCGCATCGACCAGCGCCTGCGCCATGCCGAAGCGATCGAGCGCGCTTACCATCAGCACGTGCTTGCCGTTGAGATCGATGCCCAAATCTTCTTGCATGAAGCGCACGGCTTCGCGCTCGAGCGTGTTTTTCAAGCCGCTGCCATCGACGACCGGCGTCACTTTCGCCGCTTCGAGTAAACGCAATCCGTCGCGCAGCGCGTAGCGGTGTTTACCCGCATACAAATAGACGTCGATGCCGCCCAAGCCGATCGCATCTACGTTGCCGTCGAGTTCGCGCACCTTGGCAATCGCCGCGTCGAGTTTGCCGTCGGTTCCGACGCGCGAAATGTCAAACTCTTCGCCGAGCAGCTTCACAACGGCGCGATGGTCGCGCGTACTGCTGCCGAGCGAAACGCTGACCACCCGTTTCATGCCACTACGCCTTTGCGGCGTTCTTGCGCGGCTGCGCGCGTCGCGGCAATTTTTTCGGGCGTGATTGCGGTGTCGAATGCACGCATGTCGGCAAGTTCGAATCCGCAGCGCTGCGCCATCTGTTCGATCTCGATGACTTTTTGAAGATCGACGCCGCGTCCGAGCGTGTAGCATTCAAGGCGGTTCTCCAGCGCAAGCACCATCGTCTCGCTCATGCACGCGAGCGCCGTGCGCGGCGGAAGGTTCGTATCCCAGTCGAGCCCCGGTTCGCGCACGCGTTCGAAACGCACGTTGCCGGGAACGAGCATATTCCCACCCTCGGTGACGAGCACGTCCGGGCGCAGCTCGGCAACGCGCCGGCTCACGTCATGCGGCAGCGAGAGCTCGCAGACAACCGCGCCCGTTTGCAAATCTTCGGGTTGAATGACGTCCTGCGTGGAACTCGTCGCGGTCAGAATCAACTGGCCTTGGCGCACGGCCTCCGATATATCGGTCGTGTACGACGAACTGCACGGCAGCGCATTTTTGATCGACTCGTGAAACTTCGAGAGACGCGTGTTGTTGCGCGCGACGAGCACGAGGTGCTTGACCTTCGGCGCGATGAGGTGCACGCAGGCCGACCCGATCGATCCGGTCGCGCCTACGACGACCGCAGTGGACCGGCTCGCATCGATGCCCATTTCATCTGCACCGCGGAACAAGCTCTGAATACCGGCTGCGATCGTGAGCGAATTTCCGGTCGTCACGGGAATCGGCGAACGCTCCGCAACGGTCACGCCCCCATCGCCCACGACGCCGGTAAATGCGCCCAGGCCGGCGACCTGCGCGCCGAGTTCGGCACCAATCTCGATGGCGCGAACGATGCGCTTGTAGACCTCCTCGCGCGGCAACTCGATCATCTGCTCCGGAAAGAGCGCGGCGGAAACGAACCAGCCTTCGGTTTCGCGCCCGTCCGGCGTTCGCACGCCGGTGACGTGAACGGCGGCCCACGGCGGCATCCATTCCATGATTTTGCGGATGATCGCCGGACCTTTGCCTTTCGCGCTCGGTTCGTAGCGCTCGATGTCTTCGATCGAAAGCGGATGAACGACGAAAACGAACTTCGGCATAGATGTCATGGCTGCGATTCCGCTTCCCTCTTGAGCGCGGCGAGCATCATGTCACTGTTTTCCCGGACTTTGCGTTCGAGCGTCGGGCCGATGAGTTCGGCGAGCGTCGGCACGCCGAAGTCATAATCGACGCCGAGCACGACGTGCGTGCGGCCGCCGTTTTCACTGAACGTCCAACTGCCTTCGAACTTGTCCAGATCGCCCTCGAGCAGCTTGTAATCGATCCGCAACTCCGCATCATTGAACCGGTCTTCTTCGGTCCACTCGATAGGCGCTTCTTCCACGAGCGTCTTCCAGCGCGTGAGGATGTGATCCGGATGGCGCTCGAGCACCGTTACGGTTTCGACGTCCGGCATGAATTCCGGAAAGCGTTCTTGTTCTTTGGCCAATTCGTAGACGACGCGAGCGGGAGCGGCGATCACGATGGAAGTTTCAACGTATGGCATGGAGCTACAGGGCGCCGAGCTTCTCCTGTGCGCTCGCCAGCCCTGCTTCCAAGGCTTCGAGCGCGCGGTCAACTTCGGCAGCGGTGACGACGAGCGGCGGTTCCAAGCGGATGACCTTCTGCATATTGAGCGTCCAGGCCGCGGTGACGCCGCGTTTGACCATCTCGGGAATAATCCAGCCGCCATAGCCTTCGCTCGTCAGTTCGACGCCCAC
>DAISWS010000092.1:4777-10595 GCA_036826275.1 Vulcanimicrobiaceae bacterium
GATCAGGTCGGCCTTTTGCCTCGCGGCCTCCGCGACCAAAGGCGCGGCTTCTTCGCGCCTGGCCGGCATCGCCGGACCCGGTCGGGACGCGCGGACGATTGCGTGCCTACGGCCGTCGGTGCCAGGCTGCAGCCGGCCGACGCCCACCAGCAGCCCGAGACCGCGCACTTCCTGCACCACGGTAGGATAGCTGCGTGCGAGCCGTTGCGCGCCGGCGAGCAGCTGCAGGCCGCGCGCACGCGCATTTTCGACGAGATCTTCTTCGATGAGCGCATCCATTGCAGCGAGCGCGGCCGCGCACGCGAGTTCGTTTCCGCCGAACGTCGACGTGTGCATCACGGGATCTTTCGCGTACGCGGCATTCCATACGCCGGGACGAGCGATATACGCGGCCACGGGAATGATACCGCCGGACAGGCCTTTGGCAAGCGTCATCACGTCGGGCACGACGCCGTCGCGATTGCAACCGAACAGCATCCCGCAACGCCCCAGGCCGGTCTGCACTTCATCAGCGACAAAGAGCGCGCCGGTACGATCGCACATTTCACGCACCGCACGCAAATACCCGGCGGGCGGCACGTTTACACCGCCTTCGCCCTGCACGGGTTCCACGATGAACGCCGCCGCACCGGCGAGCGCCGCTTCGAGGCCATCCGTTTCGCCGTAGTGCGCGTGCGTAACGTCCGCAAGCATCGGCATGTACGCGCTCTTGAAATAGTCGCGGCCGCTCACGGAGAGCGCGCCCATCGTCTTGCCGTGATACGCGTTGTGCGTTGCGACGATCTTGTGCCGCCCTGTAGCCTTGCGCGCAAGTTTGATCGCACCTTCGACCGCTTCGGTGCCGCTGTTGGCAAAGAACGAAATCTGCAGATCGCCGGGCGCGAGCTCGGCCAGACGCTTCGACGCACGTCCCAGCATGACGTTGAACATCGTCTTGCCCGAGAGCGACATCAATTCCATCTGCGCTTTGACGGCCGCAAGAACTTTGGGATGACTGTGGCCAAGCGTGAACACGCCGTAACCGCCGGCGAAATCCAGATATGCTTTGCCGTTGTGGTCCCAGATCGTGCAGCCTTGCGCGCGAACCTCAACGGGGCTGCCCGAAAGTTTCATGACGCGGGCGAGCGGCGGATTCACGTATTGCCGGTAGTTTTCGTACGCTTCATCGAACAGCTGCCGCGCGTCGACTTCGATCATGCCGCGACCGCGCGTTCGAGCGATGCAATCGTCTCTTCTACGACGTCCACGACGTCTTGCGCGCGTTCCAAATGCATGATGCGCTCCCGCAGCATCGCCGCGCCGGGAATTCCTTTCAAGTACAGCGCGAGATGCTTGCGCATCTGCGGTACGGCGCGCGCTTCGCCAAGCTCGTCCACCATCGTCTTATAATGTACGCGAATAGCGTAGCGCAGCCGATCCGCCGCCGAAGGAGCCGTCTGCGCTTCGCGGCCTTCCATGAGATCGCGAATCTGCGAGATGAGCCAGGGATTGCCGAGCGTCGCGCGGCCGAGCATAATCGCATCGACACCGCTCTCACGCATGCGCGCCATCGCTTGATGCGGCTCGTCCAAATCGCCGTTGCCGATGACCGGAATATCCACCGACTGCTTGAGCCGTTTGATGTGCTCCCAGTTGGCACTGCCTTTATAAAATTGCTTCGCCGTGCGCGCATGCAGCGTGACGGCCTGAACGCCGGCCTTTTGCGCGCGCCGCGCGACCTCGACGTAGACGAGGTTGTCTTCGCCCCATCCCAGCCGCATCTTCATCGTGACCGGGCAATCCACGGCATCGACGACCGCGTTCATGATCGCCTCGCAGCGATCCACGTCGCGCAGACACGCGGAGCCGCCGTTCGTCTTGGTCACCTTCGGTGCCGGACAGCCGAAATTGATGTCGACGATGTCCGCGCCGCATTCGCGAACCATTTTCGCAGCCTTGGCCATGACCTGCGGATCGTCGCCCCAGAGCTGCGTGCTGACCGGCTTCTCCAGCCCGTGCTGGTCGATCATCTCCATGGTGCGCTTGGCGCTGGAAGCGTACTGCAGCGCATTGGCCGAGACAAACTCGGTCACGGTCAAGCCCAAGCCGAACGGCTTGTAGAGCGCCCGCATGGTGCGGTTGGTCACGCCCGACATCGGCGCCAAGATGAGCGGCGGCCAGATTTCGTGCGGTCCGATAACCAGCGGATCGACGGTCCCGGGGGTCATACGGAGCGTAGTATAGCACAGGGGCCGCGGAATCCCGCGGCCCCTTCGACTTGCTACCGGCGCGTCTCTACCAGTAGAAGTTGCAGTTGGCTTTGTTGTTATCGCAGACGACCACGTCGCCGGTATACGGCCACGAACCGGTGTCGTCTTCGGTCCAGTCGATGCCTTGGCTGCTGGAATTGTCGTAGTAGTAGCGGCCTTGGACGTAGGTGTAATTACCGACCGCGACCCACGGCCATGTGGACGGCGGATCGTTGGTCGGCGCCTGCGCCATCGCATCGAGGTTGGAAACGATCTCGATGTTGTAACCGCTGGGCACCTGCACGTAGAAATAGCCGTGCAGACCGCTGGTCGTGGTCTTCGACGGAAGCACCTGCGTCACGAAACCGCAGACGTCTTCGAGCTGATCGCCGGAGAGCGTGCCGTTCGCGAACGCCGCCTGATCGTTGAGGAACTTCTGGTTGTTGCACGACGACGTGCCGGTGGGAGCCGGTGAAGGCGCCGGCGTCGAGGTCGGTTGCGGCGTCGGCGTCGGCGTCGCGGAGGATGTCGGCGTCGGCGTTGCCGACGATGTCGGCGCCGGCGACGGCGTTACGGTGCCGCCCCACGCGACGTCGTCGACGTCTTGATAGATGTAGCCGTTGCTCCAGCCGTTCCCGTGAACGCCGAAATACAGCCACACGGTTTGGCCGGCGTACGAACTCAGGCTGTACGAGAGTTGCTTCCAGCCGCCTGTATTCGCCGCTTTCGTGTACAGATTGTCGATGACGTAGCCGTTGTTGTCGAGCAGATCGGCTTCTTGGTACGCGTAGTTGGTGCTCGTTTCGTCGGTGCCTTGAAACACCCAAAACGTGATGACGCCGTTCGAAGGAACGGTGACCTGCTGGCAGACGCCTGCATCGCCGTTGATTTCGGGCTTGCTGCCCGAACCGCTGGTTTCGGCGTATTTGCCGGAGTGAACGTACGTGGTTTGAATTCGAGCGTTCACGTTACCGCACTGCTGCCAGTACGTGAATCCGCCGCTTTCAAATCCGCCGTCGGCGAGATTGCCGTTCGCATCCATCGTGTGACGCGCGGGCGTGGACGCCGGGCTTTTAATCTGGCGCGAGGCCGTTGTGCGCCCGTCCGGGTTCACGGAGGGAACGGCGTTTTGGTGCCCGCCGCACGCCGCCAGTATCAACGACGAAACAGCAAGTAATCCACCGAGGAATTTACGCAAAGAGAATACCTCCAATCGTCAGGTCATGACGTATGCAGCATCCTCGTATTGTTCAATAAAACGCGCCTTCAAGATAGCGGCGATTCGCACTTACGTGCGATTTTGATAGAACAGGCGCAGGCCGACGAGGCTCAGATGCGGATTGACTTCACGAATGACGGGCGCGTGGCGCGCGACGACGTCAGCCATCCCTCCCGTCGCGATGACCGGCGCATCGACCGCCATTTCCGCGCGCATGCGGGCAACGAGCGCTTCCGTCTGCCCGATGAAGCCGTACACGATTCCCGACTGCAGCGCGGAGATCGTATCGGTGCCGATGGCACGTCCGGGCGGTTCGAGCGCAATTTGCGGAAGTTTGGCGGTGCGGCCGACGAGCGCGTCGATCGAAACGCTGATGCCTGGCGCTATGGCAACGCCCATGTATTCGCCTCGCGGGGAGATCGCCATGAACACGGTAGCCGTACCGTAGCTGATCACGATGAGCGGCGCACCGTACAAGTCGCGCGCGCCGATGGCCGAGGCAACGAGATCGGCGCCGACCTCGCCGGGCCGCTCCGTCAAGACGGGTATGAGCGTTTGCCGGTTCGCCTTGAAGAATAGCGGCTCGCAGCCGAAGTAGCGCGCGCACGCAACCTGCAGCGTATTGTCGAGTTTGGGAACGACGCTCGAAATGACGATCGCCTTGACGTCTTGCGCGCGCAGCTGCGCCGTTGAAAAGAGCTGCGCGAAAAACACGCCGTATTCGTCGGCAGTACGTTTCGAATCGGTCGTCACCCGCCACGATTGCAGCAGTTCGGATCCCGCGATAGGGAAACAGCCCAGTTTTGTTTCGGTGTTCCCGACGTCAATCGTTAAAAGCACTACACATTGTCATCCTGAGCGGTGTCGAAGGGCTGCGCGTCATGCAATTCCTGAATGCAATCAAGCAGACGCGCCGCGAGCACGTCTTTCGGTGCTTCACCGAGGTCGCGCTTTCCGTGCGCGCCCCAGAGCACCGTCAGCGCGTTGCGCTGCGCCCCCCAGCCGCGCTGCCCGGAAACGTCGTTGACGACGATTGCATCCAAGTGTTTGCGCGCCAGCTTTTCACGGGCGTTCGCCTCGTGTTCTTGGGTTTCCGCCGCGAATCCGACGAGGAACGTCGAGCCCTTGCGCGCCGCGATTGCGGCAAGAACGTCGGGGTTGCGCACCATGCGCACCGTCAGGTCGTCGCCCGTCTTCTTTACTTTCTGCTCGGCGGCGTGCTCGGGGCGCCAATCCGAAACCGCCGCCGATGCAATAACGATGTCAGCGCCGGCAGCATGCTGCATGGCCGCTTCGAGCATCTGCTGCGCGGTTTCAACGGAAATGGTTTTTACGCCCGCGGGCGGATCCAAATGCGTCGGTCCAAGAATCAACGTGACGCGCGCGCCGCGCAACGCCGCTTCACGCGCCAGTGCGATGCCCGTTGCACCGCTGGACGGATTGCTCACGAAACGCACGGGATCGAATGCTTCCCGCGTCGGCCCGGCCGTGATAGCGACCCGCTTGCCGCGCAGCGATTGCGTGCGCGCGATCGTCATCTGCAGCACTTCGAGTATGCGCTCTTCCGATGCGAGCCGTCCGGCGCCGCGCTCGCGCTCGGCAAGAAAACCGGTTTCCGGCTCGACGATCGTATAGCCGCGTTCGACGAGCGTTTTCAAATTGGTTTGCGTCGCCTCGTTGCGGTACATCGCGTCGTTCATCGCCGGAGCGGCGATGATGGGAATGCGCGCCGCGAGCAACGCGGTGGTCACGAGATCGTCCGCGATACCCTGCGCGAGTTTTGCGATGACGTTCGCCGTCGCGGGAACGACGAGCGCGACCTGCGCTTCACGAACGAGGCGTATATGCGGAATGCGCTCGGGCGCATCCCACAACGAGGTATACACGGGCCGCGCCGTTAGCGATGAAAATGTCAGCGGCGCGATAAAATGCTCCGCGCCCGCGGTCATGATGACGTCGACGATCGCGCCTTGCTGCACGAGCGAGCTGGTAAGCGCCGCGGCCTTGTACGCCGCTACGCCGCCCGTCACGCAGAGCAAAACGCGCGCGCCGTTCACTCGAGCACCAGCAGATTATCGAGCAGGCGCGTGTTGCCGAAGCGGGCCGCACCGATGACGAACGCCGGCGCCTGCAAACGCTGCATCCGGCTGAACGAATCCATGTCGACGACGTCCAGGTAATCCCAAATGCCGGGCTTTTGCAGAAGCGGCGTCGCGCGCTCGCGCGCGGTGCGCGCATCTTTTCCGGCGCGCATGTCGTCGAGCATCGACACAAGCGCGCGATACAGCGACGGCGCCGCTGCGCGCTGCCCGGCGGAAAGATAGACGTTGCGGCTCGAAAGAGCCAGCCCGTCGGGCTCACCCACGGGGGG
>DAISWS010000093.1:0-10589 GCA_036826275.1 Vulcanimicrobiaceae bacterium
GGCGGGTTGAAATGCGCAATCCGTACCGCCGGGTCCGGCTTGCTGCCGATTTTTGCACCGCGCGAGAGATAGGTGATGTACGCTACCATCGCTTCGATCTCGCGGCTGTTATATGCCGGCGGATGCCCGTTCATGCTATAGAGAAAACATTCGGCCAAACGGTCTTGCAACGAAATCACGCGTTTGGCGCGGCTATTCCACTGCGGGAATTGCGCGGCAATGCCTACGAAACTGCCGCCGTGCGCCTTCGTGCCGCCGGCAACGTGGCACGCCGCGCAGTCCATATTTGCCGTAATGTACGGTCGCAGATGCGCGCGCGTGTGCACGATCAGTTCGTAGCCATAGCGGACCTGGTCGCCAACCGGACCGCTGGGAACGGCATGGGGATCCGCGCCTCCGCATCCCGCCAGGACGGCGGCAGCGGCAAAGGCGAGCGCCGCTACGGCACGTTTCATGCGAACGTCAGCGCCTGAAAGCCGTAGTGAAAACGCTGCTGCAGCACCATGATCGTCGCCATCATCGACGGCACAACGTGCGTACCGGGAATCAAATGTGTGAGAATATCGTTTGCAACGTCTGTCGCGGACATGCCGGCAGGCGCATTTCCCGCTTTGACGAGCGCACGCGACTGTTCTTCGACGGCGGTATGGCAGGTTAGAAACAGAACCCCGCGCTTCTGCAGCGTCTGGATCGACGTATCCTGATACACGCTTGCGGGATCGTCCGGATCTGCCGAGGTGTTCGGCGGCTTGGCCGGTGAAAGAAATGTGTTGTTCGCTATCGGGTTGCCCTTGTCGTCCTTCAGTTTGAAGAAATCGCCGATTCTATATTTGCTCCAGACGTAATCGCTGTATGTGAATGCACTGGACGCACCGTGCGGCGCGAACGCAATCGCGATTCGGTTTTCCGGATAGCCGAAGCCAAAGTGCAGGCCGTTGAGCGCGTTTTTGACGTTCGAGAACGCCGCAGGATGAAAAGCGATCGATTCGATGACGATGCGCACTTCGGCGGGCCGCCCGGCGACTCGCGTAAACGCCGCTTCGTCGAAGTCGGTCTTGCGCTCCACCAGGTGCGTCCCGCCGGGCACGCCCTGCGCGACGGCGACTGAAACCGACGAGGCAAGAAAAGTTCCGCGGTTCATACTTGCTCCTAACGCGGCGGCCCGAAGCCGTACGCTATAAAAATTGCGCGCGCTTGCGCCGACTGGATGAATGATACGAACGCGCGCGCCGCGGCGACGTGAGCTGCGCTCGTACTGATCGCCGCTTCATAGTCTGCATGGACGTTTTCCTGTTGCGGTATGCGGACGACGCCGAATCCGTGAAGGCGGCGCTGATACAGCGCCTCGGAAAGCCAAAGCGGACCTGCATCCGCACGCCCGGAGAGCAAACAAAGCGGCGTTTCACGATGATGAATGCGCGTGAGAATGGTGGTTCCGCCGGCGAGCTTCGTTTTCATAATCGTCTGCACCAGTGCCGCACCGCCGGCTTTGCGGTATGCGCCTTCGACCTGTTCGGCAACGCCTTCCCACTTCGGATTCGGCATCACGACACGGACGCGCGAGCGTCCCAGATCTGCAAGCGTCGTAATGTGCAGCGGATTACCCGCGCGCACGAGAATCGCCAGCGTGTTCGACGCATACGCGTGCCACCCCGCAATTTTTCCGGCGGTGCGCAGCGTTCGCATACCCCGAGGCCCGAGCAGTAAAACGTCCGGCTTTGCGGTGACGACGAGCGCGCCCATGCGAAGCGCGCCGGTTTGTACTTGGCGAATGACGATGCCCGGCGGCAACGTTTCATAGAAGATCGCACGTACGCCGGGATTGCGCTTTTGAAACGCCGACAAAAGCGCCGGCACGACCATGTACTGATTGCCGGCCATGAAAATGACGAGTTGTGCGCCGGCCGGATCGCCGTGCAGGTCCATGACCTGGTCGACGGGCGGAACGCTGAAGTTGACGTAGTCCGGCGGAGCAGTCGCGGCGCACAGCATCAGGCCGCAAAGCAGAAGGGCCGCTACGCGGCCGGTCGCGTGAAGCATGAGCGAATCGTACGCCGGCAGCCATCATAAGTCAAATTAGCGTCATTTGCAGTTTGCATTAGTTACACTTATAATTGTAGCGATGGCCGTTTCCCTCGCGCAGCTCCAAGCGCTGGTCGCTTTCGCGGAAGCGCGCTCCTTCAGCCGCGCCGCCGGCCGTTTGCGCGTCACGCAGCCCGCGGTCACGCAGCACCTTTCGAATCTGTCGCGCGAACTGGACGTGCAGCTGATCGACGCGGTGCGCCGCCGCCCCGTTCTCACCGATGCCGGAGCCTATCTGGTCGAGCGCGCCCGCACGATCGTCGAAGCTCTCGCAACGCTCGACGCCGACATGGAAGAGTTCCGGCACGCGCGGGCGGGAACGCTACGCGTCGGCGCAACGCTGACGATTGGAACGTATTTGATGCCCGCGCTGCTCTCGCGCTTTCTGCACGAGCGGCCCGGCATTACGACGCACGTACGCATCGAGAACACGATCGGCATCGCGCAGTTGCTCCGCTCGCACGAATTGGGCCTTGCGCTGGTCGAGGGACTCATCAACGATGATGCGATCGTGACCGCGCCGTTTTTGGACGACGAGCTCGTGCTCATCGCGCCGCTCGACAGCGCACTTGGCGGCAGACGCCGCGTGCGTGCACGGGATCTTGCGAACGTGCCGTTCGTCAGCCGCGAACCGGGATCCGGAACGCGCGACCTTGGCTATGATGCGCTCGCGCGTACCGGCGTTCGTCCGCCGGTCGTGCTCGAGCTGCCGAGTGTCGAAGCGATCCTGCGCGCGGTTCAAGCGGGTCTGGGAGCGGCGATTCTCTCGCGTTTTGCCGTCGACGCGCAGGTGCGCGCCGGAACCGTGCGGATGTTGAACGTTACCGATCTGCCGTTGAAGCGTTCACTGTTCGTCGCGGCGGTACGCGGGCGGACGCTCTCGCCCGCGCAGCGCGCATTTGCGCGCATCGTCCTGGCATCCGATGAAGGGACCGCGGCCTTCGAAGCGGCACTTTCCGAACGGAGGGAACGATGACGGCCGGCAATCTGCAACCGCTTCCGCGCATACCGGAAAACGACCCCGCGATCGAGGTCGATCGCATCGAATTGCGCCGTCCGGACACGCTCATCCCCGCGTATACCGCGCGGCCGCGCAACGCGCGTCCCACGACGCCCGGCGTCGTTGTCGTGATGCACCTCTGGGGCGTGGACGAACCGATTCGCGAGGTCGTGCGCCGCTTTGCAAAAGCGGGATACGCCGCCATCGCGCCCGATCTGTATTCGCGCTTCGGCGCGCCGAGCGGAGACGGCCAAACCGATTACACGAAATTCCGCCCCTATGCCGAGAAACTGCAAAACGCACAAGTCGACAGCGATCTGCGCGCTGCGGCGCTTTGGCTGAGAACCACGCATGCGCAGGGCAAGGTCGGCGTAACCGGCTTCTGCATGGGCGGCGCCATCGCGCTTCGCCAGGCGATCGACAACGACGACGTCTTCGCCGCCGATGCCGTGTGGTACGGCAAAGTCACCGGGATCGACGCGACGCGCATCCGCATGCCGATCGTCGGCAATTACGGCGAGAAGGACACCAGCATTCCAGCCGATACGGTGCGCGCGTTCCGCAAGGTTCTTCGGGCGCCCAACGACATCGCGATCTATCCCACCTCAGGGCACGCCTTCTTCGACGACACGCGCGAGTCGTACGTTCCCGTAGCCGCAGAGGACGCGTGGCGGCGCACTATCGCTTTCTTCAACAAGTATTTGAAATGACGCTTTCGCTTTCGATTCTGTTCGCCGTTTTGGCCGGTCTGCTGATCGGCGCCGCCGGCACCTGGCTCATGATGCGCGCGCTGCAACGGGCGCAGGTCGACGCGATCGCCGAGCGCCTCAAAAGCGAGCTGCATGAAACCAACGCGCGCATCGCGGAAACGCAGCGCGATACGTTCCTCTCGCTTGCGAACGAGCGTTTTAGTGCCGTCGTCGCGCCCGTACAGCAGAAACTCACGGAGTTCGACGCGCTGGTCAAAGAGATCGAAAAAGAACGCATCGGTGCCTATCAAGGCTTGCGCGAACAAATCACCGGCCTCATCGAACGAAGCGGCAAAATGGAAACCGCGGCATCGCAGCTGACCTCCGCTCTGCGCAACCCGACAACGCGCGGCAAATGGGGCGAGATGCAACTGCGCCGCGTCGTCGAGCTCGCCGGCATGGAAGCGTACTGCGACTACAACGAACAGCAGACGTTTGACGTCGGGGAAGAACGCGGGCGTCCGGATATGTCGGTCGCGCTGCCCGGCAACTCAAAGATTTTCGTGGACGCAAAGGTTCCGCTCAGCGCGTACCTGGACGCCGTCGAATCGACGGAAGAACCGGTGCGGCGCGAAAAGATGCGCGGGCACGCTTCGGCGTTCAAGAATCACGTCGATCTCCTCGCGCGGCGTAACTATCAGCGCGTGGACGGTTCCGCAGATTTCGTCGTCATGTTCGTGCCGGGCGAGGCGTTTCTCAGCGCGGCGTGCACGGAGAATCCAGAACTCATCGAATACGGAGCGGGGAAAGGCGTCTACATCGCCAGTCCGCTGACGCTGATCGCGTTGCTGCGTTCATACGCGCTTGGCTGGCAACACCGTCAGCAGGAAGAAAACGCGAAAAAAATCGCCGAGGCCGCAAAAATTTTGTACGACCGGCTGCGCACGTTCGTCGGCCATTTCGGCACGATCGGTACGAGCTTGCAAAAGGCGTCGGAAGCCTATAACAAAGCGGTCGGGTCGATGGAAAGCCGCGTGCTGCCGCAGGGGCGCAAGATCAAGGAACTCGCGTCGCTTCCCGATGCGGAGTTGCCGGACTTAACGGCAATCGAAACGGCGCCGCGCGAAATTACCGCGTTAGACGCGGAAGGCACGCCCCCACGCGTTCGTCAGCCGAAGCTGTTTACTGATGACTCTCGTACTGCTTGAGGACCGCTAGCGCGTTTTCCACGTGCTGCTGCGGATGCGCGAGATCCGTCAGCGTCGCGATGATTTTGCCATCGGGCGCGATGACGTACGAGGTGCGGTTCGCGTAGGTCGGTGCCTGCGGCAACACCGCGTCGTACTGTTTGGCAACGGTCAACGACGGATCGGCGGCGACCGGGAACTTACTGCGGCACTCGCTCACCGAAAACTTGTTCAGCGTATCGATGGTGTCGTGCGACACGCCGATAACCGTAGCGTGCAGCGCTTTGAACTGGTCCATGGCGTCGGCGAAGGTGTGCGCTTCGATCGTGCACCCTTTGGTGAAGGCGGCGGGATAAAAATACAATACGACGGGCCCGTTCTTGAGCGCGTCGGCAAGGTTGAACGTAAAAACTTTTCCGCCCAGCGAGGCGGGTGCGGTGAACGGCGGCGCGGTCGCACCGACAGCCAGACCGGCCAAGGCGGGAGCGGTGGCAGCAAGGGCGAGAACGGCAGCCGCGAGCAGACGACGATACATGGAGCACTCCTTCGAGCACGTTCCTGGCCTGTGGGCCTTCCCGCAAGCGCGCAGCCTTCCTTCGGGGAATCATGAGCGATATGGCAGACTGGTCGTCGTACTTCGCGCGCATGGACGGATCGCCGATCTCGATCGCGGTCGATTTGGCGCTCAAGCCGCAGGCGCCGGTAGCAGACAAACCGGGCGCTTATACGGTCGCGGTCGCGCTGCGCGAGCCGGACGAGCACGGGATGACCGGTGAAACCGAATACCGCACGCTGCAAAGCATCGAGGAAGAACTCGCCGCCGCACTTCAACCGCGCGGAATCATCGAAGTCGGACGCGTGACGGGCCGCGGTATGCGCACCTTCCATTATTATGGGCCGGTGATCGAGGACGCCGCGGAAATCGTTGCGGACGTCATGGGGTTTCATTCCGAGTACCGGTACCGGGCGCTTTCGGCGTCGGATCCGACGTGGAGCATCTACAACGCGTACTTGTATCCGGACGAGCACCAGCTTGCGTTCGCCAACGACATGAAAGCGCTCCAAGCGCTGCTCGACGCGGGCGATGATTTCGAACGCGTGCGTCCCATCGAACACACGATCCGGTTCGATGACGACGAAAAACGCGAAACGTTCGCGCGCGTCATGGCCGATCACGGCTACGAAATCGCCGTGGACGAAACCGTCAACGCCGTGCGCTGCAGTAAGAACGACACGATCGACCCGTTCAAGATAACCGAGATGCGCACGGCGCTGACGACACTCGCGGAAGAATTCGGCGGCTTCTACGCAGGCTGGGCGACGGTAGTACAGCAGTAGCCTCACGTCTCGCGGCATCGAGCGGCGCGAGCGCACGTCATCGTGAGGTATCGAACGACCGCGAACGCAGTGAGCGGCGCCGAGCAAGGCCGAGGCGTGCCGGACGGGATGGCTCGCGCGCACGCCGAAAAATACGCTCTGTACTTGTACGGGGTGTGCGATGACTATTTACCGGGCGTTTTCGCGCTTCTTAATGGTGGTTCTGATCGCCAGTTCTGCGCTATGCCTGCAGGCTCTGCCGGCTTCGGCGCGTGCTCGATTAGTAGCCGTAGTTACTTTTCGGTCGACGGCCTCCGCTCATCGCGCCGCCGCAGCGACCGCTAAAGCACTCGCATTGCGGTTATCGCAGCAGCCCGGATGGGACGCGGTAACTGTTAACGCCGGCGCCAAGAATCCCGCAGACGCAGCAGCCGCCGTCGGCGCCGAAATCTATGTAATTGGTCAATACGTGCCTGGTACGCCGGCGCACGTCGCCGGCGCGGCATATCGCGTTGCGACCGACGAACGCATTGCAGATTTCAGTTTCGACATTGCGCCGGGTGGTGGAGTTCCCGATTCCGTAACGTTTAATTCCATTTTGTCGCAAGCCGCGGGCGATAGCGTGCCGTCACCCTCGGTTGCGGATCAAAGTGCCGCTTCATCTATAGAGCCTGTGGTTGTACCGCGTAACACCGTTATCGTCGTCGCACTCGATCACTTGGTCAATTCGTATTCCGCGGCGTCGCGTGAGCCGCTGTCGTATACCGTTGCCCAAGACGTAATTGTGAACGGCCACATCATAGCGAAAGCCGGCGATGAAGCGACGGGCTTGGTGCTCGAGGCGCAGCAAGGCGATCAGGGCGGTCGCTGGGGCATTGGCTGGAAAGCCGCCAATTTACGGGTCGACGTCGAGAACGTCCATAATTTTTGCGGCGACACGATTCCCATGAGCTTCATCCGAAGCGAATACCGTCGACGGCAAGGACTCTTCGGCTCACATCAAGACCTCGAAATCATCAAGGGCCAGAAGTACATAGCGAGCGTTGCTCGCACGACGAAGGTTTGCGGAGAGACGTCAGACGAGCAGCCGCCGGCCCTACCAACCGATGCGCTCGAGCCGGATGATGCATCGATTCCACCGCCCGCATCGGCGCCCGCAGCGCCAACCCCTGATCCGCTCCCGAGCACTGAACCACACGGTGAAGAGGCTAATGAAGTGGCTGCGGTTTCGCTCACGCCGCCGGCGAATTGGATTGCGAAGCAGAAGCCGGCCGACGCGCCTGATATAACAACCATCGCGTTCTGGATGCCGCAACAATCTGACGGGGAGACTCTAAGCGTTGTGACGCAACCGGTCTCGGCGGGGATGACGGCGTCTCAATACGCGGATCTCGCGCTGCGTTCACTGAAAAATGCCGTGGGGGCGGAAAATGTGCGCGCGTTCAGAGTTGAACGGCTATGCAACGGTACGGTAAACGGATGGTACCTCGAAAGTATGACGCCCGGTACTTCTTCGTTTGTCGCAGAACAAACACTAGCCGTCGAAAACGGAAGCAGCTACGTGGCTACGTATCGGCGTGCGGCATCGCTTCCGGAGAACGCCGCAGCGCACCGCGAGCTCGACACGTTATGCCCACGGTAATGCGCCTCGACGTTGCTCGGCGCCGCTTACTGCGTTCGCGGTCGTTCGATACCTCACGATGACGTTGCTCAACGCGCTCACTGCGTTCCAATGACAATCGAGCGGCGCGGCCACGCGCCGTGCGCGCAGCTACAAGCCCATCATCCTTGCGATCACTAGGCGCTGCACTTCGTTCGTGCCTTCGCCGATTTCGTTGATCTTTTGATCGCGGTACATGCGCGAGACCGGATACTCGTCCATGAAGCCGTAGCCGCCGTGGACTTGCACCGCTTCGTTGACCACGCGGTGTGAGAGCTCCGCGGCAAAGAGTTTGGCGTAGCTCGCCGTCTGCGCGAACTCTCGGCCTTGATCTTTCTCCCATGCCGCCTTGAGCACCATCAGTTCCGCATGTTCGATCTGCGTGAGCATGTCGACGAGCTTGAACTGAATCGCCTGGAACTTACTAATAGGACGGCCAAACGCCGTTCGCTCTTTCGCGTACTTGAGCGCTTCATCATGCGCGCCGCGCGCGAGGCCGACCGACAGCGCCGCCACGGAGATGCGTCCGCCGTCGAGGATCGTCAGAAAGTTCTTGAGACCGTCGCCCCGCTCGCCGAGGATGTTCTCCTCCGGTACTTGCGCATCTACAAAAGAAAGCTCGCGCGTGTCGGAGGCACGCCAGCCCATCTTCTTATACTTCTTGCTGCGCGCAAAGCCGGGCGTGTTCTGCTCCACGATGAGGTTACTGATCTCCGGCTTGCCGCCGTCACGGGTGCCGGTGACCGCGGTTATCGTCGTACCGCCGCTGATGTCGGTGCCGCTGTTCGTGATGAACGCCTTGGTGCCGTTGACGATCCACGTGCCGTCCTTGAGCACGGCCTTCGTTTGCGTATTGCCGGCGTCGCTGCCGGCGTTGGGCTCGGTCAAGCCGAAGCCCCACAGCATCTTGCCTTGGGCCAGCGGCACGAGATACTTCTGCTTTTGCGCCTCCGTTCCGAACAGGTAAAACGGGCTGGCTCCCAGCGACACATGCGCGGCCATCGTGATCGCGGTGGACGCATCGACGCGCGCCAGCTCCATGACGGCAAGCGCATAACTCACCGTGTCGGCACCCGCGCCGCCGTATTGTTCGGGGAACGGCAAGCCCATCAAGCCGAGTTCGGCCATCTCCTTGACGAGATCGTACGGGAACGCTTCCTCGCGGTCCATTTCCTCGGCCCGCGGCGCCACTCGCTCGACGGCGAACTCGCGGACGGTTTGCCGGATGGCCTTCTGTTCATCGGTTACGTCAAAATTCATACAGGACCCAGGTATCCATACGGAGGGCCTGAAAACTCCTTTTGCAGCGATGATCTCATTACGCGGCGTCTCTCTTGTGTATCCGAATGGAGTGCGCGCCCTCGACGGCATTGATCTTGAGATCGGGAAAGGCGACTTCGTCTTCCTCGTCGGGCACTCCGGAACCGGAAAATCCAGTCTCCTGCGGCTACTCTATCGCGAAATGTTTCCGACCGGCGGTGACATCACCGTCGACGGCATTCGCGTAGACCGGCTGCGGCGCAGCCGCGTCCCAATGCTCCGCCGGCATCTGGGCGTGGTCTTCCAAGATTTCAAACTCCTGACCGACAAGACGGTCTGGGAAAACGTCGCCTTCGCACTTCAGGTGACGGGGGCTCACACCAAGGACGTAAGGCGGCAAGTGCCGCGGTGCTTGGATCTGGTCGGCCTCTCGCACAAGAGCCGGATGTATCCGGGCGAGCTCTCGGGCGGCGAACAGCAGCGCGCCGCGATCGCCCGCGCGCTCGTGAATAATCCAAAGATTTTGCTGTGCGACGAGCCCACGGGCAACCTGGACCCGGCGAACACCACCGAGATCATGGAATTGCTCGGGCGGATCAATCTCAAAGGCACGACGGTCGTCGTGGCCACGCACAATCAAGCCGTCGTCGATCGGATGCGCCGCCGCGTCGTGCGGCTTGAAAACGGACGCGTCGTCACCGACGAGGAGCGAGGGTATTACTTCCTTGGACTGGGGCAAGATCAAATTCTTTCTGGGTGAGGTCTTCCGCAACTTCACCCGCAATGCCGGCATGCAAGCGACCGCAATCGGTACGGTCGCCGTCACCATCGTTCTTCTCGGCACATTCCTGTACGCTCGCGCCAGCGTCACGCATCTGGCAAACGACGTCATGAGCCAGATCCTGATCTCGGTGTACGTGCAGCCGGACGCAACGCAAACGCAAGAAGATACGCTGCGTACCGCGTTTGCAAAGGACGAACGCATCGTTTCGTCCGATTTCGTTGCGAAAAAAGAAGGCCTGAAAGAGCTCGAGGCGCGCATGCGCGGGCAGATGGACGTCTCGAGCTATCTGACCGAGAATCCGCTGCCGGACAAGTTCCGCGTGAAGGTACGCAATCCGGAAGAAGTCCCCGCGGTCGCCGCCGCGATCAAGAAATTGCCGGGCGTCCAAAGCGTCGACTACGGTCAGGACGTCGTCCAGCGCTTGCTTCAGCTCGCGAACGTCGCGCGCCGCGCCGGCATTGCGCTCATCGCGCTGTTCATCGTCGTCGCGGGCATCATTATCTCCAATACGATCCGTTTGACCGTCTTTGCGCGCCGCCGCGAAATTTCGATCATGCAGCTGGTCGGCGCCACGAACATGTACATCCGCATGCCGTTCATCTGTGAAGGC
>DAISWS010000094.1:0-10487 GCA_036826275.1 Vulcanimicrobiaceae bacterium
CGGAGCACCGGCGCGAGCAACTCGAACGCACCTCGAATTTCATCCAGGAAGACCTCGCACGCATCGAAGACCACCTCCGCCGCGGCGCTACGTTCTATATTACGCCCGAAGGCGAGTACTCTCGCGATGGCGCGATGCTGCCGTTTCGGGGCATTTGGCCTCGTCTTGCGCCGCTGGCCAAACGGATTTACCTTGCGGGGATTAGTTACGAGCCGTTTGCGGGGCGTCGCCTTGGGCAGCTGTACCGGATAGTGCCGCTGCGGCGCGTAGATCGCGTCGTCGAAGAGCTGAAAGCATCGCGGCCGGTGACCTGCAGCGCGCTGCTGTGTTCGTGGCTTTCCTCCGGCGCGCGGCGTTTCACGAGCGCCGACGCGCTGCACGGAGTGCGCGCGATCCTCGACCGGCTTCCGGCGCAGCTGTTTGTCGACCCCGAGTTCTGCGCGGATCCGCAACGCATGCTCGAACGGGCGCTCGGACGCATGGTCTCGTTCGGCATTCTGGCGCGCGACGAACGCGGATACGTTCTGCAGGAGCGGCGCACGCATCCGTCCTTTGCGGAAGTACGGGATATCGTCGCATTTCAAGCCCGTTTCCTCGACGAGACGATCTCTGGTGCGCGCACGGCGCCCGTGGAAACGGGGGACGTGCCCTACCGCTCGACGCCTTCGCGCGTGAGCATCTCGCGGTAGATTTCTTCCACGCGTTCGATCGTATCGATCTCCGCGGGCGGTTTGTCGTCGCGCACGCGCACGATGCGCGGGAAGCGCAGCGAGAAGCCGCTCTCGTGCAGATCGCTCGGCTGCAAAATGTCGAACGCGACTTCCAGGACGATCGCGGGCTCGACGGCGATCCGGTGACCCGCATGCCCGCGCTGATGCGAAAGAAACCACTGCGTGAGACCGGCGATCTCCGCGTCGGTCAAACCGGAGTACGCCTTGCCGATCGTGAGCAGTTCGCCTTTACGTCCGCGTACTGCAAACGTGTAGTCGGAGAGGACCTTCGCGCGTTTTCCGTGTCCCCATTCGACCGCAACCACGACGACGTCGAGCGTGGAAAGCTCGCGTTTGAGTTTTAGCCACCACTTGCCGCGCCGCCCCGGATGATACGGCGCATCCGTGCGCTTGAGCATGAGGCCTTCATGGCCTGCGCTCCGCGCCGCCGCAAACCGCTCGTGCAACTCTTCGCGCGCCGGCGGCTCGCCCAAGCGCGAAAACTGCGCGATTGCGACGTGCGCTCCGGCGCGCACGATCTCCGCCAAACGTTCGCGACGGTTCACCAGCGGCTCGTCGATGAGAAAGTCTTCTCCCGCGGCGAGCGCATCGAACGCCATAAACGCAACGGGCGTTTCTTGCAGGAGCTGCGAATCGATCGTCTTGCGCTGCAGACGCGCTTGGAGGTATCGGAAGGGCAGCACTTGGCCGTCAAGGCGCGCGACGATCTCGCCGTCGAGCATGAAATCTCCGGATAGGGCGGCCAGTTCGTTCGCGATCTCGGGATACGATTGCGTCACCTCGTTGAGCGTGCGCGAAAAAATTCGTACGGAAGAGCCGGTCTTATGAATTTGCGCGCGGATGCCGTCGAACTTTTCTTCGGCGATCCACACGCCTTCGCGCAAATCTTTGTACTCCGAATCGTACGTGACGGGCGTTGCAAGCATGAAGCCGATCGGCGAGCCGTATTCGACGTGAATTTCACCCAACCGGCCATGACGCGCGGCAACCGCGACGGCGCCGATGTCGCCTGCGGCCATCGTCGCGCGCCGCACGTCGTGATGCGTCGTTTCAAACGCCGCGGCGATCGCATCGACGATAAGGCCTTCGCGCAAGCCGATCCGCAGATCGCCCGTCACGATCTTGATGACGTACGTCGCCTCGACCGCGTCCGTGCATGCGCTCAGAATGCGGGTGCAAATGGCTTCGCGTTTTCTGCTTGCCGCTTTACCTGACGCTGCTGCAATCTGTTCGAAGCGTTCGTAAAGCGACGCAGGCGTCAACGTTTCCGCGAAAAGCGCCAGGTGCATCGGCGCGCGCACGAACGGTCCGAGCGCCGCACCGAGATCGCCGTGCTCGCGGTACGCGCCGGCCAGTTGCCCTTCGCCGACATCCCACGCCTCTTTCGCCGCCTGCACGATCGTGCGCCAGCCGATACCCAGACTGCGCTGGTCGCGCGCGGGAAATGGGTTGCCGGTGAAAAATCGCGCCGCGGGCGCCAGATCCGCGTCCGGCAATTCCCGCAGATAGGCGGCGAGAATGGCGATTTTTTCGAGCTTTCCCGCCTTGGCCGCAATCGCCGCGCAGGTTTGCCCGAACCGGATCATGGAATGGAATTACCCATGGTCACGGCATTTATCCTCATGAACGTCGAGCGTCCCCGCCTCAAGAGCATCGCGGACGATCTGCTCGCAATCGACGGCATCGCGGAAGTCTACAGTGTCGCCGGCCCATTCGACGTCATCGCCGTCGTGCGCGTCAAAGAGCACGAGCAACTGAACGACCTCGTCACCGAAAAAATCGGCGCGCTCGAGGGCGTGAACGATACGGAAACGCTCATCGCGTTCCGGTCTTTCGCGAAGAAAGATCTCGGCATGCTCTGGGATATCGGCGTCGACTAGCGCTCGTACGGATTCGTGCGGTAGAGCGTGACGCCCGGCATGAGCACCGCCTGCATCTTCCCTTGCACGAACTGCTCGAAGCGAAGCCATGATGGTTCCCACGAAGCCGTACCGACGTGGAACAGGGTCCCCCCGAGCGGCACGAGTTCGTCGCCGTCGGCAAAGAGCTTGCCCTTGAGCATGTAGACGTGCAGCGGCGAATAATAGCCGTTCGCGTCGACGGCTTCATACATTCCGGCATAACGGCTCCATGCTGCCGGGTATGAAAACGTCTTCGGCCCCGAATAGCGCTCGCTTATAAACCATGCCGGCCCGGAGCTGATCTCCACAACGGCGTGCGACGCGTCGCGTCCGAACTGCAGGCCGTACGTGCCGAACGCGGGGTCGCTCGTCCAGAACGAGCCGTTGCCGCGCGGATACATCGCGAACGTTTGCGTTCCGTGCTGCAGCGTCAAGCGATCGCCCGTTGCAAGAACGCTGAGCGTTTCCCCGCCGGGCGCGGTGTAGCTGCCCGCATAGGCTTGCGCATTTATCACGTGCAAGAGGTCCGGCTGCGCCGGTATTGCGGGTAGCGGTTTTCCTTGCGCTTGCGCGCGCAGAACGTCGATCGCGTACGATACGATCGCGCATGGACGTGGACCGACGTAACCCAGGTTCGAGAGTGCGATGACGCCGAAGCCGCGCGTCGTGTCCACCATCATGCATGCGGTATACGCAATCACGCCGCCCGTGTGGGCGAGCACCTTGTCACCGCCCATGTCCATGATCGCCAGACCGTAGCCGTAGCGATGATACATGCCCGGCTGCGCGGCTCCCAGCAGATGCCCGCCGGTGATGCCCGGTGAACTCAGCAGCGCGTAGCTTTGCGGCGAAATCAACGCGCCTTGCGTGCTGCGCCCGCCGCTGAGCAGATACCGCATGTATGCTGCCATGTCGGGCGCGTTCGAGAGCACCGAGCCGGCGGGATCAACGTAGTGCGTCGTGGGTGCGTCCATGAGGTGCGGCTGGGGCGGCGTCGCGATGTCGTCCGCGCGATACAGATAGCCTTGCGCTGCGTCTTCCAGATTCCGAGGATCCCACTGCGCGCTCGTCGAGTTCATGCCGAGCGGCGCAAACACGCGGCGCTGCATGATCTCGGGATAATCGGCGTGGTCGAGCGTTTCGAGAATGGCGCCGAGCGTATCGTAGCCGACGTTCGAATACGACCACCGCGTTCCGGGTTTGAAGCCCGTCATCCAGTCGCGCAGTTCGTACACGGACGATAATCCGGTTGAAAGTCCGCCGTCCGGCAACCCGCTCGTATGCGTGAACAGGTCGTGCGAGGTGATCGGCCGCCATCGCGTGTGGATCGAGAACCATGGGAGATACGCGGTGACGGGGCGCTGCGGATCGAACCGTCCCGCATCGCGCAGTTCGAGCAGCGCCGTTGCCGTCATCGACTTGCTGAGCGATCCGATGCCGAACCGCGTAGCCGGCGTGACGGGTGACTTGGATTCGAGATCCGCGTATCCAACGGGAATGATGCGCAGCGTATGCGTTGCGTCAGTGATCGCGACCACCATGCCGGGAGCGCCGCGCAGGGCCTGCGGCGCATAGGCAGCGATGTGCCCCAGTGCATCGTCCAGAGACGGAGCTGCCGGCGCGGCGCCGGCAGGCGGCGCGCAAAGCGCAGCCGCGGCGAGTGCAAGGACCCCTTTAAAACAACGCGAGTTGTGCATGCTCTTCCAAATACTCCGCGTTTACGCCAATCGCCCGCAGGCGGTAGACGAAATCGCGCCAGCCATGGTTGAGCAGCACGCGGCTGGGCTGCGCCAGTTCGACGTAGCGCAGCAATGCCGGATAGTCGGCGTGGTCGGAAAGCGCGAAGCCGCGATCGACGCCGTACCGGAATGGCGCGCTGCGATCCATCGTCCAGCCGGTCAGGATCGCCGTGCGCACCGGTTTGCCTTTGAGCGGCTTTGGAAGAGCGCCCGACGGCGGCCAGATCACCGCACCGTTTACGTCGAACGCGTGGGCGTCGTAGCGTTTGTATGGCGGCAGCTGCACGCCGCAATCGCGGTACACGTTGCACATCGTTTCGATGGCGGCGTGCACCGTGAGTGAAAGCCCGGCGTTGCCCAAAATCGCGACCGCTTCTTGCGCTTTGCCGAGCGAATAGGCGAAGAACACCGGCACGGCGCCCGCTTCCAACGCGTCGCGCGCGAACGCCACGATCTCGCCGGCGACTTCTTCGCGCGGCGGGAACGCGTACTGCGGGCGCCCGTACGTGCACTCCATGAGCAGCACGTCGCATCGTTTGACTTCAGGCGGTTCGGCGGTCAAGGATTCTTGCAGCTTGAAGTCGCCCGTGTAGACGAAGCGGCCGGCTTGGCTTTCGATGAGTATCTGCGAGCTGCCAAGGACGTGCCCTGCGGAAAAAAGCGTGATGCGGTGGCCGCCGTCCATCCACGGTTCGTTGAATGCGTGTTCTTCGAACTCCGCGGGCGGACGCGGCTCTCGTACGTGTTCGAGCAGCGAGGTTTGCACGGCACGCCGCTCGCGTTTGGCGAAGCGCGCGCGGCAAATGCGAGCGGTATTGGGCGTCGCCACGACGACTGCGTGCTCGCGCGCGTGATCGGAGTGACCGTGGGAAACGTAGCACCGCTCACGCGTTCGCATCGAGTCGATCCAGAGATCGATCGCTTCGACGTAGAGCGACTTTTCGGCAAGCGTGAACACGGGTGGACCTGGTTTCTCTCCCCCGGCCGGGCTGCCTCCGGCGCTTGCAGCCTTTACCGGACCTTTTCGGTTATGATGAGCACTCAATTCATACGCTCGACGAAGGACATGTGCATGGCACGGATCTATGAAAATTTGGCCGATACGTTCGGCAACACGCCGCTCGTGAAACTCGCTAGGCTGGGCAAGGGCTTGCCGGGGACCGTTGCGGTGAAGCTCGAGTCGTTCAATCCTGCCGGTTCTGTCAAAGACCGCATCGGCGTCGCCATGATCGAGGCGGCGGAACGTGACGGACGCTTGCGGCCCGGAAGCGTCATTGTCGAGCCCACCAGCGGCAACACCGGTATTGCGCTGGCGTTCGTTGCAGCCGCGAAAGGCTATCCGGTTATTCTCATCATGCCCGACACGATGACGGTCGAGCGCCGCAATCTGCTCAAAGCCTACGGCGCGCAAGTCATCTTGACGCCGGGCGCCGACGGCATGCGCGCGGCGATCGCAAAAGGCAACGAGATCGTGCAAAGCGATCCCGCAAAATATTTCATGCCGCAGCAGTTCGAGAATCCCGCGAATCCGGAGATTCACCGGCGCACGACGGCGGAAGAGATCTGGCGCGATACCGACGGGACTGTCGATGTTTTTGTCGCCGCCGTCGGGACCGGCGGCACGATTACCGGAGTTGGTGAAGTGCTCAAGCAGCGCAAAGCGAGCGTGAAAATCATCGCGGTGGAACCGGATGCTTCAGCGGTGCTCTCCGGCGGACAACCGGGACCGCACAAGATTCAAGGAACCGGAACGGGCTTCGTGCCGAAAGTGCTCAACACGCAAGCGTATGAAGAAGTTATCCGCGTATCGGATGCGGATGCCATCGCGACGACACGCCGCGCGGCACGCGAGGAAGGCATGCTGCTGGGCATCTCTTCCGGCGCGAATATCTGGGCCGCGCTGCAAGTGGCGGCGCGTCCGGAGTCGAAAGGCGCGTTGATTGTGACGATCGGATGCGATACCGGCGAACGCTATCTTTCAAATCCGGTCTACGCGGAACAGGAAGCGCAGATTGTCGAACCAGCCCTGGTGTAGCGACTGGGGCGTTCAAGTTACGCGCGGCGGCCTGGTGGAGTCGTTTCATCACGTCGCCGCGTGTGCGATGGACGCCAAAGAGAACGTGATCTTTTCCGCCGGCGATATCGATGCGCCGGTGTATTTGCGCTCCAGCGCAAAACCGTTCATCGCCGCGGCGGCGATTGCCGCGGGCGCGCGCGAGCGGTTCGGCCTCGAGCCGCGCGAGATAGCGGTGATGGCGGCGTCACACACCGGTCAGGCGTTTCATGTTCGTGCGGTGCAGTCCATTCTCGCAAAGATCGGCATGGACGAACGCGCGCTTCAATGCGGCGTGCACGCGCCGTATAACGTGCAGGCTGCGCAAGCGCTTCAAGATGCGCGCGAGCAGCCGAGCGCGCTGCATAACAACTGTTCCGGCAAACACGCGGGAATCTTAGCGCTGGCCACGATCATCGGTGCGGATCCGGCGACGTACCTGGAAGCTTCCAATCCGGCGCAGCGGCGCATACTGGAATTATGCGCCCGCATGTCGGGCGTCGACGAGGCCGAATTGCAGCTCGGCATCGACGGCTGCGGCATTCCCGTGTATGCGACGCCGCTGCGCAACGCCGCCAAATCGTTCATGCATCTGGCAACGCTCGAAGGCATCAACGAACGCGATGCGGCCGCTTTGCGGGTCGTGCGCGACGCGATGATCGCTCATCCGGAGTACGTGTCGGGGACGGGCGAGTTCGATACTCGCCTCATGGAGGCGGGTGCGGGCTCGCTGGCCTGTAAGGGCGGCGCCGAAGGGGTCCACGGAAGCGGCTTTATCACGCAGGGCGTGGGCATGGTCTGCAAGGTGCTCGACGGCGCCTCGCGGGGCCGGTCTCCGGCCGTGCTGGCCGCCGTGCGGCAGCTGGGGCTGCTGGGCGCCGGCCCGCTGACTGAACTCGCCGACATGGAACGGCCGATAGTATATAATCGAGCGGGGCGCGCCGTTGGTGAGGTGCGCGCCGTACGTACCGTCGCCATCGAAAAAGCGAGTACATCGATATAAATTGTCTACATATCTGCAGCTGTTGCACGAGCGTGTGCTCGTGTTCGACGGCGCCATGGGCACGCAGCTCATGGCGCTCGAATTAACCGCCGAAGACTTCGGGGGCGCCCAATACCACGGATGTAACGAAGCGCTGGTCCTTACACGGCCGGACGTCATCCGTTCCATACATGAATCGTATCTGCAAGCTGGGGCGGATGTCCTCGAAACCGACACCTTTACCGCTTCACGGCTGAAGCTCGACGAATACGGCCTGGGCGAGAAGGTCGCGGAGATCAACCGGAACGCGGCGCAGCTCGCACGGCAAGCATGCGACGCGCTCGGCACGCCGCAGCGGCCGCGATTCGTCGCGGGTTCGATGGGCCCGACGGGCATGCTCATATCGTCTTCCGACCCATCGCTCTCGAAGATCACGTTTGAAGCGCTCGCCGACATTTACGGCGAGCAGGCCCGGTATCTGGTCGAAGGCGGCGTCGATCTGCTGTTGCTCGAGACGATGCAAGATCTGCTCGAACTCAAGGCCGCGATCGCGGGCATCGTGCGCGAATTCGACCGCGGTTTGCGGCGCGTGCCGATTCAGGCGCAGCCCACGCTCATCACCGAAGGCCGCATGCTGCTCGGTACGGACGTCCGGGCGATCTGCGCGACGCTGGGCGCGTTGCCGGTAGACGTGATCGGCTTGAACTGTTCGACGGGCCCCGCGCAAATGCGCGACTCCGTGCGTTACATGAGCGAGATGTCGGATCGTTTCATCAGCGTTATCCCGAACGCGGGCCTCCCCATCATGGGCCCGAAGGGCGAGACGATCTATCCGGAAACGCCGGAGGAGCTTGCGGGCGAGCTCGCCGGTTTCGTACGAGAATTCGGCGTCAACGTGGTCGGCGGATGCTGCGGCACGACGCCCGCACACATCACCGCGATTAGCGAGGCGCTCCGCGAGAGCGGCCCCGGACGGCTTCCCGTTTCCAAGCCGCTGCAGTTCGTTGCTTCCGCGATGACGGCCGTCTCGCTCGAGCAAGAGCCGCGGCCGCTGCTGGTGGGCGAGCGCATCAACGCGCAAGGCTCGCGCAAAATCAAAAAACTGCTGCTCGAAGACAACTACGACGACATCGCCGTCCTGGCGCGCGATCAAGTCGAGGGCGGCGCGCACGTGCTCGACATCTGTGGCGCGCTCACCGAGCGCACCGACGAAGACGAGCAGATGCGTACCGTCGTGCGCAAGCTCGCGCAATCGGTCGAATCGCCGCTGATGATCGATTCCACGGAACCGCGCGTCATCAAGACGGCGCTCGAAAATTATCCCGGGCGTGCCATCGTCAACTCGGTGCATCTGGAGAGCGGACGGGCAAAAGTCGATTCCGTGCTGCCGCTGGTCAAGGAGCATGGGGCTGCGGTGGTTGCGCTTACGATCGACGAGAGCGGGATGGCGAAAACCGCACCGCGCAAGCTCGAAGTCGCGCAGCGTATTTACGACATCGTCGTCGGCGAGTACGGGCTGCCGCCGGGCGCCCTCATCTACGACGATTTGACGTTCACGCTCGCAACAGGCGATGCCGAGTACATCGATTCGGCGGTCGAAACGATCGAAGGGATTCGCGCGATTAAAAAAGCGCTTCCTGGCGTGCTGACGTCGCTTGGCGTGAGCAACGTGTCGTTCGGACTCAAGCCGCACGCGCGCGCTGCGCTCAATTCGGCCTTCCTGCATCACTGCGTAGAAGCGGGGCTCGACCTTGCGCTGGTTCATCCCAAAGAGATCACGCCCTACGCCGAACTCGACGCCACGCAGCGCGAGTTGTGCGACGATCTAATCTTCAACCGCCGGGCCGATGCGCTGCAGCGCCTAATCGAATACTTTGAGGCAACGGGAAGCTCGGCATCGGGCACCGGGCCGGCGAAAGATGACGACGCGGACGCGCCGGTGGAAGTGCGCATTCACAACGCGATCCTGCGGCGCCGAAAAGACGGTATAGAACAGAAGATCGACGAGGCGCTCCAGAGCCGCGATGCCGTCGCGGTGCTCAACGATATCTTGCTGCCTGCGATGAAAGAAGTCGGCGACAAGTTCGGTTCGGGCGAGTTGATTCTGCCGTTCGTTCTGCAGTCCGCCGAGGTGATGAAAAAAGCGGTTGCCCATCTCGAGCAGTTCCTCGAAAAGAAAGAAGGCGCGAGTAAAGGCAAAGTCGTGCTTGCCACGGTGTTCGGCGACGTGCACGACATCGGGAAGAATCTGGTCGGCACCATTCTCTCGAACAACGGCTACACGGTGTTCGATCTCGGCAAGCAAGTGCCGATGAACACCATCCTCGAGAAGGCGGTCGAAGTACAGGCTGATGCGATTGGCCTTTCGGCGCTGCTCGTGTCGACCAGCAAACAGATGCCGGTTTGCGTGCAAGAGCAAGACGCGCGCGGCTTGCAGTTTCCGGTACTCGTCGGCGGCGCGGCGATCAACCGCGACTTCGGCCGGCGTATTTCGCTGCTCGACGAGGGCGAGCGCTTTTTCGAGCCCGGCCTGTTCTACGCAAAGGACGCATTCGAGGGCTTGCAGATCATGGAGTCGCTCAACGATCCGAGTGGCCGCGAAGCGCTCGTCGAACGCGCGAAGCGTGAAGCGTTCGCGCTGCGCGAGCGTCAGCGCTCGACGGTTGCCGCGAGCAACGGCGAAATCACCTATTCCGCCGTTCGTTCGGAGCGCGCCCCCGTCCCGAAGCCGCCATTTTGGGGAACGCGCACGGTGAGCGAAATCGACGTGCCGAAATTGTGGTCGTGTTTTGATTTGCGCAGCTTGTACCGGCTGTCGTGGGGCGCCGCCAATACAAAAGGCGACGCGTTCGATACGTTGGTGCGCGACGATTTCGAGCCTCGCCTGCACCGGTATCAGGAGCTGGCGATACGCGATGGGCTATTGGAGCCGCGCTTCGTCTACGGGTATTTCCCGGCTGCGGGCAGCGGAAACGACGTCATCGTCTACGATCCGCAGGACCATGCAAAGGAAATCGCGCGCTTCACGTTCATCCGGCAGACGGGCGGCGAGCATCTCTCGCTCGCGGATTATCTGCGCGA
>DAISWS010000095.1:0-3028 GCA_036826275.1 Vulcanimicrobiaceae bacterium
AGCAGCGGACCGACTCGGCCACGGAGTTCGAGAAGGCCGGCCGCGCGGAGCTCGCCGATAAAGAAAAGCGCGAGCGCGAGATTCTGATGGCGTATTTGCCCGCGCAGAAGTCCGGCGAGGAAATCCGGACGGTCGTCAAGGCGATTATCTCCGAGCTTCCCGAGGGCGGCCGGAATCAGGGCGCGGTCATGAAGGCCGCGATGCCGCAGCTCAAAGGCTTGGCCGACGGCAACCTCGTCCGGCAGATCGTCACCGAAGAGCTTTCCTCTTAAGCTCGGACGGAGCCCACCGCAACTTTCGCGAAGCGAGCGGGTAGCTCGTTTTATGGAATTGGTGCACGCGCTCAACACGCCCCTGATCAGCGCCGTCCTGCTTACGGTGGGTCTGCTGGGCCTGTTGCTCGAGATGCAAACTCTCCACGGCATTGCGGGCCTGCTCGGCTTGGGCGCGCTCGGGCTCTTCTTCGGAAGCCATATCGCGGCCGGCGTGACCGGGCCGTACGTCGTCATTTTGGCTATCCTCGGACTGGCGGGCATCCTCTGGGAGCTGCACGTCGTCCCGGGACATGGCGCGCCCGGCGTCATCGGTGCCGTCGTGCTGCTGCTTTCGGTGCTCCTTGCATTCGGAACGCCGATGATCGTCATCGCGCTGCAAACCGTTGCAACGGCGATCGTCCTGACGATCGCGCTCTTTTATCTGGCCACGCGCATCTTTCCCCACAACGCGTGGATTGCGAAATTGACCTTCGCGGGCGCGCAAGGCGCGGATTACGTCACGAGTTCGGATTACGGGTCGCTGCTGCACAAGAGCGGCGTGGCTGCGTCGTATCTGCGGCCGGCCGGCGTAGCGCTGATCGACGGACAGCGCGCCGACGTGCTCACGCAAGGCGAATTCATTCCCGAAGGTACCCCCATTCGCGTCACTCGCGTTGAAGGCGCGCGGATCTTCGTGGAGCCCGTTACGCTCCCGAGCTACAAGGAGTAAGCATCGTGGTTGCAGCGAGCGCGGCGATCCTGTTTTTCGTCGTCTTCATCCTGTTGATACTGTTCCTCTATTACGTTCCGGTCGGCTTGTGGATTCAAACGGTCGCTGCCGGCGTTCCGCTTTCGATCGGCTCGCTCGTGCGCATGCGGATCATCAAGATTCCTCCCAGCCTCATCGTGAACAATTTGGTTCGTGCGCGCAAAGCCGGGTTGCCGCTCACGGTCGAACAGATGCAGTCGCATTATCTGGCCGGGGGTAACGTGGAGAACGTCGTGCTCGCGATGATCGCCGCGCAGCGCGCGCAGATTCCGCTCGAATGGCAGCGCGCCGCCGCCATCGACTTGGTGGGACGCAACGTCCTCGAAGCGCTGCAAACGTCGGTTAATCCGAAGGTCATCGAAACGCCGATCTTCCAGGGCGTCGCGCAAAACGGCATTCAGCTCAACGTCAAGGCGCGAATCACCGTGCGCAGTAACTTGGACCGGTACGTCGGCGGCGCAGGCGAACCGACCATCATCGCGCGTGTCGGTGAAGGAGTCGTTTCCGCCGTCGGCGCGGCGATCGATCACAAAGAAGTGCTGGAATATCCGGATCGCATTTCCAAGACGGTACTCGCCAAAGGTCTGGACGCGGGAACCGCGTTCGAAATTGTGTCCATCGACATCGCGGACGTCGACGTCGGCAAGAATATCGGCGCGGAACTGCAGATGTCGCAAGCCGAAGCGGACCGGCGCATCGCGCAGGCCAAGGCATCGGAACGGCAATACGCGGCGATGGCGGCCGAACAAGAAATGAAAGCCGAAACACAGCGGATGCGCGCCAAAGTGGTCGAAGCGGAAGCGGCCGTGCCGCAAGCGATTGCAGAGGCGTTCCGCAGCGGCAATCTCGGCATCATGGACTACTATAAGATGAAAAACATTCAGGCGGACTCCGACATGCGCGGATCGATCTCCAGCAGCGTCGGCGCGGCTGCCGACAACGGGTCCTCCGCGGGACCGCCGCCGCTCGCGCCGCCGGGCTCCTAGTCATGCCCGGCCAACCGCAGAAAGCCGCACCGCCCGCGCCCCGCCCGAAAAGCGGGGCTTTAACGGACATGTTCAAAGATGGGAATACCTTGCTGCGGGCAATAGTGGCAAGCGAGGTATTGGGGCCCCCGGCTTGCATGCGGGAGAACGATCACTGGAGTCAACAACCGAACGAACCGTCGACCTGAGCGCGCTAAGCGACCATTTTCGTCTGTTCGGGAAGTTCGATCAGAATCTCTCAGCGCTTGAAGACGCGCTTTCGATCGCTTTACGGATTGAGGGGAATGCGCTCGTGCTCGCGGGTGAAAGCACCGCGGTCGATCAAGCGTACGCGGTGGTACGCCGAATACTCGATGCGGCCGTGCGCGGTTCGCAAGTGACGCCCGACGACGTTGCACTCGCAACTTCAGACGTACTGCGCGGGCGATCGGAAACCGCATTGCCGCAGACGCTCTACCGGTCGCATCGCGGCAAGGAAGTCCGCCCGAAAACCGCCGGCCAACGCGCTTTCGTCGAGTCCATAGAACGCAATACGCTGACGTTCGGTATCGGTCCGGCCGGTACGGGCAAGACGTTTCTAGCGGTCGTCATGGCGGTTCGCGCGCTTCGCGAACGGGAAGTCGCTCGCGTCATTCTTTCGCGTCCGGCCGTGGAAGCCGGTGAAAAACTCGGTTTTCTGCCCGGCGATCTCCGGGAGAAAGTCGATCCGTATCTGCGCCCACTCTACGATGCGCTCGGGGAACTCCTCGATACGACCGTCGTCGAACGCTACTTGGAGCGCGGAATCATCGAAGTTGCGCCGCTCGCGTACATGCGCGGCCGCACGCTGTCCGAGGCGTTCGTGATTTTGGACGAGGCGCAAAATGCGACGCGCGAGCAATTGAAGATGTTTCTCACGCGCTTGGGCTCGGGTTCGAAGATGATCGTCAACGGAGACGTCACGCAAGTGGATCTTCCGGGCGGCGCGAGCAGCGGTTTGCTGGAAGATGTGTTGCACAGTTGCTGCCCGTCGGCCGCCG
>DAISWS010000095.1:3038-10369 GCA_036826275.1 Vulcanimicrobiaceae bacterium
CCCAGCGGCCTGGCCGAAGTACCGCGACGTTTTGCCGGCATTGCGGACATCGGCATCGTCGAACTAAACGAAGCCGACGTCGTGCGCCATCCGCTGGTTGCAAAGATCATCCGGGCGTACGCATCGAAGCCTCCGCCGGCTCAATGATCCACTTCGCGGCTTTGGCCAAAGGGAGCGGCGTCGACACCCGCCGCTTGAAAACGATCGCGCGCAAACTGCTCAAAGAGGTGAACGAAGGCGGCTCGTCGCTGTCGATCTCACTCGTCGACGACGGCGCGATTCGCGAGCTCAACCGCGAACACCGCGGAAAGGACAAACCGACCGACGTGCTCTCGTTCCCGCTGTACGAGGCGGGCGAACACGGTCTGGGAGAGGAAGAGCGTCTCCTCGGGGATATCGTTATCAGTATCGATACTGCACGGCGCCAAGCCGCGGATTACGACGCACCGCTGCAACAGGAGATTTACCGGCTGCTGATTCACGGCGTCTTGCACGTGCTCGGGCACGATCACGAGGACCCGGCAGAGCGTGCGGCCATGGAAGCCGAAGAACGGCGTCTGGCGGCTGCCATCGGCATGCCGTGGCCATACGATGACGATGCACGAACATAAACCGCGCGACCCGCATAACGAGCACGAATACGTGCGCATCGCCGAAACGAAGTTTTGGAGTTCGTTCCATTATGCGTTCGCCGGTATTCTGTACGCGGTGCGCACGCAGCCGAACATGCGCGTACATCTTTTTATCGCCGCGCTCGTTCTCGTTGCTACGCTGCTTCTGCGCCTAGACCGCATTTACGTGGCTGCGATCGTGATTACGATCGTCATCGTTCTCGCGCTCGAACTGATGAATACCGCGATAGAAGCCGTCGTGGATCTGCTGACCGTCGCGCATCATCCGCTTGCGAAAACCGCCAAAGACGCCGCAGCCGGTGCCGTGCTGGTCGCAACGATCGGCGCCGTCGTCGTCGGCTATCTCGTCTTCTACCAAGGCATCCAGCAAGGCGGAACGCGCGTGTACGATGCCGTCGCTCAGGTGCCGGCGAACGTGATCCTCATCGTGCTGGCCCTGGCGGCCATCGGCACCATCTTCGCGAAGGCGTGGGCGGGCCGAGGTTCGCCGCTCCAGGGCGGTGCGGTTTCGGGGCATTCGGCGCTGGCCTTCGCGGCTTCGACGGGCCTCGCGCTGTTTTACCAGCGGCCGCTCGTGGCGGTCCTCGCCTACTTCGTGGCTTTCCTCGTCGCTCAAAGCCGGGTCGAAGCCCGAATCCACTCGGCGTTCGAGGTGACCTGGGGCGCGATTCTGGGAACGCTGGTCGCCCTAGCCGTGTACCTCTTGGTGCGCGGGCACCTTGTGTTATAATCGGCCCTGCAACCTTGGAACCTCTCAGTAGTCAGCACGCAGCACACGTCATCCCGTGGTATGAGATCGCCGCACTGGTGGTCCTCGTGCTGCTCGCGGCCTTCTTCGCAGCCTCGGAGGCCGCCCTCGTGGGCGTCTCGCGGCTTCGCGCGCGCGCGATGCTCGAGCGCGGCGTCAAGCGCGCCGGCGCCGTTTTGCGCTTGGTCGAGGACAAGAACCGCTTTTTGACCTCCATCTTAATCGGCAACACGATCGTGCTGCTGATTGCAGACTCGCTGGCAACGTACGTATTCATCAGCGCGGGCATCGTGGACGGCGCCATCATCTCGACAATCGTGATGACGTTCATCCTGCTGCTCTTCGGCGAAATCATTCCGAAGACGGTTGCGGTCTCGGATAACGAACGCTGGGCGCTGCGTCTTGCGCCGACGATGCGGCGCGCCGCGTTGGTGCTCACGCCCCTCGTCTATTTGTTTCAATTTTTGACCAACGCGATGCTGCGGCCGTTCGGCATCAAGCACGCGCATCAGATTTTCGTAACCGAGGAAGACATCCGCGCTATCGTCAATGTCGGCGCGGAGCAGAACGTGCTCGAGGAACAAGAGCGCGAGATGATTCACTCGGTCATCGAATTCGGCGACACCATCGTTCGCGAAGTGATGACGCCGCGCCCGAACATCATCGCCGTTTCCATCGACGAGTCTCCGCGCAAAGCGCTCGACATCGTCATCGCCGAAGGCTATTCCAAACTGCCGGTCTATCAAGACTCGAAGGACGACATCGTCGGGATGGTGCACGACCGCGAGCTGTTGATTAGTCTTGCGAACGGTTCGCTCAGTTCGACGCCCCTGCGCGTGCTAATGCGTCCGGTCACCCACGTACCGGAGAACAAGAAGATCGCCGAACTGCTGCGCGAGATGCAGCGTGATAAATTCACGATGGCGATCGTCGTGGACGAATACGGCGGCACTGCGGGCCTGGTAACGATGGAAGATCTGCTCGAAGAGATCGTCGGTGAGATCCGGGACGAGCACGACGAGGAAGAAGAAGAACCCGTGCGCATGATCGGCGATCGCGAAGCGATCGTGGATTCGGGCGTCAACATCGAAGACGTCAACGCGAAACTCGGCACGCATCTTCCGCACGAAGAGTTTGAAACGATCGGCGGCTTTACCGTTGGCCTTTTCGGGCGGCTGCCCACCGAAGGCGAAGAAGTCGAAGCCGACGAGCATACGCGCCTGAAGGTCGATCGCATGCGCGGGCGGCGCATCATGGCGGTGCGCATTTTCAGCAACGGCAAACTCGGCCAGCAAAACGGCGCGGCGGAAGAGCATGAAGACTGAAGAATTGCTCGCGCACGCGCGGCAGGTGCGGGAGAATGCGTATGCGCCGTACTCGCGGTTTGCCGTCGGAGCGGCAATTCTTACGGATGACGGTACGGTGTTTACCGGTGCGAACGTCGAAAACGCGAGCTACGGTCTGGCGATCTGCGCGGAACGCAGCGCCGCTGTCGCGGCGGTCGCTGCGGGGTACCGCGATTTTGAGGCGATCGCCGTTGCCGGCCCAGACACGACCGTAACGGCACCGTGCGGAGCGTGCCGTCAATTCTTGAACGAATTCAACCCGCGGCTCAGCGTCGCGTACACGGTACCGGACGGCGTAACGGTGACGACGCTGGATCAGTTGCTTTCCGACGCATTCGGTCCGAAGAACCTGCGATGAGCGCGCCGCAGCGCTCGTATAAAACGGCTGCGGTTATTCTGCGCGGACGTACGTACGGTGAGGCAGATCGCATCTTGACGCTCTTTACGAAAGAACGCGGCAAGATCGACGCCATCGCCAAAGGCGCGCGGCGCACGAAAAGCCACCTCGCCGGACGTCTGGAATTCGGTAATGAAGTGTTGCTCGGCATGCACCGCGGACGCAATCTCGACGTGATCGTTTCCGCGGATACCGAAAACGCGCACTGGCAGCGTTTAGTGCAACCCGAAGCCTACGCCGCGGCAAACATGATCGCCGAACTCATCGACGCGTTCTGCGAACCCGACCTCGCGCAACCGGAGATTTATGCGCTGCTCACCGCCGCTCTGGGTGCAATCGGTGAGAGCGTCGATCCTCTGGCGCTTCTTCCGCGCTTTTCGATGCGGCTGCTGGACGCGCTGGGGCTCGCGCCGCCCGTCGACAGCTGCATCCGCTGCGGCAAACCGCTGGGCGCGCACAGCGCGTGGGTTGACGCCGAGCAAGGCGGCTTCGCATGCGAGGCGTGCCGCGCGAACTGGCGCGAGGTGCCGGTGCTCGATGCCGCCGATTTGCAGAATCTCCAGGCAATCGCGGCGGTACGCGGCGGCGCCGTTGCGCCTGCGATGCGCGCGACGCGCCGGGTCGCGCAAGCAATCGAGGCCCTGGTCAATCATCACCTGGGCCGCCGGCCGAAAGCGGGAGTGCATGCGCTGGAGTTCGTAAGGGGCGCCTAATGCCCCCAATCATGGCCCTGGACGTCGGCAGCAAGCGCATCGGCGTCGCCGTCGCGGATCCCAGCGGCAGTTTCGCGCTTCCCGTCACCGTAATCGAGCGCACGAACCTGCGGGCGGATCTCGAGCGCATCACCGGCCTGACTCGCGACTATAACGCCGAAGAATTGGTGATCGGGGATCCGGTAACCCTCGGCGGGGAACGGGGGCTCGCCGCTGAGAAGATCGATCGCTTCGTCGAGCAACTGCAGCGCGTCTATGGCGGGCGCATTCATCGCGTCGATGAACGGATGACGACGGCGCAAGCAACGAAAAGCCTGATTGCGGTGGACGTGAGCCGCGCCAAGCGCAAAGGGGCCGTGGACAAGATGGCCGCCGCGCTTATCCTCGAGACGTTTTTGGCACGCCGCCGGAGCGGGGCATCCGCGTGATGCGCGCGCTGCGCTACGTCAGCATCTTCATCGCTCTAGCCGTTGTTGCGGGCGCCGCCTGGTTCGCGTACTCGATTTGGGGAGATCGGTCGCGCCCCGATTCAGTCAAGCATGTGATCGTCGCGCGCGGTTCGACGTTTCACGACATCGCAACGCAACTGGCCGCGAGCGGAATCATCGGCAACCCGACGGTATTCCGCGTGTACGCGAAGTTTACGCACGCCGATACCACCGCGCACGCCGGAGAATTTCAATTTCGGCCGCATCAAACGGCCGCCCAGGTGCTGGAGCAGCTCGAAAACGGCGGTGCGCAAGTCGCAAAATGGGTCACGATTCCCGAAGGTTTCACGGCCAAACAAATCGCGCAGCGGCTGCAGGATGAAGGCATCGGCGACGCTCGCGCGTACGACCTGGCATTTTTGCACGATTCGATTGTCGTCGACGGCGCGCGCACGAAGAATTTGGAAGGGTATCTTTTCCCGAGCACCTATCTGATCCCGAACGACGCGTCGCCCAAGACCGTGGAAGGCATCCTTACGGCGCAGTTCCGGAAAGAGCTGCCGAAAGATGCGGTCCGCAAAGCCAAAGCGCACGGCCTGACGGTGCCGCAGGTCGTCACGCTGGCTTCGCTCATCGAACGCGAAGCAAAGGCGGACGACGAGCGCCCGCTGATGGCCGGCGTCTATTATAACCGTCTGCGCCTGGGCATGCCGCTGGAAGTGGACGCCTCCATAGAGTACGCTCTACCTGAGCATCATGACGTCATCACGTACGGGGACCTGAAAATCGATTCGCCGTACAACACCTATCTGCACCAGGGGTTGCCGCCAACCCCCATCGCGAACCCCGGGGAGCCTTCGCTGCTGGCGGCATTCAATCCGAAGCCGTCTCCGTATCTGTACTACGTGTATAAAGGGAACGGCCACCACGCCTTCGCGCGCACGCTCGCCGAGCAGAACGCGAACATCGCAAAGTATTTGAAGTAGGAGATTCCTATGTCTACCAACGGCGACGCCGGCAAACCGCAAACGCTCGAACTGCGCGACGTGCTCGTAATTCAAACCACCGACGAAAAACAGCTCGAATTCGAAGTCGTCGGTTTGGTTGAGGACGAGGAAAACCACGCGTACGCCGTTCTCTACTGCGAACAGGAAGACGAGTTCGTGGTGACCGACGACAAGGGCGATCTACTCGAAGACGACGACTTGGCGCAGGAGATCCTCGACGACTTTTTCGTTCTTGCGGAAGAGTCGGGCGGAGAGGGGGGCGCCGAGTAATCCGGGCGCTGTTTCTGTCGGCCAACGTCGGGGTCGGCCATACCTCGGCGGCGAACGCGCTGCGCGCCGAGCTCGCGCATGCGGAGCCGCAGTTCGAAGCGACGGTCGTCGATTCGTACAAATACGCGGCATCCGTCGTTTCGCGCGTCGTCTCCGAAGGCTATCTGCGCATGGTGAAAACCATTCCGCAGATGTACCGCTTTCTGTACAACCGTGCCGAACAAGCCACCGAAGTCGGCCCGTTTCGCGCCTGGGCCCATCAGTTCACGGCGACGAATTTGCGCCCGCTGCTGCAAGAGTGGCGCCCGGACGTCGTCATCTGCACGCACGCGTTTCCGTGCGGCGTGATGGCGGAGTACAAGAAGCAGTTCGCGGACGCGCCGCCGGTGATGGGCGTTGTAACGGATTTTGCCGTGCACGCGTTTTGGATTCACGCGAACATCGACGGTTACGCGGTCGCAACGCCGGAGATGCGCGCGACACTGCTCGCGCGGGGCGTGCCGGGCGATCGAGTCGTGGTTTCCGGCATTCCGGTTCGCGCGGAGTTTGCCGCCGCGCACGGCGAGCGCGACGTTTTACGCGAGCGCCTCGGTTTGCCGCAGGATCGGAGCACGGTGCTGATCATGGGCGGCGGCTTGGGAATGGGACCGCTCGAGTCGATGATGCAGGCGCTGGACCGCGTGAAGACGCCGCTGTGCGCGCTTGCCATCGTGGGGCGCAGCGTGCGAAGCGAGCAGCGCGTGCTCGAATATGCGCACAAGGTTCGCTACCCCGTGCGCGTGGTGCGCTTTGTAAACAACGTCCACGAGTACATGCACGCGAGCGACGTGCTTATCACCAAACCCGGCGGCCTGACGTCCGCGGAGGCGCTCGTCGCGCGCGTCCCGATGGTGCTGTATAAACCGTTGCCGGGCCAGGAGGAACGCAACACGCGGTATTTGGTCCAGCGCCGCGCAGCGCTGCGCGCCAAGAACACCGCCGATTTGGCGCGCACCGTCGAATCACTGCTGCAATCGCCGGAAAAGCGCGAGACGATGCGATGCGCGATGCTGAATCTCGGCAAACCGCACGCGTCGGCGGAGGTGGCCGCCGCAATACGCGCGCTTG
The DNA here is from genome assembly GCA_036826275.1 of Vulcanimicrobiaceae bacterium. GTDB lineage: Bacteria > Vulcanimicrobiota > Vulcanimicrobiia > Vulcanimicrobiales > Vulcanimicrobiaceae > DATGJX01. The sequence continues at coordinate 9,687 of DAISWS010000095.1, forward strand.
CCACGCGCCGCTTTCAAGGAGAAGAAATCGCATGAGAATGGCTTCACACTGGACGTACGCCGGGTGGTTTACGCTTCTGCGGTTGTATGCGGGCGCGTTTTGGATCGTGCACGGCGTTTCCAAGTTTCTGGGTTCGTCCGCGTACATGCCGCCGTCGGGCTATATGCCGCAGATGGTGCAGAAAGCGGTGCTGACGCAAACCGGTTTCTATCACGATTTTTTGTTGAACGTCGTGACGCCCAACATCCATCTGTTCGCCGAGCTCGTGCGCCTGGGCGAAACGCTCACCGGAGTCAGTTTACTGCTCGGCGTGTTCACGCGATTCGGCGGTCTTGTGGGCTGCTTTTTGGCGCTGAACTACATGGCGCTCAACGGCGAATTCTCGAGCTGGACGACGATAGGCTCGCTTGATGCGATTGCCTTCACGATCTCGTTCTTGATGCTGGTCGTGCCCGCCGGGCGCGTTGCCGGCGTCGACGTGCTGCTCGCACGGCGTCCGCGCGTTCGAAACGACGTTATCGTGCCGGAAGTCGTCGACGAACCGCCGCCGGCCGCTCCGAGCGCGCCTACGGGCTAACGCGGCCGTGCGCAGGCTCCCATTGCGCCCATGTGGTATAGTGGTCCGGTCCCACGGAGAGGTGGGTGAGTGGCTGAAACCAGTCGTTTGCTAAATGACCGACGGT
>DAISWS010000096.1:0-1370 GCA_036826275.1 Vulcanimicrobiaceae bacterium
CGACGTGGCCGGGGTGGAGGAGCTGGCCCCCGACGGCGTCGTCATATCGCCCGGACCGCTGGTCGAATACGCGCCGCTGGCCAAAAGCGACACCGGCGTGAACACCCAGTACGACATGATTTGGGCCGAAAAAATCGGCCTGCTCAAGATGGATTTCTTGGGCCTGCGCAATTTGACCGTGATGAAAAATGCGGTCGACGAGATCCGGCGCACCACCGATCCGGACTTCGACATCGCCAAGATTCCGGACGACGATCAGCGCACGTACGACATGCTCTCGCGCGGCGACACCATGGGCGTATTTCAGCTCGAGTCCGAAGGGATGGTGCGCGTGTGCACCGAGCTGCGCCCGTCGGATTTCAATGACGTCATCGCGCTCGTTGCGCTGTACCGGCCCGGCCCGATGGAGTGGATTCCGCAATATATCGCGGTCAAGCACGGGCGCCAGAAGCCCAAGTACCTGCATCCCAAGCTCGAGCCGATCTTGAGCGACACGTACGGAATCCCGTGCTATCAAGAATCCGTCATGCAAATGGCGCGCGATCTTGCCGGCTTCTCGATGGGACAGGCGGACGAATTGCGCAAGGTGATGGGGAAAAAGCAGAAAGACAAGATCCCCGTGTACCGCCAGAAGTTCATCGAGGGCTGTAAGGAGCACTCGCAGATCGACGAGCACATGGCGGGAAAGATCTTCGAGTTCATCGAGCCGTTCGCCGGGTACGGCTTCAATAAGTCGCACGCCGCCGCGTACGCGTGGGTTGCCTATCAAACCGCATACCTGAAGGCCAATCATCCGCTGCCGTATTTCACGGCGCTGATGTCGTCGGTCAAAGACAAGACGGATAAACTCGTCGAGTATATCGACGAGGCGAAGAAGCTCGGCATCTCCGTGCTGCCGCCGGACGTGAATCAGTCGCTTACCGATTTTGCGGTCGTCGGCGATCAAATTCGCTTCGGCCTCTCGGCGATCAAAGGCGTTGGCGAAGGCGCCGTGCAGGTTATCCTGGATGCGCGCGAGCTGGGTGGTCCGTTCACCGACCTTTTCGATCTCGCAAAACGCGTGGACGGTAAACAAGTCAACCGCCGCGTGTTCGAGGCGCTGATCAAATGCGGTGCGCTCGATTGTTTACCCGGGAACCGCGCTCAGAAAATAGCGGCGCTGGATACGGCGATGGATATTGCAGCGGCGGAGTCGCGCGATGCGCAGCTCGGGCAGGTGTCACTCTTCGGCGACGCGCCACACGTTGCGGCTGCGCTCAGCCCGACTCTTCCGGTCGTGCCGCCGCCGAACACGATGCAGACGCTGCAGTGGGAAAAGGAAACGCTCGGCATTTTCGTTTCCGGCCATCCGCTCGCAGACGTCGCCGATG
>DAISWS010000096.1:1380-4541 GCA_036826275.1 Vulcanimicrobiaceae bacterium
AGGAGTCTGCTCGCCTGATCCCCCGGGTAGGCGATCACGTCGCCGATGCGCTTGCGCGCACGGGCGCCGTGCCGGTCAAAGACTTGCGCATGCGCGAGGACGAGAGTTTTGTCGTCGTCGCCGGTATGGTGGCATCGGTGCGCCGCACGTTGACCAAAGCGGGGCAGCAGATTCTGATCGCGCAACTCGAAGATACGACCGGCACAATTGACGTCGTCGTGTTCGCAAAGCTCTATCCGCAAGTCAGCAATCTTTTCGAACAAGATAAAATCTTGATCGTCAAAGGACGCCTGCGCATGCGCGAACGTCCGGCCCTTCGGCAGGCTCAGGATGACAAGTCCGGCGGTGAGGAAACGCCTATCGAGCTGTCCGTGAGCGCGAACGAAGTCGTGCCGTTCGAGCGCCCCGCGTACACCGCCGCACCGGCCGGCTGGCACGTCGTCGTCTCGACGCGCGAACAGGTCGACTATCTGGCAGCGGTCCTGGACGAGTGGCCCGGCACCGTTCCGGTGATGGCGCGCATCGGCAGCCGCATTCAGCGGCTCTCGCGTGGAATTGCCGCCGACGCCCGCGTGCGCGCGGAACTGGCGCGCATTTTCGGTGCGGAGAACGTGTTCGAAGGTTTGCCGGAGTGAGATTACCCGCCGGCGTGCGCGACTGGCTGCCGCAAGAATTCGCGTACAAGCGGGAGATTGAAGAGACGATCCGGCGCGTTTTTCGCACGTGGTCGTATGCGGAGGTGCTGACGCCGACGTTCGAGAGTTACGAATCGCTCGAGCGTGGGCTGGGCGAAAAGCTCATGCAGCAGACGTTCCGCTTCACCGATCCGCTCGGTTCGCAACTCGCGCTGCGCACGGAGATGACGACGCCGATCGCTCGCGTGGTTTCCGCCCGGCTTCGCAAAGCCACGCTGCCGCTGCGCCTGTCGTATATCGCAACGGGCTTCCGGTACGAAGAACCGCAGCTCGGACGCATGCGCGAATTCACGCAGGCGGGAGCCGAACTCATCGGCGGCCCGGGCGTCGATGCGCAAGCGGAAGTCCTGTTCATGGCAATCGAGACGCTCGACGCGGTCGGCCTAAGCGATGCACGGTTCGACATCAACGACGCAGCCATCGTGGACGGCGTCTTGCGCAGTGCCGGCCATAGCGGCGAGCAGTTGCGCACGTATAAAAAAGCGATCGCGGATCGCAACGTGGTCGCCATCGACGACGAGCGTATTCGCCGGCTCGCGATGACGCGCGGGCGCGACGACGTCCTGGACATCATGCGGTCGATGTGCGAGACGCCGGAATCGGTAGCCGCGCTGCAGCGTTTGGAGCAGATGCTGGAGCGCGCTGCTGCATTGGGATATCGCGAGCGGATCAATATCGACTTCGCCCTGCTGCGCGACTTGGAGTACTATACGGGGTTCGTCTTCGAAGGCTATATCGCCGACCTCGGGTTTTCGCTCTGCGGCGGCGGACGTTACGATTCGCTGCTGCCGCGCTTCGGCTACGACGTCCCCGCGATCGGATGGATGGTGGGCGTCGAGCGCATTCTGCTCGCGCTCGAGCGCCGGCGCGAGGACGAGCGTCCGCGCAATGAAGTGGACGTCATGGTGAGCGGCTCGGATACGATCGCGGCGCGCGAACGGCAAAAGGGCCTGCGCGTGCGCGTGAACGTGCGCAACTTGGATCGCGACGCCCTGCTCGCGTATGCGCAGCACAAACGGATCCCGCGCGTCATTATCGTGCAAGACGGTCACGTCGAGGAGATCCAGGTTGGCTGAACGCCTCGTCATCGCCGTGCCGAAGGGCTCCTTGTATCCCGAAACTGCGGCGCGCTTGCGCGCGGCCGGTATCGACGTTCCAAAAGAAACGGGGCGCCGCTTGACGATTGTGACCGGTGACGGAAAAGCGGAACTGCTCTTGCTGCGGCCGACCGACGTACCGGCCTATGTGGAGTTCGGCGCCGCCGACTGCGGAATAGTCGGCAAAGACGTGCTGTGGGAGACGGATCGTTCGGTCAGCGAAGTTGCGGATTTGGGCTACGGTGCCTGCCGTTTGGTGGTTGCCGCGCGCCGCAGCGACGATTACCACAACGGCGCGCGCTATCCGACGTTTCTGCGCGTCGCAACGAAATTCAAACGCTCGGCGCAGGCGTATTTTGCCGAGCGCGATCTGCCGTGCGAGATCATCGCGCTGCACGGTTCGGTGGAACTCAGTCCGCTGGTCGGCCTCTCGGACGTGATCGTCGACTTGGTTGCGACCGGTAACACCTTGCGCGAACACGACATGGTGGTGGTCGATGAAATTGCCGCCTCGACCGCGCGGCTGGTCATCAATCCGGTACGCTTTCGGGCGAAATACGCGCAGTTGCGTGATTTGATCGAGCGGCTGGAGAAGAACGCTTCGTGACCGTTTCCGTGGTCAAGGCGCTCGACCGGCAGGCGCTCGCGGGTTTGTATCGCGGCGGCTGGGATCCGCCGGCGGACGTGAGCGCGCGCGTGGCACAGATTATTGCGGACGTGCGCAAGCGCGGCGATGCGGCGCTCGTCGAGTACACGCGGCGCTTTGACGACCCGGCATACGACATCAGCAAGCTGCGCGTGCCGATTCCGATGTTCGAGCGGGCGCACGCGCTCGTGCCGCACGACGTCGTGGAAGGGCTTGCGCTCGCGCGCGAACGCGTCGAGGACTTTCACCGGCGGCAAATGCGCGAAGATCTGGAGTACGCCGACGCGGACGGCACGCGTTACGCGCTGCGTTCCCGCCCGCTCGAATCCATCGCGGCGTACGTCCCGGGCGGCACCGCGGCGTTGCCTTCGTCCGTGATCATGGGCATCGTGCCGGCGAAGGTCGCGGGCGTTTCGCGCACCATCGTGCTCACGCCGCCGCAGCGCGACGGCAAGATCGCAGCGGCCGTGCTGTTTGCCTGCTGGCTCTGTGACGTCGACGAACTCTACGCCGTCGGCGGCGCGCAAGCCATTGCCGCCGCTGCGTACGGAACGGAGTCAATCGGGCGCGTCGACAAAATCGTGGGGCCGGGCAACATCTGGGTGACCGAAGCCAAACGCCAAGTCTTCGGCGCGTGTGCGATCGACGGCCTTGCGGGGCCGTCCGAAGTGCTCGTGGTCGCCGACGAATCGGCCGACGCCGGCTTCGTTACCGCGGAGCTGC
>DAISWS010000096.1:4551-10066 GCA_036826275.1 Vulcanimicrobiaceae bacterium
CGTGAGCGAGCCGAGAGGCGCGGCTTCAGCCACCAGCGCCGCGCCCCCGCGGCGCTCCCTCTGCCCGACGGGTGAGGGGGCCGGCGAGATCCGCTCGCGCGCGTCGCCGTCGTTTCCGAATCGCGCGACTTGCTCGACGAGTGCGCGCGGCGGTTGAACGATCTGGACGTACAGGCGTTGCCGCGCGGGCAGATTATCGCCGCGGTGCTCGAACGCAACACGTATCTGATTCATGCGCAAAAACGCAAGCACGTCTTCAAAGTGATCGAACGGTTTTCTCCGGAGCATCTCTCGCTGCAAGTGCGCGATCCCGACGCGTATTTGCCGCACGTCGGGCGTGCGGGCGCCGTGTTCGTCGGCCCGCAGACGCCGGTCGCCTGCGGCGATTACATTGCGGGAACGAATCACGTGCTTCCGACCTCCGGCGCCGCACGTTTTTCGTCCGGCTTACGCACCGCGGATTTCGTGCGCACGTTCAGCGTCGTGCAGAATTCACCGGAGCGCATGACCGGCGACGCGAAAACGCTCGCGGCGCTCGCGGAGTTCGAGGGGCTGCCGCAGCATGCAAAGACGGCGGAAAGACACGAATGAAGTTCAAACTCGTCGCGTTTGATTTGGATGGCACGCTGCTGGGCGAAGAACTGCTGTTGCGGCCGCGCGTGCTTTCGGCGATCCGGGCGATGCGCGAGCGCGGCATTCAAGGCTGCGTCGTAACGGGACGAATGTACCGCGCGGCATTGCCGTTCGTGCGGCAGCTTCAATTTACGGCGCCGGTCGTATGTTACCAAGGCGCGGCGGTCATCGATCCACAGACGGACGACGTCCTGCAAGACGTTCCGCTGCCGAACGCCCAGGCGCTGGCCTTGGAGCAGTACGCGCGGGAGAACGGACTGCACATCCAACTGTACGCGAACGATCGCTACTATTGCGAGCAGCGCAACCGGTATCCCGATCTCTATGCCAAGATCTCCGGCGTCGAGCCGATCGTCGTGCCCTCGCTGCCGCGTCAATTCGAAGCCTGGGACGCGACGAAGGCCTGCATCATTGCCGAGCCGGAGATCGTTGCCGCACATCTACCGCGCGTGCGCGATCTCTGCGGCGATCGCGCCTACGTGACCCGGAGCATTCCGTGGTTTATCGAAGTGATGAATTCGAATGTCAACAAAGGCAAGTCGCTCGAAATCGTGGCGCGCCATTTGAATATCCCAATGGATGAAGTCCTTGCGGTCGGCGATTCATGGAACGACGCGCCGCTGCTGCAAGCGGCGGGTTTCGGCGTTGCGATGGGGTCGGCGCCCCCGGAACTGGTCGAAGTGGCGGACGCGGTCGTCGCCGACGTGCAGAACGATGGCGTCGCGGAAGCCGTGGAACGGTTCGTGCTGGCGTGAGTCCCGTCAAACGCCGCAAGAAATCCGCCGGCGCGCGTCTGCGACCGTTTTGGATCCTCTTCGTCATGCTTGCCGTCGGTATCGCCATCGGCGCATACTATGCCGCGGGGTGGCCGGGCTTCTATCCGAAGAGCGTGCGCGTGAGCGGCAACCGCATCGTGCCGACGGCGCAGATCCTGGCGCGTGCCGCGCTGGTGCGGCGCAAGAACATCTGGCTGCAGAACACCCGCGCCGCTGCGGCGCGCATCGAAGCAATTCCGTACGTGAAGACCGCGCTGATACACCGCTCGCTTCCCGCGTCCGTGCGCATCGGCGTTACCGAGCGCGCTCCGTTCGCGGTTCTGCAAACGGACGGGCAACGCGTCATCGTCGATCGCGACTTGCGCGTGCTGCAGCCCGATACGCGCGCGTGGACGCTGCCGGTGATCGTCACCACCTTGCCGGCCGTTCCGCGACCCGGCGCGTTCGTGCACGATGCGGGTGCTCAACGTCTGCGCGACGATTATGAAACGCTCGCCGCAAGCCACGTGGCGGTGCGTTCGTTGCGTTACGACCGGTTCGGCGATCTCGTTGCGGACACGCCGGGCGGCATCGCGCTGCTTTTGGGAGACGACGCCGATCTGGCGAAGAAGACCCCGCTGATCGATCCGATTCTTTCGCAAGTCGGCGCGAGCGGAAGCAAACTGGCCGCCGTCGATCTGCGCGCGCCGAAAACGCCGGTCGTCGTCTACAAAGAAAAATAAAACGGCCCCGCGCGAGCGAGGCCGTTCCGACATCGGTACGCCGGTTTACCGCTTGGCGTAGACTGCGACCGAACCTTTGATGAGCGACATCATGATGTGGTCGTTGGCGGAAACCTTGCTGAAGTCCACGTTCGAACGATTCGTGGTCAGCGCGGCTTCCATGCCGTTGTCCAATTTGACGACGATGTGCTTGGAGTCAACGACCTTCTCGACGGTGGCGGTATAGGTGCCGTCGGGAATCAGGGACGGATCGACGGTATTGCCGGCCTGAGCAATGGCCGGTGCGGCAATCGCCGCTACGAGTGCAAGCAGGGGCAGAAGTTTACGCACGATTTCTCCGTTGGGCGGGCGCCGGTGGTGTAGCAGTAAAAGGCCGGCACTCCACTGTGCCAGCTTCCGGGTTACGATTGTAACGCAAGTGACCCCTGGTCTTCTAGGGCCTGGTGCTCTTTTTTGTCGCCCAGCGCCGCCTGTCCGTTGCGGTCGACCTGGAACTGACCGACCATCTCTTGCAGCGACGAGGCCTCCGAGAGCACGTCGGCAGTTTGCCCGGCGACCTCGGTAACCGCGCTTGCGTTGGCGCGACCGAGTTCGGACGTCCGGCCGATGGTCTGGCCGAGCGACTCGATGGCGATTTGCTGCTCTTGGGACGCCTGCGCGACCTGACCCGTGCGGGACTCGATCTCCGAGACGCTTTCGAGAATTTGGTTCGAGGTGATGGCCTGCTCGCGCATGGTTGCCGCAGCTTCATGCGTCATCGCGCCCATCTGTTCGCTTGCCTTGGCGAGCTCTTCGGACGCTCGAGCCTGTTCCGTCGTCGCGACGGAAATCTCGCTGACGAGCTGCGCCATCTCGGTCACGCGCAGGCTGATCGTCTCGATCATCTCCGTGACGGTGCGCGCCGATGCAGCATTGTTCTGAACCAGATTGTTGGCGCGCGCCGTGCGTTCCAGCACCGCGGTAGTGCGGCGTTGAATGTCCGCGACGAGCTGACCGATTTGTTTGGTGGAACTCGCGGAGTTTTCCGCGAGTTTGCGCACTTCATCGGCGACGACGGCAAAACCGCGGCCGTGTTCGCCCGCGCGCGCGGCTTCAATGGCGGCGTTGAGCGCGAGCAAGTTCGTTTGATCAGCGATCTCTTCGATGAGCCCGAGAATCTCGCCGATTTGACGCGATGCTTGATCCAGGCTCTGCATTTCGCTGACGACGTCGGCGACGGTGTCGCTGATGCTCGACATGCCCTTCGAGAGTTCGGTGACCTCATTGCGCCCTTCGCGCACTTGTTTGTCGGTGCTGGTCGATTCCTGACGGACGCGTTCGGCGTTGCCGGCAACCTGCACGATGGACGCGGACATTTCTTGCGTGTTCGCAACCGCTTGTTCGACGACGGTTGCCAGGTTCAAGAGGTTCTGATCCATCTCTTGAATGGAAGCGGTCATTTCCGCGACTGCGCTCGAGATGTCGGTGACGCGGCGCGCGACCTGCTCCGTACTGTCGGCCACCGTACTGGCGGTTGCGCGAACGGATGTGGAAAATTCGGCGGCGCGGCCAAGTGCGGCGAGTTCTTCCGCCACGCGCGCTTCAACTTGACGGGCCGTGTCGTTCGTATGCGAACTCGAGTTTTGCACGCTCATGACGGCGTGCTGAATGGTCGAGATGATTTGCCCGAGTCGTTCGCCGAGCTGATCCACCGAAGAGCCGAGGCGGCCGAGCAAATCGCGACCGTCCCAGCCGGTGCGCGCGGTGAGATCGCCGCGGCCCATCGATTCGAACACGTCCAGACAACGGCCGAGGCCCACGCTCATCGCGCGGCGGAACCAGCCCATTGCAAGGAACGCGACGATTGCCGCGAGTGCCGCGCCGGCGATAATGAGGATGAGCGCGAGGTTGCGCGCTTGGACGAGGGCATTGAAACGAACGTCGGAGTTGGCCTTGAGCGCGTTGAGGAGCGCTTCACCGTCCGCGCTCTGCTGCTCGAATGCCGCCGCGGCCATTCCTTGAATCTGCCGCAGCGCATCGGCTTTTTTGCCCTGCGCCAGTTGTCCGACTGCGGCGAGCGCTTGGAAATCGTACACGCTGGCGCTGCCGCCGCTCACCGTGCCGTCCGAATTTTTCTTGCCGACGAACTTTTCGACCAGCGGTTTGATAGCGGCGTCGGTGGCGGTCATATCGCCCATCTTGCGGGCGTCGTCGGGAAATTGTGCGACCATCGCTTTTGCCTTGGCAAGCGATGCCGCGGCTTTCTGCGGATCCGGATTGGTGGCCGCGTCGATGGAGGCCGCGCGCAGCGTGTCGGCGTCCGATGCAACCTTCACATACGCGAGTTCACCGCGGATGATCGTGTCGTGCAGCACCTGGGCTTGCGTGGTGATGCCGTTCATCGCCCAAATCGTCACGGGGATGGACAAGGCAACGATCGCGATGACGATCAGAAAGGCGTAAGTGAGCCCGCGTTCTAGGCTTGTGCGCTTTTGCTCCATATCTTGTTGTATGTCGGCCTTTTGGCCCAAAGTTTAAGCGTGAAAATCAGGTTTCCGCCGGTGCGGCGGCGGGATTTCGCCGGGAAACCAGCGCCGCTGGAATAGCGGCTACCACGGCGGCGCAGATCGCGGCGGCGACGGCCGTCAGCAGTTCGGGCTTGGTTACCATGATATACAAGGCGGCGACGAGCTCGAGCAGCGACATGAACACCATATAACCGAGGACGCGATCGCGCCGGGCCGCATCGATTGCCGGCGGAATGGCGCCTTCACCCGCTTGCTCGGCGAGCGTGTGGAGTGCCTCGCCTTTGCGGCCCGTGACCGCGGGCCCGAGCACCGTCAGAATCACCGTGAGAACGAAGACGACGTCAATCCACCCGGGCGTCCAGCCGAAGTGCCCGGCGTAGATCAGCGAGATTCCGGCTGCGAGCAGCAGCAACACGGACGACATCATGATCGGACCGACGAGCGGAACGTTCAGCAGCGCGGCGCGCACCTCGTTCAGCGTCACGGCGCGGTTCACGCGCACGACCGCGATGACGTCGAGCGTTATGCCGGTGAAGAGTCCGATGACCGCCAGCACGTGAAAAAACAACAGCGTCTGAAGCATAAAGCGTCCTCCGTATGCCGTGCATTGTTCAACCGAACGCATGCAAGTCCCGCGCGAACGGCGCTATGCACAGGTTGCTCGCAAGGAGCTGCTGCCGCCTGACCTAATCAACGGATATTCCTTGCCAAGACCCGCTATCCGTAGTAGGGTTTTGCTAAGTCGCATACAAGATATAGGGGTTGCCAAAGTTGAAATCTGAGACCGTCGCCGGGCTCGATATCGGAACGACCAAGACCTGCGCGGTCGTGGCCGCCGACGGCCCCAACGGGCTCGAAATCATCGGCTACGGTGAGG
>DAISWS010000097.1:0-2606 GCA_036826275.1 Vulcanimicrobiaceae bacterium
AGACATGGTGCTGGGTCTGTATTACCTGACCTTCCAGCGCGAAGAGTACAAGGGACCGGCGAAGGCGGCGATCACCGAGGACTACGACGAGCGCGTCTATCGCAGCAAGGACTACGGTAAGGCGTCCAAAGACGGTCAGCCGGAGCGCTTGATCACGTTCATGGATTCCAACGAGGCCATCATGGCGTACGATACGCACGCCGCCGGTCTGCACGACTTTGTGAACGTGCGCTGGAAGGGCGAGATCATTCGCACGACCATCGGCCGCGTGATTTTCAACCTCGCGTTCCCGGACAATTGGAATCACGCGTACGTGAACCACATTCTCGACAAGAGCGCGCTGCGTAAGCTGATCACCGACTGCTACCGCAAGTACGGCAATGCCGAAACCGCGCAGTTCCTCGATGCAATCAAGGACCTCGGCTTCCACTACGCCACGCAGTCCGGCACGACCGTGTCGATCAGCGACATCGTCGTTCCGACCAAGAAGTACGAAATTCTGGAGAAAGCCCAGTCCGAAGTCGACGACTTGCACAAGCTCTACGAGCAAGGCTTCATCTCGCAAGAAGAGCAGTACAACAAGACGATCGAGATTTGGTCGAAGGCCAGCGACGAGGTGACCGTCGCGATGCAAGAGGCGCAGAACCCGCTCAATCCGGTGTTCATGATGGCGACCTCCGGCGCGCGCGGTTCCATCGCGCAGGTCAAACAGCTGGGCGGTATGCGCGGCCTCATGTCCGACCCGTCCGGACGAATCCTCGAGATTCCGGTCAAAGCCTCGCTCAAAGAAGGCTTGACCGTTCTGGAGTACTTCATCTCGACGCACGGCGCGCGTAAGGGTCTTGCAGATACGGCACTGCGTACGGCGGACTCAGGCTATCTCACGCGCCGTCTGGTCGACGTCGCGCAGGACGTGATCATCCGCGAGGAAGATTGCGGAACCGCAAACGGCATCACGGTTTCCGACATCGCCGTCGGCAAAGAAATCATCGAGCCGCTCGTCGACCGCATCATCGGCCGCCGCGCGTCCGAAGATATCAAGGACGGTAAGACGCTCATCGTAAAACGCGACGACGAAATCGACGAAGAGAAAGTCAAAGCGATCGTCGCGGCGGAAATCAAGACGGTCAAAATCCGCTCGGTACTCACGTGCCAAGCCAAGTACGGCGTCTGCTCGATGTGCTACGGCCGCAATCTTGCGACGGGCAACAAAGTGGATATCGGCGAGGCAGTCGGCATCATCGCCGCGCAGTCCATCGGCGAGCCGGGTACCCAGTTGACGCTTCGTACGTTTCACACGGGCGGCGTTGCGACGGAAGACATCATCACCGGTTTGCCGCGCGTCGAAGAAATCTTCGAAGCGCGCAAACCCAAAGGCCAAGCCACGATCACCGAGGTCGGCGGCGAAGTCAGTTTCGGCGAGGAGAAGAACCGCCGCGTCGTCGTCATCACCGACGAAGCCGGCGAGCGCCACGAGTACGATATTCCGCACGGAACGCATCTCGCGGTTCACGAAGGCGACAAGATCGCACCGGGCGACCAACTCAACGAAGGTTCGCTCAACCCGCACGACATTCTGCGCATCAAGGGCGAGACCGCGCTGCAAAACTACCTGGTTCAGGAAGTGCAGAAGGTCTACCGTTCGCAAGGCGTCGACATCAACGACAAGCACATCGAAGTCATCGTCCGCTCGATGCTTCGCAAGGTGAAGGTCCGCGACGGCGGCGACACGCAGATGCTGCCGGGCCAGCTCGTCGAGGCGTCGTTCTTCGGTGAGAACAACGAGAAACTGAACGGCGATCAGCAGAAAGCCGAAGCCGAACCGGTGTTGCTGGGCGTGACGAAAGCCTCGCTCGCAACCGAGTCGTTCCTCTCGGCGGCGTCGTTCCAAGAGACGACGCGCGTGCTCACGGATGCGGCGATCAAAGGCAAACACGATCCGTTGCTCGGTTTGAAAGAGAATGTCATCATCGGCAAACTCATTCCGGCCGGTACGGGCATGTCGCGCTATCGCAATCTGCAGATCGAGCCCGAAGGGCAAGATCTGGACGACGACGGCCGTCCGCGCAACCAGTTCGAGGCATCGCTCTACGAGGGCATGTCGGCGGATGACGCGGCGCTGGCGGAAGTCATGGGCGGCGGCGGCGAAGGCGGCATGCAGAAACTGGTGAGCGCATACGACCGTACGCGCGAGCCGGCAACGGTGCAATACGAAGGCGAGTACGAAGATCACGTCAACGTGCACGCTCCGCCGAAGAAGACGCAGTACGACAAGACCGGCTTCCGGGGGATCAATCCGGAGGACTTGTAACGCGCGGTAACGCCCCTCGACTGCGCTCGGGGATCGTTCGATACCTCACGATGACGAAGCGAAACGTCGTCGTGGCAAACGCGCAAACGCGAGGGCGGTGCAGAGATGCACCGCCCTCGTTTTTATTCACAAGGTAACATGGCGGCAACAACCGTATGGTTTGCTTTCCGAATGGCACACGAACCGACGAACGGGCAGATCCTCGAAGCGCTCATCGACTTTCGCGACGGCGTCGCACTGCGTTTTGAGACGGTCGACCGGCGCTTCGACGCTATCGACAAGAAACTCGAAGAGC
>DAISWS010000097.1:2706-10046 GCA_036826275.1 Vulcanimicrobiaceae bacterium
ACGACCGGCGCTTTGACGAGCACGACCGGCGCTTTGACGAGCACGACCGGCGCTTTGACGAGCACGACCGGCGCTTCGACAATCTCGAGCGCCGTATGGGGCGCCTCGAGACGCGCATCGAAGATCTGGAGCAGCGCCTGCCGGCCTAGGGCATAAGCGCATCCAGCCGCCTGTCAGGCGCTTTCTAAGCAGCGCGGGTATAGGACCCTCATGAAGATTCGAACATCACTCCCGGCCGCGCTGGTCATGGCGGTGTTCGCTGCGGCTCCGGCGTTGGCTCAAGGTCCGCTGCAGATCACGCTGAGCGGTTTTCAGCGCGCGATTCCGTACGTCACCGGCGGCGGAGATAACTGCGACGTACTTCCTCCGTCGGGTGCGACGACGACCGTGAACTGTCCCGACGGTTCGAAAGGAACCGTGACGCTCTACGGGCAGTCGGAAGATTCGCCCGTTTGCGAGGTCGATTTCTGGACGCAAGGCGGCCGGTGGCATGCGATCGTTTCGCACCAAAACGGCGGCACGTGCGCGCTGAAATGGGCCGGGGGCACGACACTGAACGTGACGATGCGCTAAGCGCGCATAAAGAACATCGCGAACGCGCCCGCGAGAATGCCGAGCGCGAACACGCACGCGGTTACGAACGCGAGCACGCGTTTCGGGAACGCGCCGCGCACGATGAAGAGTGACGGGATGCTGATTGCCGGAAGCGTGAGCAGCAGCGCGGCCGCGGGGCCGATGCCCATCCCCGAATGCATGAGCGTTTGCACGATCGGCACTTCGCCCGCGGTGGGAATGACGAATGCCGTACCGATTGCCGAGAGGGCGACGATCGCGCCGATGCCGGAGGCGTGGATGGTTAGGTTGGGCGGAAAGAGCCATGCGCGCGCCGCGCCGAGCAGCGCCACCGTGATGACGTAGCCCGGAAGAATCGTGTAGATTTCGTTCCACAGCTCCTTGAGCCATGCGAGGAACAGGCTTGCGGGGCTGCGGTTGGGATCCTCGATCGGTGCGAGCGTGAGGTCGATCGGCGGCTGCTTCTGTTCCGGCAGCCGGCCGGCGAATTTCGCCGCGAGATACGAAACCAAGAACACGAGAATGACGCCGAAGACGACGCGCAGGCCCACGAACGGCCAGCCGATGACGAAGCCGATAAAGAGCAACGTCGCCGGGTTGAGTACGGGATTTCCTAAAAAGAACGCGAGTGCGCCGCTGATGCTGACGTTCTGCTTGCGAAGGCCGATGACCACCGGCCCGGTGCAGCAGGTTCACATCATGCCGGCAAGTGAGAGTCCTCCGGCGACGGCGGTCGATCCGATTGAATTGCCGCCGATGAGTTTGTGCAGCCACCGCCGCGGTACGAAGACCGGAACCGCAGCGCCGAGAATGAGCGCGAGCAGTACCGCTTGCCAGACCGCTTTATAATACACGACGGCGTATTGCCAAGCCGCGGCGATACCGGCCGCGGGCGCCTGCACCGATTTCCCGCTGACGATCGAACTGCCGATGGAGTGCGTTACGGCGGCAACGTGCGTCTTGTGCCAATACGGCGACCACTTCACAATGTAGAGGCCGATGGCGAAAAGCAGCACGAACACGAGCGTGCCGAAAATCAGGCGTCTTGTCGTGACGGCGGTCGTGCCCAGGTTCAGAGTCTCTTCACGTGTAGCCAAAAACAGTCTCCTATGGTTTCACCGTTCGGAATCCGGTGATGATGTCGCGGCGTCCCGGCCGGTAAAAGTTGCGCCGGCGCGTCGTGATAAGGCGCGAGCGCGTGGACCACGCGCCGCCTCGCAAGACGAAATGCGTGCCGAACCACGGCTCCGAATACTCTTTGTACGGATCGGGTGCAAACCCTCGATAGGGCTCGAACGGCGTTTGCGTCCATTCCCACACGTTGCCGATCATCTGCCTGCATCCGTACAGGCTTTCGGCATCTTCGAACAGGCGAACGTCGCAGACGTCGCCGTACGTGCCATCTACATTGCCGCGTACCGCCGCGCCGGTTGCAGCGGCTTCCCATTCCGCCTCGGTGGGTAAGCGGCGTCCCGCCCACGCGCAATACGCCTGTGCTTCATGGTAGCTCACGTGAACGACCGGCTCGTTGTCGTTCAGCGGAACCAGGCGATCGAAATGGCGCCGCATTCCGTCTTGCCAGTAGATCGGTTGCTGCGCTTGCGTCTGCGTGCGCCACGCCCAGCCCTCGTCGCTCCAAAACGCGCGCACGCGATAGCCGCCGTCCTCGACGAACGCGCGGAACTGCGCATTGGTGACCGGCGTGCGCGCGATGTCGAACGCGTCGAGCGTGACGTCGTGCGCCCATTTTTCGTTGTCGAAAACGAATCCGTCCTCGGGGGTGCTGCCGACGCGATAGGTGCCTGCGGGAATGTGTGCGTCGCCGAGAATGCCATGGTGAGCATGTGGCGCCGGGACTCGCCGTTCGAATGGCCACGCGTACCCCAGCGTTTGGAGCGTGTAGACCAGCGCTTCGGCGTGCATGTCTTCGTGGAAAAGCGCAAGGTTATAGAAGTATGCGGCATCGGGTGGCTGCTGCGCGTCGTGCGCGCATTCCAGCGTGCGTTCGAGCTGCGCGCGCATGAACTCCAGCGTCGCGCGGCGGTCCGGCAGCGGCAACGACCAGCGCGTGTCGTGGGGAATTTTCGCGGAGTCGTAGAGTTCGTCGGCGTTCGGCAGGATCGGAGCGCGGCCGAAAAGCCGGCGCAGCGTCCAAAACTCCGCAAAGTAGGCGACGTGGCCGATTTCCCATAAGAAGGGGTTGATGACATCGAGCACCGGTACTGCGAACTGCTCGTCCGTGAGATCGCGAACGAGCGCGAGCGTACGTGCGCGCGCGTCGCGCAAGTCCTCGAGCCGCAGATCCGCCGGTGCCGTTCTCATCGTATCGCCGCCATCGAAAAGTTCCAACTCCGGTAACACGGTAACGGCGCAAAGGTATGCGCGGATGTTTCGCGAGCTGGGATGGACGTGCCGCATCGCTCCTGCGTACACGGGCGAAGACGTGCAGTGCCTGGTCGCACTTCATGCGCGCAAGAGCGCGCAGAGCGTCGTGGCATACCGTGCGGCTTATCCGCGCGGGCGGATCATCCTTGTCCTGACCGGCACCGACGTGTACCGCGACATCCGGCGCAGCCGCCTGGCGCATCGCGCGATGGAAGCGGCCGACGTACTCGTGACGCTTCAGCCGGAGGCGATGCGCGAACTGCCGCCGCGCCTGCGCAAGAAAGCGCGCGTAATCGTGCAATCCGCCGCGCAAAGGCGCCATGCCGCCCGGCGCGACGGCGTCTTGCGCATTTGCGTGCTCGGACATTTGCGCGCCGAGAAAGATCCGATGCGCGCGGCATACGCGGTGCGCAAACTCGATCGCGCGATTGCTGCGCAGGTGCTGCACGCGGGCGGAATTCTCGCGCCCCGCTACGCAGGCGCCGTGCGGGACGAGATGCAGCGCAATCCGCGCTACCGGTATCTCGGCGAACTGCCGCGCGCGCAGGCGCTCGCGCTGCTGTCGCGCTGCGACGTGCTGGTGCAGAGTTCGCGCATGGAAGGCGGCGCGAATACGGTGTGCGAGGCGCTTGCCTGCGGAACGCCGGTTCTCGCATCGCGCATTCCCGGCAATACCGGTATTCTGGGGCGCGATTACCCGGGGCTGTATGCGCTCGGCGATAGCGCGGGGCTCGCGCGCCTGATCGAACGCGTGGCAACCGACGGAACGTTCCGCGCATCGTTGACGCGCCGCTGTGCGATCTTGCGTCCGCTTACGGATCCGCAGCGGGAGCTGCAAGCATGGAGAAACATTCTGAAATCATGACGTATCCGCAAACGGGTATATTTGCGCTCGGTGAAAATGCGCAGGCGCACTTCGAACTCACGCTGCGAGCGCCCGGAAGCGCGGCCGCGCTGGCTCGCGCCTTGCTCGATCTCGATCGTCCGCACTCGACCGTCTCGGGCGTCAATCTCGTCATCGGCTTTCGTCCCTCGCTGTGGGCGGCGATTGCGCCGGAACACGCGATGAACGCGATGGATTTCGACCGGCCGATCGCCGGTGCGGACGGTTTCACGATGCCGGCGACGCAGCACGACGCGTGGCTGTGGTTCACGGGCGCATCGTACGACGTCATATTCGATCAAGCGCGCAATGCGCTGCGCACGCTTTCCGGCGTAGCGGACGTTGCGTTCGAGCTGACGGGATGGTCGTACCGGCATAGCCGGGACATCACCGGTTTCGAGGACGGAACGGCCAACCCCAGTTTGCTCGAAGCCCCCGCGCTCACGCTCGTGCCTGCGGGCGAGCGCGGCGCGGGAAGCACCATCGTGCTATTGCAGCAATGGCAGCACGATACGAGCGGATTCGAAGCGCTGGACGAACGCGATCAAGAACGGGTGATGGGACGAACGAAGCACGAATCGCACGAGCTGGACGACAAGCCGGAAACCTCGCACGTCGCGCGCACCGAACTGCACGACGAGCATGGAGAAGAACTGCCGATCTTCCGCCGCAGCGTACCGTACGGCAACGCCGGCGCGCACGGGCTGATGTTCGTCGGTTTCGCATGCGAGCAGCGGCGGCTGCAGCGCATGCTCGAGCGCATGGCCGGCGCGGACGGCCCGCGCGATGCGCTCACGCGCTTTTCGAAACCGCTGACGGGCTCGTACTACGTCGTCCCGTCGATTCAAGCGCTTCTGGATCTTTCGCAGACTGGCTGATCAGCGTGCGTGCCGCCGTTTTCATCCGGTATCACAGCGGTGACGGATTCGGTCACGTCGCATGGGCGTTCGAAACCGGCGATGGCCGCGTTGACGCCGGGTCGGTCGAGAATCACAGCGGGCATCTGTTCACCCCCGCCTCGAAAATGGGGTTTTGGAACGGCATGTTCGACGATCCCGTCGCGCCGATGCGCGCGCACGGGTACGACGACCTGAAGTGGATCGACGTTCCTGACGCCGATCCGCTGCTGGCGTACCGCACGGTGCTGTGGATCGAGCACGAAGCGTATAAAGCGCTGCACCGCAATTGCGAAGACGACGCGTACGACGTGCTGCGCGCGTTCGGCGTGAAAGACCTGGCGCCGCCGTCGTTCATGTGGTTTCCGAAGAGTTGGTTCCGGCGCTTTCGCGGGACGCTGGAGCATGCGGATACGTACCGGTGGGGAAGCGCGCCTCGTTCGATGCCTCACGATGACAATGACGATGGCGATCAGACGCCTTGGCAGCCGACGTGGAGGCGGCCGTTACATGCGGATTTCCATGCGTTGCATTTGGAGCGGCTTGTGAAGCTGGCGACTGGGCGGGCGTAACGAGGCGAGCCCGCGAAGCGTTGATGCGGCATGCGAGTCTTTCTGGCTGCCGCATTTGTGTGTCTGCTGGCCTATACGGCGATTACCGGTTACGCCGGATTTTTGGTCGCCCGCGGGATCGACGACGCCAAGGCGCACAGCGTCGTCACGCGCGTCGGTGCGCGGCTCCTGGGACGCGACGCGGTCGAACGGCTCGCGATTCGCAAGGGCAAGGTTCCGGGCTGGATGACGCAGTCGCCCGCGTTTTGGGCGACGCTGCACGCGACCGAGTAACGCTTGCTCTGCCCCTGTACGGGCGAAGAATGGGTATATTGCCGGTAGGACCATGAAACTTTTCGGGGACGTCGGAATGATTCGCGGAACGGTGGCCTGGCGCAGACCGTGGCGAGTACGTTTCGAGCCGGCCGCTGCCCCCAAACCGCCGGAGCCTGCGGCGCCCGAGTTCGACGAAGAAGGCCGCCTGTACGTGTTCCGCTATGCGCGGCCGATGCCGCAGCAGTACAGCATCGAACGCGATCGCATATTCGAGTATATGAAGAAGCGGCGGCTTCCCGACGCGGGCCAACGGCAAATTCGGCGCGATTTCCGCAATCGGGCCGATTTTTTTACCGAGGTGCGCGAACTGCAGACGCCGCTGGAAGTCTCGCCCTTGCAATAACGCGAAGAGCCCGGCATGCCGGAACTGCCCGACATCGCCGCCTATATCCATGCGTTGGAGCCGCGCATCGCCGGCCGGACGCTGCAACGCGTGCGCGCGGGAAGTCCGTTCGTCGTGCGCACCGCTCAGCCGCCGCTAACGAGCCTCGAAGGTCGTGCCGTTCGCGAGATCCGGCGCATCGGCAAGCGCATCGCCCTTGGCGTGGACGGCGATCTGTGGCTGGTCGTGCATCTGATGATTGCGGGACGGCTGCATTGGCGCGCGCCCGGTGCGAAGCTTGCCGGGCGCAACGCGCTTGCGTCAATCGATTTTGCGGATGGTTCGCTGGTTTTGACCGAGGCGGGCACGAAGCGGCGCGCGTCGATCGCCGTCGTGCAAGGCGAGGATGCGCTGCGCGCGCTCGATCCGGCGGGTATCGACGTGTTCGCGTGCGATCTGCAGACGTTTCGCGCCGCGCTGACCGCGGAGAATCACACGCTCAAACGCGCGCTCACCGATCCGCACGTGTTGAGCGGCATCGGGAATGCCTATTCAGACGAAATTCTGCATGCGGCGAAGCTGTCGCCGGTGCTGCTCACGCAGAAGATGGACGACGAGCAATGGAAGCGCTTGTTTACGGCGACGCGTGAAACGCTTGCGCTTTGGATCGAGCGATTGCAGAAGGAAGCCGAGGGGAAGTTCCCCGAGCACGTCACCGCATTTCGTGAGGACATGGCGGTGCACGGAAAATTTGGCAAGCCGTGCCCCGTTTGCGGCGAGCCGATCCGGCGCATCCGCTACGCGGACAACGAAACCAATTACTGCCCGCGCTGCCAGACCGGCGGAAAAGTGCTGGCAGACCGCGCACTTTCGCGGCTGCTGAAGTAGCCCTTCGACAGGCTCAGGGTCGTTCGATACCTCACGATGACATGTCGTTCGATACCTCACGATGACATGTCGTTCGATACCTCACGATGACAATGTCGTTAGCGGCGTTCTGGTAGGCGCGATTCGCGGATCAGTGCTTCTAGGTGGGCCTGCGTTACCGTGTCGTGGGTGCCGTGCATTGCGGTTGCGGCGTCTCTTGCTATGCGGATGAGTTCGCTCTGTGCGAGTGCTTGCGCGTCCGCCGGCGTGCCTTTTTCCGGGGTGTTCGCTAGTGTTTGCAGGCGTTGCACGTAGGCGGCTTGCAGGTTGCGCGAGATCAGCGGAATAGTGCGATCGTGCAGATTGCCGAAAATTCCGGCGTGCAGCCAATCGAAGAGATCGGCGATCGTCATCGTCGGCCGCGTCGATTCGGTCGGATTCTCGTCGATGCGCTGCAACACGAGCGGGTTGAACACATAGTTCACGACGTTCATCTGCGCGCCGTTCATCTGCTCGACGAACGGATA
>DAISWS010000098.1:0-3104 GCA_036826275.1 Vulcanimicrobiaceae bacterium
CCGAAATTGCGAGCACGTCGCCGGACCACTCGATGCCCGCTACGGCGCGTTCCACGAGCGCGACGAGATCGTCGCCCGGATGCACGAGCGGCGTGCGAACCGGAATGGCGACGACACCGGACGGCAATTCCGGCCGTTCGATGCGCAAGCTTTTCACCCGAGCAACTCCTGAATGATTTCCTCCATCTGATACTTTCGCGATCCTTTGAGCAGCACGGCGTCCTGCGGGTGCGCATTCTCGCGCAGCCAGCGCGCGGCAGCCGCGTTGTCCGCAAATTCGACGATGCGCTCGCGTGTAAATCCGCCCGCAAGCGCACCCTGCGCCAGCGACTGCGCAAATTCCCCGCCTACCAACAGCACGTCGACGCCGCTCTGCGCCGCATGCGCGCCGACGCGTTCGTGCATCGCCTGCGCGTCGGGGCCGAGTTCGGCCATGCTCGCGAGCACGGCGATGCGCCGGGCCGCCCGCTCGGCTGCAAACGCATCAAGCGCGGCGATCATGCCGCTCGTATTCGCGTTGTACGCATCGTAGATGAGCCGGGGCTTTCCGGCGACGGCAATGGTCTGATATCGCCCCGCGGGCAGCGAGAGTAACGGAATCACCGGGACGAGTTCCTCGGCCGGCACGCCGAGCAACAGCGCGGCTGCCACTGCTGCCGCCAAGTTTTGCCGGTTGTGGCGTCCGGGCAGCAGCACGTCGATGGGAAAGCGCTCCATCGTGCCGCCGCTGAAAACCGCAAGCGTGTGCTCGTCGACGATCCAAACGCCGGGCGTGCGCGGTTCGCCGGTGCCGAACCAAACCGGGGGCGCGGGCAGTGCGGCGGCGCGCAGCGACGACTCGGAGTCCTCCGCGTTCAGTACCGCTTGCGCACCTTGCGAAAACAATCCCCATTTGGTGCGCGCGAGGCGCTCGCGCGATCCGAAAATTTCCAAATGCGCTTCGCCGATGTTGGTCAGCACGCCGATGTGCGGCTGCGCGATCTGCACGAGTTCGGCTATATCTCCTTCATGACGCGCGCCCATCTCGATGACGAGCACGGCATGCTGCTGCGTGCTGCTCAGCAGCAGTTTGCTCACGCCAATTTCGTTGTTTTCGTTTGCGGGTGAAGCGAGCACTCGGTCCTCGCCATAATGCGCTGCGAGCAATTGCGCGAGGAGATACTTGGTGGTCGTCTTTCCGGAACTGCCGGTGATCGCGAGGACCAACCCTTCATATAATGAACGCGCGGCTGCAGCAAGATCCATGTATGCGCGTTTGGTGTCCCCGACGACGAGAGCGGCAGCGCCTTGCGGAACGGCGGCCGCATCATCGACGATAAATCCTCGCGCACCTTTTTCGTGCGCTTGTTCGAGGAACGCGTGCCCGTCGAACCGCTCGCCTCGCAATGCCAAAAACGTATCGCCGGGAGCGAGCATACGCGTGTCGGTGACGATGCGCAGCTCCGGTGGAAGGCCGTCCGCGTTGTGCGTTCGCGCGCGCGTGGCGGCAACGGCCTGTTGCGGCGTAATCGTCACCGGTGCGCCGCCTCACGCACGGCAAGCGCTTCGCGCGCGACCGCAACATCATCGAAGGGCAGCACCTGCGTGCCGACGATCTGATACGTTTCGTGGCCTTTGCCGGCGATGGCGACGACGTCGCCGGGGCGTGCGCTGCGCACGGCCGCTTCGATTGCGGAGCGCCGGTCGCACATCGTCTCGTGCGGCGCATTGCCGACGCCGGGAAGTATCTCGTCGATGATCGCCTGCGGGTCTTCCGTACGCGGGTTGTCGGAGGTGACGTACACGGCGTCCGCATAGCGCGCGGCGATCTCCCCCATCTGCGGCCGCTTGCCGCGATCGCGATCGCCGCCGCAGCCGAAGACGACGATCAGGCGCCCGCGCGTGGTTTCGCGCAACGCGCGAAGCAAATTCTCGAGCGCATCCGGCGTGTGCGCGTAATCGACGATCACGTCGACGCCGCCGCCCTGAACGTGCTCCATGCGTCCGGGAACGCGTTCGAGCGAGACCAGACCTTGAGCGCTCTTCGCATCCGCAATATCGAGATGACGCGCGATGCCTACCGCGCAGAGCGCGTTAGACACGTTGAACCGTCCGGGAATGCGCACGTCGAAACGCTGTCCGCCCAAGGTAAATGTGCTTCCGTCGGATCGAATTTCCAGCGAATCCGGGCGCAAGTCCGCCGGAACGTCGATCCCATACGTGACTACGGGTTTGCGCGCGCGCAGCTCGCGCGCCCACCGCCCGCCGGTTTCGTCTTCGGCATTGAGCACGCAGCGCGGCGCCATATCGAACAGCCTGCGCTTAGCGGCCGCGTACGCGTCGAAGCTCTTGTGGAAATCGAGATGATCGCGCGTCACGTTCGTGAGCGCGCCAACGGCGAAGCGCACGTCGGCCACGCGTTGTAATGCCAGCGCGTGCGAGCTGACCTCCATCGCAACGCCTTTTGCGCCGAGATCGCGCATGCGCGCCAGCAGTTCTTGCAATTGCGGAGCAAGCGGCGTGGTATTTTCGAGCGGCCATTCCGCATTGCCGAAACGCGAGCCGATCGTGCCGATAGTTCCGGCCGGCAGTCCGCCCGCCGTCATCATCGAAGCGGCCATCTGCGCGGTCGTCGTCTTGCCGTTGGTGCCGGTAATGCCGGCGACCGTCAGCGTGCGCGACGGTGAGCCGTAGAACGCATCCGCCACGTGTGAGAGCGCGCGCGCAGCATCCGGCACGACGATCGCCGTCACGTCTGCGGGAAGCGAACCCGTCTCGCCCAGCGTGTCGAGGCGCTCCATGATCACGGCTTCGCATCCGCGCGCAACCGCGTCACCGATAAAGCGGTGCCCGTCGGTCCGTTCGCCGCGCAGGGCCACGAAAAGTGCGCCCGGAGTTGCCTGGCGCGAATCGATGGCGATGGCGGCGATCGTCTTGTCGCGCGGACCGATGACTCGCGTGTTTTGCGCGAGCGTTCGCAGCAGAATCTCCAGCGAAACGCCCGGCGAGTGCTCCATGCCTTAGTGATTCTCCGCGAGCCTGCGGCGGACCAAGCGCGGCGCCGGCATCGCCGGAAAAACGCCGGCATGCAGCATCGCCGCCTTGGCGATCTCGTCGAACGCCGG
>DAISWS010000098.1:3114-9990 GCA_036826275.1 Vulcanimicrobiaceae bacterium
GGGCTGTGCAGCTTCTCCGGGGGAGAAATAGTCCCCGCTCGCTGCGGCCTTCGAACCGTGCCTGGGCGATCTCGTCGAAGGCCGGCGCCGCCACCACCGAGCCGTAAATCGCGCTCTGCGGCCGCTCGACTTTGACGTAGATCACGTAGCGCGGATGCTCGTAGGGCACCATGCCGATGAACGAGGCGACGTACGCACCCGGCAGATAGATGCCGTTCTCCGCGACCTGCGCGGTGCCGGTCTTTCCGGCTGTCGTGTATCCCGGAATTTGCGCGGCCGGATTCCCGGTGCCGCGGACGACGACGGCTCGTAAGAACGCGCGCAGCTGCGCCGCCGTCCGTTGTGAGAATACCCGATGCTCCACCTCGGGCGGATAGGTGTAAATCGGTTTGCCCTGCGCGTCCAAAATCGCGTGGATGATCCGCGGGCGCACGAGAATACCGCCGTTCGCGATCGCGCAATAGAAGCGGGCCATCGCGATCGGCGTGACCGAGACGCCCTGTCCGAACGACATCGTCGCCAGTGAACTGCCGCTCCACTCATCCGGCGGCGGAACGATGCCGGGATTCTCGCCGGAGAGTCCGATATGCGTCGGCTCGCCGAAGCCCGCGCGCTGCTCCATCTTGTAAAAGTCCGTGCTGCCGACGTGCATGGCGACCTCGGCGGCGCCGACGTTGAGCGAATCGGCGATAATTGTTTCGAGCGTGTCACCGTTTGGATCCGGGGTCAGTCCGTCGACCGCGTTATAAATCTTCCCGCCGCCGATTTCCAGCGGACCCGTTGAGGGAAAGCGCTGATTCAGCGACGCCTTGCCGTATTCGAGCGCGGCAGCCGCGGTTACGAGCTTGTACGTGGAGCCCGGCTCGTACGCATCCTGAACCGCACGATCGCGATAGTCGTCGGCCGGAAATTTCCAGTACGTGTTGGGGTCGTAATGCGGGTAGTTCGCCATGGCGAGCACTTCGCCGGTATCGGGATCCATCACGATCGCGGTACCGCTGGCTCCGTGATACGTCTTGACTTGTTTCTGGAGCGCTTGTTCGGTGACGAACTGCAGGTATGAGTCGATCGTCAGTTCGAGCGAGAGGCCCGGCTTAGCGGGACGCACGACCTTTTCCTGACCGAACGGAATGGGTCTACCGAACTCGTCAGCTTCAATCGTTACGCGTCCTGACGTGCCCTTGAGGAGATTGTCGTAGCTGTACTCCAGGCCGGAGAGTCCGTTTTCGTCGATGCCGACAAAGCCCAGAATTGTCGATGCGCTCTCGCCCGAAACGTCGACCCGGCGGCCCGTGTCTTCTTCGATGAGCGAGACGCCCGGCAAATTGAGCGCTTGCACTTTGTCCGCCTCGTCGTGCGGAATCTTGCGCGCTATCCACGCGAACTCCATATGCCGGTCGTGCATCAGATCGACGGTCGCTTTATCGATCTTTCCGACGATGGGTTCGAGCTGCGCGATCGTTTTATCGGGATCGCCGAGATCGTGCGGAACGGCGTACACGCTCTCGGAAGGAAGAGAGCGCACGAGCACGTTCCCATCGCGATCCAAAATGCTGCCGCGGCGCGCATACACTTCGACCGTGTCGCTGCGCTGTTCGAGCGCCTCTTTCGCGTAGAGCGGACCTTTGATCAGTTGCACGTCGGCAAGGCGCCACGTCAGGTATGCCGACACGGCCAGCAGTACGTAAAACAACAGTTTCGCACGCCGGGGTCCGACGCGCGTGAAGGTTCGCTTGTGCATTCGTTAGTGCTGCGTACCTATTTCGCGCCGAACAAACCGGCCAAGCCGGCGAAGAACGCCAGCCTCGATGGGTGCTCCGCGTGCGCAGCCGCCGGCAGCTGCACCATCGCAAACTGCGCCGGATCTTGCATGTGCAGCTTGGCCGCGACGCGCGCGAGGCGATCGTCGGATTTAAGCGCCGCCAATTGATCGTCAAGCCGCGCAGTATCCGTCTGCAGCGCCGTTCGCTCGTGCTGCGCTTTGGCAACCGCGTAGTTCAAACTCGTCAGCCGGGCCGTCAGCGTAACGTACGCCATGACGCCGACGAGCGTGATCATCAAGGCCGCGCAGAACTGCAGCAGCGACGAGTATTTCGCGCGATGCTTGCGCGAAACGCGCTGCTGCGTCGCTTGGCGCGCCGTGCGGACCTGAATTCGTTGCGGTGATACCATTTAACTGGCCTTCCGTTGGGCGGCGCGCAACTTCGCGCTGCGCGAGCGTGGATTCCGTTCCATCTCCGCCTCGTCCGGCAGAACGGGTTTGCGCGTGATCACCTCGAGCCGCTCGTCGTCACGGAACGTGTGCTTGACGATGCGGTCCTCGAGCGAGTGAAAACTGATTGCTACAACGCGACCGGCGCCGCGCAGACGGCCGACGGCCATGTCCAAACTCTCGCGCAGCGCGTCCAACTCGTCGTTCACTGCAATGCGCAGCGCCTGAAAGACGCGCGTCGCCGGATGAATGCGTTCGCGCTGTCCCGGTCGATGCAGCAGGCCGCTGATCATTTGTCCGAACTCGACCGTCGTTTTCGGAAGCGTTCCGCTTTGACGGCGCTGCACGACGGCGCGCGCGATTCTTCGCGCCGCGCGCTCCTGTCCGTAATTGAAGAAGATGTCCGCAAGCTCTCGTTCGCTCGAGGTCATCAGAATGTCGTACGCGCTTTGCCCGGCGTGCGGATTCATGCGCATGTCGAGCGGAGCCGGTTCGCGGAACGAAAAACCGCGTGACGCTTCATCAAACTGCATCGACGAAACCCCCAAATCGTAGAGCACGCCGTCGGTCAGCTCGATGCCGAGCCGGTCCAGCGCCGGTGACAACTCGCGAAAGTTGGATGGAACGAAGGTGAATCGTGAATCGGCGATCGCCGCTGCGCGCGGCGCCGCAGCCGGATCGGCATCGAACGCAATGAGCCGGCCGCTGTGCAAACGCTGCAGAATCCCACGGCTGTGGCCGCCGGCGCCGAACGTCGCATCGACATAGATCCCATCCGGACGGATCGCCAAATACTCGAGCGCCGGCTCGAAGAGCACCGGGATATGCTGGTCCATCGATCCACTCCGGCATCAGTACAGCCCCAGGTCCGCCATAAAGTCCGCGACCTCGCCTTCCGGAGCCGCATGCGCCGCATAGCGCTCCTTGGCCCAGATCTCGACGCGCGTGAACGAGCCGATGGAGACGACGTCCCGCTCGATGCCCGCATACGCGCGCACGGCCCCGGGAATGAGGAGCCGGCCTTGTGCATCGCATGCGACTTCATCCGTGTGGGCGAAGAGATGACGGACGAACCGACGGTAGTGGTCGTCCTTACGGGGAGCCGCTTCGAGCCGGTTGCAGAACTCCGTCCAGGCCGCCTGGGGGTAGAGCGCCAGGCATTGGTCGGGCGGGGCTATAGTAAGGATGAAGCCGGTACCCAGCCGCTCGCGGAACCGTGCGGGCACGATGAGGCGGCCCTTTTCGTCAAGGGCGTGCTCAACATAGCCTGTAAAGCGCGGCAGGTCCGCGTGCAACCTTCCCTCCCTCGGTCACCACTTAGCACCACTTTGCACCACTATACCCCCGCGAGGCGGCGTGTGCAAGCCGGGTGTGAATCGGGAAGAAGAGCTCGCTACCTATGAGCCGTCGAACATACGTTCGCGGCCGCAACCGGCAACGGCTGCAGCGCTCACGATTTCAGGGCGGACAGCCCCCGGCGATCCACCGTCCGGCGGCATCTGCGGTTGTTTTTTGCCGCTTAGGCTATCGAGAACTTTTTGCGCGTTGCCGCGCTGCGACATGAAGCCGTAGTCGTCCAGCATCACGCCCATCGGGCGCATATGGTCGACGTCTATTTGGCGAAACAGGGGACGTATGTCGCGTTGAAACGATGTTATGGTGATTCGCGCTCTCGCGCGCGAATCTGTATGGTGTTCGCAACAACGCGGGTGTCGAAGCAGGGTTGCGGGTTCGTTGCGGGCCCCTCCAAAACACGGCCGTCTTCCAACGCGAAACGCGACCCGTGCCAAGGACAGCGAATGCTGCCGTCTTCGATCCGCCCTTCGGCAAGCGGTCCAGCCATGTGCGAGCAACGCTCGTAGAGTGCGTGAATGCGCGACGCTTGACGCACCAGTACGACCGGCACGCCGTGGTAATCTACGCGCCGCGGCTGATTTTCCAGGAGTTCACGATCGGGCAGCGCGTCGATGAAGTCGGTGGGCAGCGCGTTCTGCGTTGCGTGATTCACGCCGATCTGCTCGCCGAAAACGAGATGGCCGCCCAAGTATGCGCCGAGCCCCATCACCCCGTATCCGCAATACGCGAGCGCGATTCCACGCGACCGGCGTCCCGTGAGGCGCGCCGCGAGCGAGGAGGCGTACAGTGCGAGAGCGGTTACGTTCAACGCTGCGTGTGCAACGCCGATGCGCCGCGCGCGTCCTTGCGTGTCGGACCAGTCGGCTAAACCGGTTATAGCGGACGCAAGCGCCCCGGCAATTCCCGTAACGATGGAAACGTCAGCCGCGCGCTGCATGCCCGCATCGGCGCCCGCGAGGGTATCGAAGATTGCCGCCATCGTCCAGGCGCCTATCGGCACGTCTTTCATAATCGGATGAAGCGGATGTCCGAGCCAGGTACCGCTTAGTGCGTTCTTGAGGATTCGTTCCGGATCGCTCGTGCGCCGGAACACCCGCTTCAACGCGGGCTGGGCGGGATCTGCGATTTGGTCGAGCACCGTCTGGTCTTGGATAGCTTTGACGAAGCCTTGAAGTACCATAAACAAATCCTCTACGTACGGTAGAATCGTTGTTCCCGAAAAGACGGTATTACGCTGCGGCCGCTTTGGCTTGCCGTCCGAGAAGAATTTGGAACACGATGAGTCCGCATGCCGCGATTGCGCCCGCAGCCCAAAATGTCGCCCGCGGCGTCATGCGCCAGAGCCAGCCGCCAAGCAGCGATGCCGGGAAGACCGCCAGTCCGCGGACGAGATAATACGATCCGACGTCCACGCTGCGCCGTCCCGCGCGCGCAAGCTCGACGATCATCGCCTTACGCGGCGGCTCGCCGATCTCGCGCAATCCCATCAGGACGAACGCAAGCACCGCCACCCACACCGTTGATGCGAAACCCAACACGAGCGGAAACGCGGCAAAGAATCCGTACGTGAGCGACACCCAGACTTCGCTTCCGCGCGCATCCGCGATTCGCGCCACGGGAATGTAGACCACCAGGGACGTCGCCATTGCCAAACCGACGAGTAAGCCGAACACGGCAGACGTCATGCCGAGTACGTGCACCACATACACGACGATGTATATCTCCGCGGTACCCTGCCCAAACCGCACAATGATATCGGACAGGAGCAGCCGTCTGAGCCTTGGATGCAATTCAACGACATCCGTAATGATTTCGCGAAATGAGAGCATGGCGTTGCCGGTATCGCGATACCGCGTTAGTTGCACCGCGAGTGCGATCACCGCAAGGATGATGCCGAGCCCAATCGCCAGCCGCATACCGTGCAACGTCCCGCACGCGGTGATAATCGCGCCGCCCGCAATGGGCGCAACGACGATCGGTATGCGCCGGATAATCGATTGGTAGGCGAACCCCATGCTACGTTGGCCTTTGGGCAGTGTATCGCCGATGAGTGAAAACGTCGCCGGCAGTGAAAAGCTCTGCCAGCCCATTACCAGCGGCAACGCAGTAAGAAGAATCCACCAGTGATGCGCCACGGCAAAAACGACGTATCCGCATATTGCGACGGCGTTGAATGCAACCAGCGCTCGTTTGTACCCGAGTCGAGCCGTAAGCGCACCGCCCGGAAACTGGTAAACGGCATCGAGGAAATCTTTCAACGTTCCGTATGCGGCCACGGCGAACACCGAGCCGCCCAGCGCTCGAACGTAGTTGGGAACGAAACGCATCCACAGTTCTTCGGCGCATGCGATCAGGAAAATCACCGCAAGCAGAACGGCAAGATTCCCATGCAACCCGGCTTTCTTCATTGCGTGCACATTCGTTAGTGCTGAACCGTACCGGCCTTGAAGACTTTCAGGACGGGGCGGTGACTCGGACGTTGAATCGGAAAATACGAATATCCCGTCGCCGGATCCACTGCGACGCTATGCGCGTTCGGCGCAAGAAGCCCCATGCCGATCTTCGAGAGAGTACCGGCAGGGGCAGCGGCAAAGACGGAAACTACGCCGCTTTCCGCCGCCACGTAGAGACGCTTGTTCCGTGCGTCGTACGCAAGAACGTCCGGTTCATCTCCGACGCTGTTTTTTGCGGTGACCTTGTGGGTTCGCATATCGTACGTCAGGAGCGTCGCATTTTCGTCGCAGGCGATGTAGGCGGTGCGTGCCGGCGCATTGACAAGCAGCCCATGGTTATTCTTGCAATACGACAGTGCCGTGCGTCCAACAATACGATCCCGGCGCGGATCGATCTCGATGAGCTGATCCGACGTCTGCGCGTTGACGAAAATGCGATTTGATCGCGGATCGAATTGCGTATTTCCCGCTTCTCCGCCCAGAGCGATCGTCGCGACGCGCCGGTTCGTGCGGACGTCGATGGCCGTGACCGTTCCGCCTGTCTCGTCGGAGATGTAGAGCTTTCGCTCCGGAACGGCATACGCGATGCCATCCGGATAATCTCCCGCCTCTACTCGCGCGACCACTCGCAGACTGTGTGCGTCGATGACCGCAAGTTCGTTCGTTCCCGTGGCCGTCGCGTACACGCGGCCAAGTTCCGGGACGGCAAGGACGCCATGCACCTGACTGATGTTTGGAATAACCGCGCGAACATCGTTTTTTCGCAGGTCGATCACATCGACCGTGCCATCGCCCAAGTGCGCAACGAAGAGGAGATGTTGCTTTGGGTCGATGCTCTGATAATCAAACCGGCTG
>DAISWS010000099.1:0-693 GCA_036826275.1 Vulcanimicrobiaceae bacterium
TCGACCGCGCCTGCGCTTCCCAGCAGCACGTCTTCGTGCAGATACTCGAGTTGCACGCCGTATGCCGATCCGTCACCGAGCACGTCGACGATCATATCGGCAAGATAGTGCACGTTGATCGCGATCTGTTCGATGCCGTACGACTTCAAATAGCGGATCAAATGCACCGCATTGGGTTCACCCGCAACCGGAACGAGCGGCTTTGGCACCTGCTTGGTAAGCGGATACAACCGCGTACTAAGCCCGCCCGCAAGGATCATCGCCTTCATGCCTTACACTTTTCCCTTTCCAAAGCGCGAACGCACGCTTTCGCCTGCGACGAGCAGTACGAACTGCGGTAATGCGAGCTGGCGGCGCCAGCGGTGCGGCTCCGTCACCAGCCGGTACAGCCATTCCAGGCCGAGCTTGCGCCAGCGCTCGGGGGCGCGCTGCACGCTGCCGCTGAGCACGTCGAACGAGCCGCCGACGCCGATGTTGGGCATGCTCCGGGCGGCGATGACGTCGGTGACGATGAGCTCTAGAGATCTGACGCGGTGCGTCTGGTCGCCCCAGGGCTTCGACAGCGGAATGCGGTACGCCTTGGTGTCGATTGCTTCGATCTTCATTGCTTGTACTACCATTCACCATTCTTGCGCTATTATTTCTCTCCATGGAGGATTATACAGTGGATGCACAACAACAAGACCAAACCGC
>DAISWS010000099.1:703-9867 GCA_036826275.1 Vulcanimicrobiaceae bacterium
CGCGTAGGTGTAGGCCGAGACGAGCAGGACGGCCGACGCCGATGCCTGCGCCGCAGCCGGTCTGGGGCAAATACTGCGCGAGCCAATACTCTTGTTTGGGAAATCCCAATCCAGCAAACAGCAGCTGCGCCCCACTCGCGCGGATTTCTTGTACGATCTGCGGTGACTCGTCATCTCGAAAATAGCCGTTTCGCGTTCCGGCGATTCGCAAGCCGGGGTAGCGCCGCTGCAGTTCCGCGGCCGCACGGTCCGCAACGCCCGGAGCGGCACCGAACAAAAATACCGGGATATTCTCTATGGCGGCGCGTGCACACAGATGTTCGATGAGTTCGACGCCCGTCACGCGATCGCGTAACGGCACGCCGCGCGAACGCGCGACCGCGAGCAAACCCACCGTGTCGCATAATGAAAGCGCGCACGCGTTCACGACGCTGCGATAACGCGCATCGCGCTGCGCATGCACGACCATCTCCGTCCCGAGCGTGACGACCTGCGCGGCGGCGCCTTCACGCGCGAAGCGCACGATCGCGCCGGTTGCTTCATCGGCGTCGAGCGCATCGAGCCGGCAACCCAAAATGGTGACGTGGTTCAAGACAGCGCGGGTTCCCGGTAGACTTCGAGAAGCGGCCGCAGCCGCTGCGCTACCGCGTCCGGAATCGTATCCAGCGGCAAACGGCATTCGCCCGTCTGGAAGCCGAGCTCGCGCATTGCCCATTTCACCGCGATGGGGTTGGTGGTTGCGAAAAGCGCCTGAATGAGCGGCAGCAGCGAGGCGTGAATGCGCACCGCTTCAGCGACGTTGCCCGAGTGATACGCGTCGAACATCGCGCGGTACTGCGGAGAGCACAGATGCGATGCAACGCCGACGACGCCGTCTGCGCCCAGCGCAAGACAGGGCAGGAAGAGGTGGTCGTCGCCGCTGTACACGATGAAACCGGGCTTGCGCTGCGCCAGGATGGTACCAATCTGCATGAGATCGCCGCTCGATTCTTTCACGCCCGCGACATTCGCGTGCGCATCGGCGAGACCGAGCAGCGTTTCCGGAAGCATATTCGCACCCGTGCGCCCGGGGATGTTGTACACGATCACGGGCAACGCCGTCGCTTGTGCGATGGCGGAAAAGTGCGCGAACATGCCGCGCTGCGTGGGTTTGTTGTAATACGGCACGACCGCCAGAATTGCATCGGCGCCGGCGCGTTCGGCATCCTGTACCGAGGTGACGGAGTCACGCGTATCGTTGCTTCCGGCATTTGCGATCATCGCGGCACGCCCGCCGACGGCTTGTTTCACCGCCGCGAACAGCGCAGAACGCTCTTCGCGTGAGAGCGTCTGCCCCTCGCCGGTCGAGCCCGCGACGACCAGTCCGTCGTTGCCGCGCTCGACGAGAAACGATGCGATGCGCGCGGCTTCGCGCGTATGTACGCCGCCGCTCTGCTCGAACGGCGTGATCATTGCGGTGACGATACTACCCAACTTCATGCGTTCACCCTTCCCTCGAGGCGCGTCTCCTCGAGATGGAACTTGTCGTGGACAGCCTGCTCGGCGCGGTGGGCGTCGTCGGACGGAACGAGGATCGACACGGTGATGTTGCTGTCGGTGCAGTGAATGATCTCGACGTTTACTTCGGAAAGCGCCTGCACGATGCGATGGATGACGCCGGGCGTGTATCGCATCGCCGCGCCGACGACGGAAAGCTTCGAGCATCCTTCGCGGACGCGCACGGCCAAATTCAAATCACCAAGCAGTTGACGGATTTCGCTGCCGCGATCGCCTTCGACGACGAACATGGCGCCGGCCTGATTGATCGTGACCTGGTCGATGGAAATGGCGGCGTCGGCGATGCGCTGGAACATTTGCAGTTCGACGGCCATGCGCCGTTTTTGATCCTCGATATCGCCGCGAATGACGCGAATCCAGGTGACGCGTCCGGACGCCGTCACGCCGGTAACCGGCTTTTCGTGCTCGACGCCCTCGTCGACGAGCGTGCCCTTCCCGGTACGCAGTCCTTTGATCGAATACGGCGTGTTGGTGCGTTGCGCCAAATCGGCGGCCTTGTGATGCATGACCTTCGCGCCGTGCTCGGCAAGTTCGGTCATCTCTTCCAAACTGGCGCGTTCGATCGTGTGCGCACCTTCGATGCGGCGCGGATCGCCGG
Source organism: Vulcanimicrobiaceae bacterium (assembly GCA_036826275.1). Lineage (GTDB taxonomy): Bacteria > Vulcanimicrobiota > Vulcanimicrobiia > Vulcanimicrobiales > Vulcanimicrobiaceae > DATGJX01. The sequence continues at coordinate 2,859 of DAISWS010000099.1, forward strand.
TCATCGCACCGGAAACGTCCGTGTAAATGTCGACGCGCTCGGAATCCAACGCATGACCGACGGCTATTGCCGTGAGATCGGTGCCCCCGCGGCCGAGCGTTGTCGTGTCACCGTCTTCGGTGATGCCTTGGAATCCCGCGATGACGGGAATCGCGCCTTCGGCGAGTATCTCGCGCACGCGTCCGGGTTCCACGCGAACGATCTTCGCATCGCCGTGCGCACCGGTCGTGATGATGCCGGCTTGGGCGCCGCTGAGCGCTACCGCGCGAAGCCCCCGCTGTTCGAGCGCATCCGCAAACACCGCCGCCGAGATCAGTTCGCCGCACGCGAGCAGCACGTCGCTGTTGCGCGTTCCGGCGCGGCCGCCGACGAGCGAGAGCAGCGTATCGGTCGCGTACGGTTCGGGCACGCGTCCCATCGCGGAAACGACCGCCACCGGCATGCAGCCGCGTTCGATCTCTTCGCGCAGCCGCAGAATTGCGATCTCGCGCAATTCCGGCGTGGCAACCGAGGTGCCGCCGAACTTGAGAACGACGCTCGTCATACGGAACCGCGCTGCAGCAGCAGCTCGAGGATCTGTACGCCGTTGGTCGCGGCGCCCTTACGCAGTTGGTCGCCGACAATCCACATCGCGAACGAGCGCCCGTCGTCGTCACACGCGCGGACGCGCGCAACGTGTACCAGGTCCGTGCCTTCGACCTCGCGCGGCGTTACGACCCCCTCGGCGTGAAAGACGACGCCCAGCGCGCGCTCGAAGGCACTCGCGAGTTCGTGCACGCTCGTCCGGCGCTCCGTGCGGAAGAACACCGCCTCCGAATGCGCCGTACGCACCGGAACGCGAACGCACGTTGCATGGACCGGCAAATCGGGCAGTTCTAAAATCTTGCACGTCTCGGCCGCGACTTTGAGCTCTTCACCCGTGTACCCGCCAGCGCCCTCGCCGCCGATGTGCGGCACGGCGTTACGGACAAAATCGCCTTCACCGCTGTCGAACGCCTCCAGCGCAGCGCGGCCCGCGCCGCTGATCGCTTGATACGTCGCTACCTGCACCGACGTAAGCCCCGCCGCATCGCGCACCGGCGCGAGTGCAACGCACAGAATGATGGCCGTGCAATTGCCGACCGGAAACAGCCGGTGTCCGTCGCGCAGCGCGTGCGCGTTGACCTCGGGCACGATGAGCGGCACGCCCTCGCGCATGCGGTACGTCGAACTGTTGTCGATGACGACCGCCCCGCGTTCCAGCAGCGGCGGCGCATATTTCTCGCTCGCATCCTCGGAGCTCGCGAAAAAGACCGCGTCGTATTCGCCGAGCGCTTCGGGCGTCGTTTCACGAACGTCGCCGCGCGTGCGCGAGGCGAAGAGGCCGAGCGAATCCATGGGAACGCGCCGCTCTTGCAAAACGCGAAGAATCGTCTCACCGACGACGCCCGTCGCGCCGACTACTGCCACTTTCATGCGATGATCGAACCCAAGCCGATGTGAAGCCCCTTCAGGGCGCTTGCATGTCGAATTGCAAACACTATACCAGCCGCGAACGATTCGCGCGAGAGCGAGTCGTGACGGATCGTCAGCAGCTCGCCGGCGCTCCCGAAGAGTACTTCCTGGTGCGCGAGCAACCCCTGGAGACGCACGCTGTGAATCGGCACGTCCGCCGGACCGCCGCCGCGCTTGATGCGCTCGGCCGTGGCTTTCGCCGTGCCGCTCGGCTTGTCGCGCTTTTCCGCCCGGTGCATCTCGACGATCTCGATGGTCGGGAAAAACCGCGCAGCGTGCTGCGCGAAGCGCATCATCAGGACGGCACCGATCGCAAAATTCGGGACGATGAGCGCGCCGCCCGAAACGGCGTCGCAGAGCGCAGCGAGCTCTTCACGTTCTTGGTCGTTCCATTCGCTGGAACCGATGACGGGAACGACGCCGTGCTCGAGCGCTACGCGTGCGGTATCCTGGGTCGTGGGGCGCGGCGTGAAATCAAGCAGCACGTCCGGCTTGCGCTCGCGCAGCAGACGCCCGAGATCGTCGTCAACCTGTTCTTCCGGAACGCGCGTACGCGCGAAGCCGCCGGCATACTCGAGACTGGGCGTAGACTCGATCGTCTCACGCGCAAGCCGCCCCATCTGTCCCAGCGCGCCGGACACGGCGACGCGCACGAGTTACACTTTTTCTAAAGGAGCATACTTGAGCATGACCATCTTCTGCCCGACGTTCGGAAAGTCGATCGTCACGAGGCCATCGCCGCCGGCGCCGACCACGTCACCGATGGTCCCCTCGCCCCACTTGGGATGGCGAACGCGATCGCCTTTTTTCAAATTCATGGCCACGCCCGCGCCGGCCGTTTCGTGGATCGACACTTCGCGCCAGCGTCCGCCCGCGGGACGCGGAAGCACCACGCCGCCGAGCATCTCGACTTCGGGCATCTCTTCCAAGAAGCGCGATTTCGGATGCGCGAACGTGTTGCCGAACAGCGTGCGCCGCTCCGCATACGAGAGGTAGAGGCGATCCATGGCGCGCGTCACGCCGACGTACGCAAGGCGCCGCTCTTCCTCGAGCTCGGTCATGTCGACGAGCGCGCGCGAGTGCGGGAAGACGCCTTCTTCCAACCCGGTCAAAAAGACGTTCGGGAATTCCAGGCCCTTCGCACCGTGCAGCGTCATCAGCGTCACGTACGACGACTCCGGATCGAGCGTGTCTAGATCGCTGATGAGCGCGATGTTCGCAAGGAACGACGAGAGCGTGGCGTCCGGTTCGTTCTGCTCGTACTCGCGCGCGACGCCGACGAGTTCTTGCAGGTTCTCCAGGCGCGTGCGTGAGTCGGCCGTGTCTTCGTTGCGCAGTTCGCGCACGTAGCCGGATTCTTCCATGACCGCGACCAGCAGATCCGCAATCGAATACTGTTTGGCGCGTTCGCGAAGCGTCTCGATGAGCTCGGCAAAGCGCTCGAGTTCCTTCGTCTTCTTCGGGACGGCGCGCTTGAGCAGTTCCTTATCGAAAATCGCTTCGCCGACGGACATCTTGGCTTGCGTCGCCGCCGTGACGAGGCTCGCCAGGGTCTGCTGTCCGATGCTGCGGCGCGGCACGTTCACGATGCGCTTGAACGCCAGCGCATCCGCCGGGTTTTCGACGTAGCGCAGGTAGGCGATGATGTCTTTGATTTCCGTGCGCGCGTAGAAGCCGACGCCGCCGACGACGCGGTACGGAATGCCTTCGGCAATGAGCGCTTCTTCGAAGACGCGGGATTGCGCGTTGGTGCGGTACAGGATCAGGAAATCGCGATAGGCGGAGCCTTCACGCACGAGTTCCTTGATTTTTTCGACGACGTACCGGGCCTCGGAACGTTCGGTGTCCGCGCCGAACGCGGTGATCTTCTCACCTTCCGCGCGGCTGGTGAAGAGTTTCTTGGTTTGGCGGTGCTTGTTGTTGGCAACCAAAGCATTCGCCGCATCCAGAATCGTCTGCGTACTGCGGTAATTCTCTTCCAGCGTGAACACCTTCGCGCCCGGAAAATCTTGCTCGAAGCGCAGGATCATGCGGTAGTCGCTGCCGCGCCACGAATAGATCGATTGATCGTCGTCGCCGACGACCGTGACGTTCTTGTGCCGCTCGCCGAGCAGCGCGATGAGCCGGTACTGCGCGAAGTTGACGTCCTGATACTCGTCGACCAGGATGTACTGAAACTTCTTCTGCCATTTCGTGCGCGTCGCTTCGTCGTTTTCGAACAGGTGAATCGTGCGCACGATCAGATCGTCGAAATCAAGGCTGTTCGATTCCGACAGGCGCCGCTGATACTCCGCGTACACGTTGCCGAACCGCTCGCCGAGGAACGACGTGTTCTTCTCGTGGTATTGTTCCGGCCAAATCAGCGCGTTCTTGGCTTTGCTGATCTCCGACATGCAGGCGCCGGGCGTGAGTTGCCGCTCGTCGTAATCGAGGTCGGCGATAATGTCTTTCACGAGCGAGCGCTGATCGGCATCGTCGATGATGGCAAAATTGGAAGAGATGCCGTCCTTGACGCCGTCGCGGCGCAGCATCCGCACGCACATGGAGTGGAACGTGCCGACCCACAAATCGCGCGCCTGCGCGCCCACCATCCGCTCGAGGCGGCTTTTCATTTCTCCGGCGGCTTTGTTGGTAAAGGTCACGGCCAGAATACGATCCGGCGCGACGTCGAGCTCGCCGAGCAAATACGCGATGCGGTGCGTGAGCACGCGCGTCTTGCCGCTTCCCGCACCTGCGAAAATCAGGCAGGGGCCGTTCGCGTGGCGAACCGCTGCAGCTTGTACGTCATTGAGGGCTTCGGTCTCCAAGATCATCCCGCGTGTCTTCGACATAAATGCGAAAATCGCCCCCTACGCTTCAAAACGCGGCAATGATGCGTCGAAGGGAGCGATTTTTGTCGGAACCAATGCGCTAGCGCGCAATGGTGAGGGCTGTTGCCGGACGCGCCGCCAGGGCGTACGCTCCGGCCAAATACGCAAGCGTGGACTCCGCGCCCATGTTCATGTTGACCGAACTCTCGTTCAAGCCGTCCAGGCAACCGCCGTTGCGGGCCATGACGATGCCGCGCGAGTTGCGTCCGTGATACCAATCCAGGCCGATTTGCGCCGTGGCGTTGAACGCCGGATCGCCGGTCGCTTCAAATGCCACGAGCGCGGCATCGATGAGGGACACGGCTTCGAGCGGCTGCTGGCAATAGCGCGGCCGCGTTCCGCCGCGGTGATACCAACCCTCGTTACCGATGGGCACGTACACGCCGTTCTCAATGGTGACGCTCGTGTAGAACTCGAACGTACGCAAGCCGATGGCCACGAGCTCGTCGTCGCGCAGCGTCATGCCGGCCCGCATGACCGCCTCCGGCAAGCGCGCGTTGTCGTAGGTCATCAGATTTTCGAACCACTGCCAATCGGCGGCGTGCGCTTCCAGATAGCGTTCTTTCAGCTGATCGGCAAGCGTGCGCAAGAGCGCGCGGTATTGCGGAATCTGCCCGTCCGCCACGCTCGATTCGCACGCATGCGAGAGGCCGATCGCGGCATATGCCTGCGCACGCGGCCATTGCAGCCAGTCTAGCGACTGCAACCCTTTGTCGAAGAGCTTTTTCGACACGCGGCGCCACGCGCCGCGCTGCGCAAAGCGCATGCCGTAGCCCAGCGACCAAAGCGCGCGTCCGATCGAATCGTGCGTACCGACCGCATCGAGCCACGTGCGTTCATAGCTCATGAAGTTGTGGAAGCGGCCGTCGTCGATCTGCGCATCGTGCAGGAACGCCAGATACACCGCAGCCATGCGCTGTGCCATCGCATCCGCCGGATCGATGTCGAGTTTCGCGAGCACGACCATGAACGCGCGGGACACGTCGTCCGTGCAGTATCCGGTCGAGCGGTTGGGAATGTCCTCGACGGCATGCTGAATCACGCCGACGTCGTCGGTCAGCGTGATCAGATGTGTAAGTTCAGGCAGAATGGATGAGCTCCAGTTCCTGCGGCGCCAGTTCCGCAAACAGCTTGCCGTATTCGGCCGCGACGTGCGGCCAAGTCATCTGGCGTCCGAACCGGTACGCGCGGCGCTCCGTGGCGCGCCGTAAAGCCGGATCGTCGAGCAGTCCGTTGACCAGCTGCGCGATCGATTTGGCATCGCGGAAGTTGCACAAGAAGCCGCGATGGTTCGCGAGCACTTCCTGGGCGTACAGGTACGGCGTCGACACGATCGCCTTGCCGCAGCCCACCGCGTAGGCGAGGGTGCCGCTGACGATCTGCGTCGGGTTCAGGTACGGCGTGAGATAGATATCCGTTGCTTCCAGATAGCTGACCAGTTCGTCGAAATCCAAATACTTGTCGATCAGCTGAACGTTGTGCTGCAAGCCGGATGCGCGCACCATCTGCTGCAGTGATTCGCGGTACGACTCGCCTTCTTGCCGGCGTACGACCGGATGCGTCTCGCCCAGAATCAAATACAGCGCTTCCGGATGGCGTTTGACGACGTCGCGCATCGCTTCGATGGCGTACTCCAGACCTTTGCCGCGGTTGATGAGGCCGAAGGTCGAGATCACCATGCGTTCGCCGATGCCGAACGAGGCTTTGAACGGGCCCGTGTCGCGGAACGTAACGTCCGGCACGCCGTGATGAATGACGCGCACGCGCGCGGCATCGATGCGATACACGCGGTTCAGCAAATCGCGCCCCGTTTCGGAGAGCACGATCACGCTGCTCGCATAGCGGCACAGCTCGCGCGTTACGCGCAGCATCACCTCATCGGGTTCCGGCAAAACGGTGTGCAGCGTTAGAACGACCGGCTTCTCGCTTGCCCGGAGCAGATCGATGAGCCACTCGCCGCGCTCTCCGCCGAACAAACCATACTCGTGTTGGATGTTCAAAACGGCGGCGGGGTGCGCATTGACGATGGCGGCGATGTCGGTATACGACTCGCGCGAATCTTGCCGCAGGCGCGCCACGACCTCGGGACCGTACGTGCGGACGTCACCGCCCGGCTCGTCGATCGCGATGATCTCACTGCTTGTCGCAAAGGCGCGGTCGAATGAATCGACGACATCCTTCGTAAAGGTTGCAATTCCGCATTCCCGCGGGGGGAACGAACCCATGAACAGGGTGCGCGGAACACAGACCACGGCGAGCGTGTCTGACGGTCTACCTATCACCAAGATCTCCCTTACTGGCCAGCTCGGAGGGAAACTTACTCAAACAGGTGGGGCAAAGCTGGCGGTTACCCCCCTGGCGACGGACGCGGTGTTTATACCCGTTCGGCCTAAAAGGATAAACCTGCGAAGGGCCGCGAGAGTTGCAGGCGCCTGCTTATTTCGCGGCGCCGATTGGCGCGGTGGGGCCGATGCGAGCGCCTTCCGGGAGCACCGTTCCGGGCTCGATGACGGCATCGTGGCCGATGACGCTCCCCCGGCTGACGACCGCCTTCTCGCCTATCCGGACGCCGCTGGCGACGATCGACTCATCGACGACCGAGCCGGCGCCCACTATCACGCCGTCCCAGAGAACGCAGTCCGTCA
>DAISWS010000100.1:0-3867 GCA_036826275.1 Vulcanimicrobiaceae bacterium
AGTCGGAGGTGATATTACCGATGCACGACATCGGATTATTAGCGGCCTAGCCGCTCTACCAAGCCCCGAGAGGGTTCACCTGGGCTCTCTCGGGGTTTTGACAACCAGGAACTTGGAGCCGCCTGGGTGCGCTAACACCCAGGCGACGAGTGAACAAGTAGGGGTAAGCTACATGTCCACGGCAGCTAAGGATACCACATATCCGCAGGATTGGCCCGCTTATAACGCCGCTCAAGTCCACGAACAGGAGCGCGTAGCCGAGGCCCTTGCGGACCTCTGTAGCCGCATAAAAAGCCCATTCCAACATCGTGGCCGGCCGCGCATTCCGCTCTCGGACGCAATCTTTTGTGCGGTTATGAAAGTCTACGCGACAACATCCGGGCGGCGCGCCATGACTGATATGCGCGAATATGCTACGAAGAATCTCATCTCTCGCGCACCGCATTACAACAGCATTTTTACTGTACTCGAGGATCCATCGATTTCGCCGATTCTAAAGGCACTTATCGAGGCATCTGCGGTTCCCATGCGCCCGATTGAAAGCGAGTTTGCCGCCGATACAACGTGCTTTGCTACGCGAATCTACGGTAGGTGGTTCGATTCGAAGTATGGCCGCGTCCGTTCGGAGTGCGCCTGGGTGAAAGCACACGTTATGGTCGGCATTCGAACGAAGATTATCACCGCGATCGAGGTAACGCCGCAAAACGTTCACGACTCAAAAACGTTCGTCCCGCTGCTCCGTGCAACGAGCCGCAAGTTCAACGTCGAAGCGGTCTGCGCTGACAAGGCGTACTTGAGCCACGAGATCGTCACAGAGATAGATGACCTGGGCGCGTATCCGTTCATTCCATTTCGGTCAAATATGACCGGCTACGGCTCGCCGTTGTGGATGCGTCTCTACAAGCATTTTACCGAGCATCCGGAAGAGTTCTATGCACGCTATCACAAGCGATCAAATGTCGAAACCGCGTTTTCAATGATGAAGGCGAAATTTGGCGCATTTGTGCGCTCAAAGACTGCGAACGCGCAACGCAATGAAGTGCTTTGCAAGGCGCTTTGCCACAATCTCTGCGTGCTGCTACATGCGGTTCAGGGTGACAGATCGCCGTTGGCAACTACCGCCGCATGAGCGGCGCCACTTGGACCTCGACAAGAGGTCATTTCTTGTCTCCATAGAGGTCGGCGATCGGAAGCGTTGGCTGGTCGGGGATGCCGTAAACCGCTTCCGAAACGACTGGGCTGCCCGGATAGAAGTCTATGGCTTCGCCCAACTGACAAGCATTGCCCCAGCAAACCTCTGGATCTTGCACCTTGTATTCCCGGGAGACGTATATTACGACGTGCGTTTCCGCGTCACGAACGATATTGCCAAGGCCGATCTCTACGCCTTTGCTGTCGTTGTCCAGATGCATATTGACCGTTACATCTACGAGCGCGGTTCGGCCGAGGTTCGTGAAACCGACGTGATGCACGAAGTACTCACGTCGAACCGTTGTCGGGTTGTAGCCGATCGGTCTCTTGCCGATCAACACCTGGTCATCCAGGACAAAGACCTCAAGGTTCGGTGGATGCCCACTTCCGCGCTTGGTGCATTCTGCTTGTCCCATGCGGGGGTCAACTTCGATGTTGAAGAGGCTGCTTGTCCACATCACTGCTTCGGCAGCCGCTGCGAAGGAAAAGAGCGCAAATATCGCCAGCGCCCAGGTAGCGGCAGCCGTTGAGCATCCCGGGTAACCATAGATGCACTCTGTCCCCGAGATATTGGAATGACCCAGCCAGTAACCAACGCCGGTAAGCAAAAAGATGGCTATTGCTAAAGCAAATGCCATCCAGAGCCACCCGAGGCGAAGACTCAACCCGCTATTTGATGGCTATTTTGGTTATGTGCTGGCGCCGCACCCAATTCGCCACATCTCCGTTTTCCGAAAGCCTTTTAATGATTTCGCCCGCTAACGCGTCCCGGTCTTTGTGCGCTGATAGGGCGGTACGCTCAAAATACAGGCAGCCATCCGCCGCTCCCGTGCACACGACACCTAAGTCAGCGACCGCGCTGTTGAACACGCCATGAAGCGTCTTCGGCGGATCGCCTCCCGCAACGGTTGGATGATAATTAAGCATACTCGTCATCGTGGATCTGCACCCTTGTCAGGCGATGCGATTTCGCCCTGGGGATTGCTTAGACCCTGTCCCCTCCCGGTAAGTTGCGTTAAACCTGCGCCAAGCGATTTCCTTAATATTGTATCACAGACCAATGCCAAGGAATAGTATCCGAATCGATGCCGACCACTACCTGTAGCGCAAACAAATGTTCCGTCTTGGCGTGCGCCTTCGCGGTGTGATACAACATTAACCCCATGGCTCAGGCAAGCGGATCGCAAGGCCAAAAGGACAATCGGGTTACGTTTCCGGCCCGCGTCCTTCCGCGCACCTACACAATCCTAACAATGATCGCTGGTGAAAGAGGCCGCGGAAAGCTCCTTGACGAGTTGGCCGAGATGCTTGAACGAATCGCGATCGCCGGCCGCGTCGATTAGGTTTCCTTTTCGCCTTTCTATCACGCGCTGGTGTCTCGTCACTAGATGTGGAAGCCTCAATTTATGGGCAACTCGGCTGATTTCTGGGCAACCGGCTTTATGTGGGCAAAGCCGCGTGCTATGACTTTTTGAATGGGCACGCATGCGCATAGGCATGAGTTTCTACGGCGACTCCGACTACGACGAATACCCGCGCGCGCTGACGCGGCGTGCGGCGGAGTTGGGCCTATCGATCGAGATTGTCTGGATCGCCCGGCGCGTCGGGCCGTCCAAGATGGAGGCACTCGATTCGGTCGATGGATTTGTGCTGACCGGCGGAGCCGACGTGGAGCCGCATCGATACGGCCGCGCCGACGCTGCGGCCGAATGCCGGTGCGAGCCCGAACGCGACGATGTCGAGTGGGCGATGCTCGAGCGGCTGCGCGAACGGCCGCTCCCGACGCTTGCGGTGTGCCGCGGCGCGCAGCTGCTCAACGTCTTCCATGGCGGAACGCTCGTCCCGGATCTCGGCACCCGCAATGCCGTGCATCGGCGCGAGAGCGCTGCATGGCGCCTGCACGATGTCTCCATCCGGCCCGATTCGCTGCTGCACGAGTCGGTTCGCGCGCTCGGCGGCCTGGTCAACAGCTCGCATCATCAAGCCGTTGACCGCCTGGCGGACGGCTTTCGTACCACCGCCTGCAGCCGCGACGACGTGGTCGAGGCGTTCGAGCCGAAACAGCGGGGTGTATTTACTCTCGCCGTCCAGTGGCATCCGGAGGAGATGGAGCCGGGCTTGCCGCTCGGCGACCGGGTACTCGATGCGTTCCTACTGGCGGCCCGGCCTTAACGTTTCACGACGAACGGGTTCCTCGTGAAACATTAAGGGGCTATTACTTACTTGACGCAAACGTGCCGGGGTGCTGGCACAGGGGTTCCCTAGTATGAGGGTATGGATGAGCCACGCACCCTCCTCGAAGCTGTCGCACGATTTGCAAATCCGCAGGTCGCCCACGATTTCTTTGTGACCCTGCGCTGGCCGAACGGGATCGCCTGCCCCCGGATGAGCTGCGGATCGGCCGATGTAGCCAAGATCAGCACCCGCAACGCATGGCGCTGCCGTGAGTGCGGACGGCAATTCACCGCCAAGGTGAATACGGTTTTTGAGGACTCGCCCATTGGCTTCGACAAGTGGCTACCAGCCATGTGGATGCTCTCGAACTGCCGTAACGGCGTGTCATCCTGCGAGATTGGCCGAGCGTTGGGCGTGACGCAGAAAACCGCGTGGTTCATGCTGCACCGCCTGCGCCATGCCATGCGCTGCAAATCTTTCGCGAAGCTCTCGGGCGAAGTA
>DAISWS010000100.1:3896-9835 GCA_036826275.1 Vulcanimicrobiaceae bacterium
TCGTCGGTCAAACGCTCCGCACCAACACGAATCTCGCAAAAGGTCGCCAAGGCTCAAAGCGTCACCGCACTGTTGTTTTCGGTATGGTTCAGCGCAAAGGCGACGTTCGCGCAATGGTTGTCCCCAACACGAAAATGCTTACCCTGCATAGCCGTTTACGCGATAACGTTGAATCTGGTTCTACTCTGTACACCGATGGCTGGAAAGCCTATCAGGCAGAGAAATACCGCTATGTTCATCGCGTAATTGATCACGCAGTTGAATACGTGCGCGGAGATGTGTACACGAATAACATCGAGTGCTTTTGGAGCGTTCTCAAGCGTACAATTAAAGGCACGTACATTTGCCCGCGTCCCAAACACTTAGATCGTTATTTGGACGAACAGGTTTTTCGCTTCAATAACCGCGAGGAAAAAGACGGCTGCCGTTTCACCCTTGCGCTGAAAGGCGCGGATTCCAAACGCCTAACGTACAATGGTCTAACTGCCGCGTAAGCACTCGCGGATCGAAGCGCGATTAATGTTCTTATAGCGATCTTCGCGCGGCTTGTGGTAAGAGCCAAACTTATGCCAAGGCTCATAATAGCCCAAGCCGCGCTTCTCTTTGCGGCTCAGGCGACGAAAATAAAGGAGGCGTTGGTAGCGCTGATCCATGCTGCACAGCCCTCCCTGCGGCTGCGTCAAAGCATGGATGATGGTCCGATCATTTCTTCGCCTCGTCGCGCGATTTATCAGCGTCGGCTTGCTGAACGTCGGCGAGTTCCTTCTTCGACACGTTCGCAATAGCGTGGACGAACTTCTGGAACGGCGTTAATTCCGTGGGCTTTTTTCGCTCTTGCATCGTCCTTCGCGGAGGGTCAGTGAATGGGCCCGCGAAGGGTTTGTGGTCCTAACTTCGGGACCGGCCACGCACCCTTCGCGGTGTTTGGTTGAGAGCGCCACCGTCCGCGTTGGCGGGTGAGCGGCGGGGCTAGGCCGGGTCGGTCTTGCCGTTCGCCGTCGGAACGTGGCGGCAAGGTCGGCCCGGTCCTCTTGGCGCGTGTCCCGCACATTGCACATGTGAGCAAAATTTGCGACATTCGCGCCATTCGCGACATATACGCTGTTCACAATCGTCTTGCCTATAAGTTCTGCCGTAAAGTTGGGGACTAAAGTACCCTGCGGCAAGCCTTTACTTGTGAGCGCGGCGTGGTTCTGCTATCGAATTTGGTTCAAGTAAGTAACAGCCCATTAAGGCAAGCAGAGCGGGCGTTTCGCGGGGACGCCCGTACGGCGCGGGAACCGCGTCGAGATGGCGCCGGTCTTGCGCGCCAGCACGATCCGCCGGTCACCATCGAGCGGAATATCTTCCTCGATCTCCATGGCCAATATCGGCGCGGCGTCGGCGAGCGCATTACGCTCGCGCCCGTCCAAGCGGCCGCGCTGCAGCACCGCTCTGCCACCCACGCGCAAAAAGGCCGCGGTCAATTCCAATACGGCGGGCGCGGTCGCAACGGCCCGGGCGGTCGCGCATGCGAACTGCTCGCGCAGGTCGGCATCGCGCGCAGCCAGCTCCGCACGCTGCGGAACGACGCGGCCGGCAAGCCCGAGCGTGCCGAGCGCCGCCTCGAGAAAGGCGGCCTTTTTCGTCGTGGACTCCACGAGCGTAACTGGCACGCCCGTTGCGATCGCCAGCGGAATCGCCGGCAAGCCGCCTCCCGAGCCCACGTCGACGAGCGGTCCGCTCACGTAGGGAACGATGCTCAAACTGTCGAGCAGATGCGCCAGCAGTTCTTCGGGCGTACCCGCTCCGCTGACGTTGAACCGGCGGTTCGTTTCCAGCAGCAGAGCGCCGTACTGGGCAAGCCGCACGGCCAGCGACGGCTCGATCTGCGCTCCCCGCAGCAGCGTTTCGAGGACGTCCCGCTCCGGCATCAGCCGGCTGCCGTCGCGGCCGGCCGGTGAACGTACAGCGTCAAAATCGCCACGTCCGAGGGCGTCACCCCCGGGATGCGACTGGCCGCGCCGAGCGTGCGCGGTTGCTGCCGGGTGAGTTTCTCCCGTGCCTCACGGGAGAGCGCAGCGATGCCCTCGTAGGCGAAGCCTTCCGGAATCGGCGCGTGCTCGTTTTTGGCGGCTTTTTCGATGGCGAGCTGCTGTCGGCGCACGTACCCTTCGTACTTCACCTCGACGGCAATCCGTTCGCCAAGCTCGGCCGCCACGGTGCCGATGAAGGGCGCAACTGCCGAAAAGTCCAGGCCCGGGCGGCGTAGGGCGTCGGCGACCGTCGCACCGCCCTCGAATTCCTCGTCTCCGATCACCCGAACGCCGATGCGCGTGGACTTGACCGCCGCGATTCCACGCCGCAACGCGGCCGCACGCTCCTCGAACGCCGTCCAATCTGCGTCGCCGACCAGACCCGCCGCGCGCCCCATGGGCGTGAGCCGCGTATCGGCGTTGTCGTGGCGCAGGATCATGCGGTGTTCGGCGCGCGAAGTCAGCATGCGATATGGCTCGTCCACGCCTTTGGTGACCAGATCGTCGATGAGCACGCCGACGTATGCATCGCTACGCGCCAGCCGCAGCGGATCCTGGCCCTTGGCCGCGCGGGCCGCATTGATGCCGGCCACTAGTCCCTGCGCGGCCGCTTCTTCATAGCCCGATGTGCCGTTGATTTGTCCGCAGTGATATAAGCCCGTGACGCGTTGCGTTTCCAGCGTATCGCGCAATTGCGTCGGCGGCACCATATCGTATTCGACCGCGTAACCGGCGCGCAGCATGACGACGTCTTCCAAACCGGCCAGCGTACGCAACATCTCGATTTGCACTTCTGCCGGTAACGACGTGGAAAAACCGCCGACGTACCACGTCGGTTCATTCCAGCCTTCCGGTTCGATGAAAATTTGGTGCGACGGATTGTGCGCGAACTTCACGACTTTATCTTCGATCGACGGACAATAGCGCGGGCCGATGCCTTCGATCAGATCGAGACCGTAGAGCGGCGAGCGGTGCAAATTCTCGCGCACGAGCGCATGCGTACGCGCGTTGGTTTCGGTGAGATAACACGGCAGCTGCGGACCCGCAAATGCGCGCTCGCTGCGGTACGAAAACGGCAGCGGCTCCGCGCTGGGCGCTTGCACCTGCATCGCTGCGACGTTGACGCTCGCGCGATCGATGCGCGGCGGCGTGCCGGTTTTCAAACGCTGCGTCGGAAAGCCCAGTTCGCGCAACGCGCGCGCGAGCCCGATTGCCGGTGCTTCGCCGAAGCGTCCTTCGCTTTGCACGACGTCGCCGCGAAACGTTTTTCCGCCCAAAAACGTGCCCGTTGCGAGCACGACGCGCTGCGCGTAATACCGCGATCCGTCCGCGCAGACAACGCCGCGTACGGCGTCGGCCGAAACGATCAGCGACTCGACCAGTCCGCGCACGATCTGCAACTGCGGCTGCGCGCGCAACGTTTCGATCGCCAGACGCGCGTACGCAGGCTTATCGGCCTGCGCGCGCAACGCGCGCACGGCCGGCCCCTTCGATTCGTTCAAGAAACGCGAATGCACCGAGCACTTGTCGATGATCCGCGCCATCTCGCCGCCGAGCGCGTCGATCTCGCGCACGAGTTGGCCTTTGGCGCTGCCGCCGATGGACGGATTGCAGGGCAACGTGCAGATGCGCTCAGGGTCTCCGGTCACGAGCAGCGTGGGAACGCCAAGACGCGCCGAGGCCAGCGCAGCCTCGACGCCGGCGTGTCCGCCGCCGACGATGATGACGCCCGCGTCGTCCGGGCGAAGGGGGTGTTTCACAACGCTCTATTCTAACAGGTGCGTGAAATGCGCTTTACGGCACTTCTTCTGACGCTGCTCATTGGGCAGTTTACCGACAAGACCACCGGCCAGCCCCTGCATGGCGTGCACGTCGACCTACGCCAAGGCACCAAGACGCTGCATGCGGTTACCGGGGAGGACGGCGGCTTCCGTCTCGACGGCGTCAAACCGGGCACGCACGTCTTGCACTATTCCTCCGGCGACGTTCCGCCCAGCCAAGTGACGATCACCGTCCGAGGCGCGGCGCAGCACGTGCACGTCACGGCCTGCAGCATGACACTCGATTACAGCTGCGGCGGACCGGGCGGCGGAGGCTAGTTCTCCCGCAGGGAATCGGGCGGAAACAGCGGCTGGCAGGCGCGGGCGCTGCGCGCCGCAATCCACGCGTTGAGCGCGTTGCCGCCCAGCCAGCCGATGAAGGCGAACGGTAAAACGGCATAGCCGGGCGTGAAATGCAGCAGCTTTGCGACGAGCTGGCCGGCGAGCACGCCCAGACACGTCGCGATAAAGACGCGAACCTGACACCATTTCATGCCGTTATCGTATCACCCGCGCAAACGTCCGGTCACTTGCCGATGCAGAACCGCGCGAAGATTCCGGCCAGCAGCTCTTCCGTGGCGCCCTCGCCGGTAAGCTGACCGAGCGCGCCAAAAGCGCGCTGCAACTCGGGCGCTATGAGATCGATCGGATCCGCGCCCTCGACGGTGCGCATGGCGTGGTCCAGCGCTTCGAGCGCCTGTGCGACCGCGTCGAACTCGGGTAACGACGCGAGATGCGGACGCTCGAGATCCGGCAGCTCGCCGCCCCAGCCGGCATGCGCCAGCGCCGCGCGAAGACGTTCAAGCGTCGTGCGATCGTGCACACTGCCTTGCACGTGCGTCACGCCGTCGAGCTGGGCTGCGGCGATGGTGCCCACATCGGCTTTATTCGCAAACACGACGCGTGCGCGGTGCGCCGTCTGTTCGAGCAGCGCGCGCGCCTCGGCACCGAGCGGTTGCGATCCGTCCAAGACGATCAGGGCCACGCGTGCGCCGGCCAGCGCGCGTTGCGTGCGTTCGATGCCCGCTGCTTCCAAGCGATCGGCGTGCTCGCGAATGCCCGCCGTGTCGATGAGGCGCAGATGCACGCCTTGCACCGCGATCGACTCCTCGATCGTATCGCGCGTCGTGCCGGGGATCTCCGACACGAGCGCGCGCTCTTCGCCCAGAAGCGCATTGAGCAGTGAAGATTTGCCGGCGTTCGGCGGCCCCACGATCGCGACGGCGACGCCTTCGCGAACCAGGCGCCCCGCTTCACCATCACGCTGCAGCCGCTGGAGGTGGTCGACGATCGCCCGCAGTTCAGCAGCGAGCGCGGCGCGGTCCGGCTCCGCGACTTCGTCGGGAAAATCGATAGCGCCGGCGAGTTCTTCGAGCACCGCTGCCAGCCGCGCGCGTATGCGGCGCACCTCGTTCGCCAGTCCGCCGCCCAGGTTCGCGAGCGCCGCGCGTGCCGCCGAACGTGTCTGCGCATCGATGAGATCCGCGACCGCGTTTGCGGCGTGCAGGTCGAGCTTGCCGTTCAAAAACGCGCGGCGCGTAAATTCGCCCGCGCTTGCGTAGCGCGCGCCGCACGCGATCAGCGCACGCACCACGTCTTTTGCGACGACGGGCGAACCGTGTACGTGCATCTCGAGCATGTCTTCACCGGTGTAGCTGTGCGGCGCACGCGAGAGGATCGCGAGCCCTTTGTCGATCGTATCGCCGCGTTCGTCGAGGATCGTGCCGTACGTTGCGACGCGTTCGCGCAAGGGGCCGCGGCAATGAAAGAGCCGCGAAGCGAGGGTTCTCGCTTGCGGCCCGCTGACACGCACAATCGCAATGGCGCCTCTGCCGGGCGGCGTTGCGATTGCGGCAATCGTTTCGGTATCGATCACTTAGGAAAGATGACGACGCGCCGCTCCGGCTCAACACCCTCCGACTCGGTGCGCACGTATGGATTCTCGGTCAACGCCAGATGCACGATCTTGCGTTCCGAGGGAAGCATCGGCTCGAGTTTCTGCGGCTTCTTCTCGCGAATGCAGCGTTCGAGCGTCATCAGCGCCAGATTCTTGAGCTGATCAGCGCGGCGCGCGCGATAGCCTTCCGCATCGATCGTATAGTAC
>DAISWS010000101.1:0-5876 GCA_036826275.1 Vulcanimicrobiaceae bacterium
ACAAGTATTTTCCGATCCATTCCGGATTGCTCTCGCGCCACGTCGGCGACGTAAAAGCCGTCGACGGCGTCGACTTCTCGATCGCGCCTGGCGAAACGCTGGGGTTGGTCGGCGAATCCGGCTCCGGCAAAACCACCATCGGCCGCGTCATTCTGCGCTTATTGCAGTCGACGAGCGGCGAAGTGTGGTTCGACGGCCGGAATATTCTGAATTGCACGCGCTCCGAACTGCGGCGGCTGCGCAAAGAGATGCAGATCATCTTCCAAGATCCGTTTGCATCGCTCAACCCGCGCATGACCGTTTCGGAGATCGTCGGCGAGCCGCTCAAGATTCATCATCTTGCGAGCGGCAAAGCCGTACAAGACCGCGTGCAAGAACTGCTGCGCCTGGTCGGCCTGCAGCCGTATCACGCGAACCGCTATCCGCATGAGTTTTCCGGCGGCCAGCGCCAGCGCATCGGCATCGCGCGCGCCCTCGCGGTCAATCCGAAGTTCATCGTGTGCGACGAGCCCGTTTCTGCGCTCGACGTATCGATTCAGGCGCAGGTCATCAACCTGCTTGAAGATTTGCAGGCGCAGCTCGGGCTGACGTATCTGTTCATCGCGCACGATCTTTCGGTCGTCCGGCACATCTCTACGCGCGTCGCGGTAATGTACGTCGGCAAGATCATGGAACTCGCGGACCGCGACGACCTGTACGCCAATCCGCTGCATCCGTACACCCAATCGCTGCTGTCGGCGATTCCGATTCCGGATCCGCACGCCGAGCGCCGCAAGAAGCGCATCGTGCTCACGGGCGATATTCCATCGCCGGTGAATCCGCCGTCAGGCTGCCGCTTTCACACGCGCTGCCCCGTGGCATTCGAGCGCTGCAAAGTGGAAGTGCCGCCGTTCAACGAGTACGCACCGGGCCATTTCGCCGCGTGCCATTGGGTTGAAGAGCACGGCGGAAAAGCACCGGACATCACCTCGGACACGGGCATTGCCGCGGGTCCGGTGGTCGTGCCGCCGGCCTCACAAAGCGGCGAGTAGTACCTTCGCGCGTTAGGGCCTGTGCGCAGATAAATGTTCTTGCTCCTCAATCGCTACCTCAAACCGATCGAAGAAGTCGAACGCGTACTGCCCGAGCATCGCGCGTTCATGGATCAGCATTACAAAAGCGGACTGTTCATTTTGTCCGGGCCGCAAGTACCGCGCACCGGCGGCGTTACGCTAACGGCCGATGCGCCGCGCTCCGTAATCGAGGCCATTATCGCGGGCGATCCATTCGTGCGTGAAGGCATCACCGAGTACGAGATCATCGAGTTCAGCGCCACAAAGCGCGCGGAGTGGTTTACTCCGCGCGCATAAGCGAGGCCGCCGGGGAGGCAGCGCCCTAGCCTATTGAGTTGACGACGAAAACCGCCGCGCCATTCTGCTGGACGGTGTGCCCCTTGACCGATATCGTCTTGCCTTGGTCTCGTGCGAGCTTCGAAACGACGTTGCCATTCTTGCTGCTCACGTCGAGCAGGTACAGCGTGCCATGTGCTTTGAGGCCCAGCGGCTGAACGAGCTGGCTCGAGCCGTGCGTGTAGATGCCGGCATTCTTCGAACTCACCATGATGCCGCCGGTGTCCGGATTGTTGGCGACGAGGCCGCCGCCGATGCCTGCGGAGGAGAGATAATTGACCACAGTACCCCGCAGCGTTTGCGTTTGCGCTGCGGCGGCTTGGCCGATTGTAACGGGTAAAAAGAAGAGCGCGCTCAATGCGATCGTTGCGAGTTTCATGCTCTAAGCGTACCCGTCACAACCTGCCTCATGCGTACGAGGCGTTCGCACTACCGCAGAGTGGTTTAGCGGTCCGAACAGCGAAAGTTGACGCATGATATTTGCTGCCGCTGCACTCGCTTTGCTTGCCCAACCCTCGCTCTCGACCGATGGCCGTACGATTGCATTCGTTTCAGGCGGAAATGTGTGGACGGTTTCCGCGACCGGCGGAACGGCGCGGTTATTGGTGGCGGACGGCGCGACGAACGAGCGGCCGATCTTTTCGCCCGACGGCACGAAGCTGGCCTACATTTCGTCCAAAACGGGCAACGGCGACATCTACGTGCTTCGCCTTTCGGACGGCGCCGTCTCGCGGCTGACGTACGACGACGGCTACGATCAACTCGACGGCTGGTCCGCCGACGGGCGCTACGTGTATTTTGACAACTCCAGTCGCAATATTTACGGCGCGCACGACATCTACCGGGTGCGCGATTCGGGCGGCACGCCCATGCGCATCGTGGCGCAGCCATACATGAACGTGTATTTGGCTGCGCCCTCACCGCGCGATGAAACGCTGGCGTTCGATGCGCGCGGCTTTGCCGGATCGCAGTGGTGGCGCGTCGGGCACAGCCATTTGGACGAGTGCCAGATCTGGCTGCGCACGGCGGACGGGCGCTACGAGCAAGTGACGCCGGGGAATGCGAAGGACGAGTGGCCGATGTGGTCGCGCGACGGCAGCGCGCTCTACTTCATGTCCGATCGCAGCGGCGCGCAGAATTTGTGGGAGCAGCGTCCGGGCGGCGCCGCCCGTCCGCTCACGCATTTCGGCAGCGGGCGCGTGAACTGGCCGAGTACCGCGCGCAACGGTTCCGCAATCGTGTTCGAGCGCAACTTCGGCATTTGGCGCTACGACGTGTCCTCGGGACGCGTGCGTCAACTGCCCGTGCGATTAGAGGGCGCAATCGAAGCGCCGGCAACGACGCACGTGACCGCGCACGATCATTTCAGCACCTACGCGCTCTCGCCGGACGGCAAGAAAGTTGCGTTCATCACGCACGGCCGGCTTTTCGCGGCGGACGCGAAGGAAGGCGGCAGCGCGCAGGAAGTGCTATTGCGCGGACGCTACGCAACCGGCGCGCTCACGTGGTCTCCCGACAGCAATACGGTGGCGTTCGCCGCCGGGCATGGACACGACGGCATCATCGAGACGTACGATTTTCTCAACGATCGCACGGAGCGGCTCACGAGTACGCCTGCCGATGTGCGCTATCTGCAATACCGCCCGCATGAAGGTGCGGCGGACGAACAGATCGCATTCGAGGTGACCGGCGAAGTCCGTCTGCTCACCGTGAAAGACAAGAGCGTGCGCACGCTGGCGCGTCAGTCGCTCCCGTGGGAACCATTCGATCCCGACCGTCCGCTGCAGTGGTCGCCCGACGGACGCTGGCTGGCATTCTTCGCCTCCGAACCCCTGGGCTTCACGAACGTGCACGTCATCGATCCGGACCATCCGGAGCAGCGTCCGATCTCGTTCCTGGCAAACGTATTCGACAACACGATATCCTGGGATCCGCACGGCAAGTTCTTGCTGTTCGATACCGCGCAGCGCACGGAGCCGGGGCAAGTTGCGCGCGTCGATTTGCTGCCGCGCACGCCGGTATTTGAAGAGACCAAGTTCAAGCAACTTTTCACGCCGACGGGGCCGTCGGTCCACCAGACGAACGCGCAGGAAAAGACGTCAGCCAAAAAATCGCCGGTAGTTACCATCGACTTCGCGAACATCGAGCAGCGCTTGCAAGTGCTGCCGGTCGGCGTCGACGTCAATGCCGAAAGCATTAGTCCCGACGGCAAGACGCTATTGCTGAGCGCGTCGGCAGCCGGTCAAACGAACCTCTACCTCTTTCCGCTTACGGAAACGGCGACCGAGGCGAGCGTCGCGCACCAGCTTACCCATTCGCCCGGCGAGAAGAATCTGCCGGCATGGTCATCCGACGGCAAACGGATCTACTATTTGGATGAGGACGGCGCGCTGCACACGGTCGATGC
Organism: Vulcanimicrobiaceae bacterium; assembly: GCA_036826275.1. Taxonomy (GTDB): domain Bacteria; phylum Vulcanimicrobiota; class Vulcanimicrobiia; order Vulcanimicrobiales; family Vulcanimicrobiaceae; genus DATGJX01. The sequence goes on from DAISWS010000101.1 coordinate 3,796, forward strand.
GGATAGCGGCAAGGAAAGCGCGCTTCACGTGAGCGCGGAGTTCGACGACGACTGGAACAGCGACAAAGTGGAAGCGTTCCGGCAGGCGTGGAGCGCAATTCGCGATTTCTACGCCGATCCGCACGCCAACGGCGTGAATTGGAGCGCGGTGCGCGAAGCGTATCTTCCACGCATAGAGGCCGCGCAAACGCCCGACGAGTTCCGCCGGATTCTGGTGATGATGGTGGGCGAGTTGAATAGCTCGCACAGCAACGTGTACCCGCCGTCACCGGCAAAGCGTACCACCGGACGGCTCGGCTTGGATTTTGACCGTGAAACGTACGAGCGCACGGGGACGCTGCGCATCACGAACGTGATTGCGCAGTCACCCTCTGCGGTAAGCGGGCGGATTCATGCCGGCGAGAATCTCCTCGCGGTGAACGGCACGCGCATCGCGACACAGACGAATCTCGACGAACTGCTCGATAATACGATCGGTAAGCGCGTCGTGCTTACCATTGGCGCGAACGGGACGTCGCGCGAGGTACCGGTGCAGCCGGTCAATTATGCAACCGCGATGGAACTGCGCTACCGGACGTGGGTGCAGGCAAACCGCGCGTACGTGCTGCGCGCGAGCGGCGGACGCCTGGGCTACATCCACATGCCCGACATGTCGGCGGAGGCGCTCGCCAATCTCTACACGGATCTGAACGTCACCGACTACGATAAAGACGGCGTGGTCGTAGACATTCGCTCGAACGAAGGGGGATTCGTGAACGCATACGCGATCGACGTTTTCGCACGCCGCCCGTACTTGCGCATGTATCCGCGCAACATGCCGGAGGTTTCTGCGCGTACGGAACTCGGACAGCGCGCGCTCGAAAAGCCGACCGTGCTCATGGTGAACGAAGAGACGCTTTCGGACGGTGAAGATTTTACGCAAGGCTACCGCGCGCTGCACCTGGGTAAAGTCGTCGGCGTACCGACGGCCGGGTGGATCATTTACACGTCCGCAATTCGTTTGGTCGACGGTTCGGCGTTCCGTCTGCCGTTCGAGCGCGTCACGACGCTCGACGGACAGAACATGGAGCGGCATCCGCGGCCCGTCGACGTGTACGCTACGCGACCCGTCGGCTCACCCGAAGATCCCCAGTTGGAAGCGGCGGTGCGTACGTTGCTCGAAGAGTTGCATGTACGATAGCTGGCATGGTTCCAAATACCTACGTAGTTTTTACGAGAAAAACACGCGCGGCGAGCCCATCCTGAACTTCTCGCGGTAGCAATCCCGCTTGCGTCGTCGAATAAGCGGGGGTGCGCTTTGCTCGCGACCACGTCTATGACGTATGGGTGGAACGCAATACGTATACGACGACGCTGCTTTACAGCGGTTTCATCGCGATATTGCTTCCGGCATTCTACTTCGTTCTCGAATCCGCGCACGCGCCGGATTCGATGCCGCTGCGGTATCTCTGCACCGCGGTCAGCGTGGTCGTCGCAGGGCTGCTCTTAGCGCTTCCCCGTCTTCGAAAGTATGCGGACGGCCTGCAGTTGCTGCAGGTGATGGTCACGGTGTTTATCATCGACGTCCTCGTGGTGAACAGCGGCGACAATTACTTGTATATCGCCTCTGCGTTGCTCGTTATCATCGCGGTTCAAAACGCATTTTTTCGTACGAGCACGTTGGCGATCGCCATGGGATCCGGGCTCGTGTTCTTCGCGATCTATTCGGCGGCGCGCGGAATCTTTTGGGAACCGCACAACATTGCGACCCTTGGAATATTCGGGACCGGGTACGGCCTCGCGTTCATTCCCGCATACATGCACATCCGCAGCCGGCAAAGCGATATCCGCAGCCGGATCGAAGCGTTGCGCGCCACGAGCGAACTTGAAGAGGCGCACGCGATCACGCATTTGGGAAAGTGGACGCACAATGCAGCGACCGGCGAAACGCAGTGCTCCGCCGAGATGATGCGCATACTCGGGCTTCCGCTGGATACGCCTCATGCAGCCATGCCGGAGCTCTTCGCACGTTCGATTCATCCGGATGACCGGCGCATGGTCGAAGAAGCATTTGCGAGTTGTGGTATCGCCGGACAGTTTAG
>DAISWS010000101.1:5886-9719 GCA_036826275.1 Vulcanimicrobiaceae bacterium
GCTGCCGGACGGCAGCGTCCGCTGGGTGCAACTGAGCGGCAAACAGGAGTTCGACGACCATAACCGCCCTTCGCACCGCATCGGGACGATCATCGACATCACGCCGCGCAAAGAGGCCGAGATTTCGCTCGAGCACCTGGCTCGCTACGATCCGCTTACGGGTTTGCCCAACCGCTCGTTGTTGCAGCAGCAGCTGCGCGATGCGTTGTGGCATCATCGCCTCGAGAACCGCAGATGCGCCGTGCTGTTTTTGGACCTGGACCGTTTCAAAGACATCAACGATTCGCTGGGGCACTCCGTCGGAGATTTGCTGCTCAAAGAAGTTGCCATGCGCATGCGCTCGCTGCTTCCCGGCGACACGCTGGTCGCGCGGTGGGGCGGTGATGAGTTTGTGGCGGTCTTGAACGACGTCGAGGGCAACACGACCGTCGAGCGCACGTGCCGCCGCGTCGTGCAAGGCCTTTCGATGCCGTTCGCCGTCGACACGTACGAATTTGCCGTTACTGCAAGCATCGGCGCGGCGATTTTCCCGCAAGACGGCACCGATCCGGAAGTGCTTATCCGCAATGCCGACACGGCTATGTACGCGGCTAAGGAAGCGCCGGGCCAACGCTATGCATTCTTCGCTCCCGAGATGCACAAGCTCGCCGCGATGCGCCATCATATTCAGAACCAGCTTCAGACGGCGCTGGCAACGAGCAGTCTGAGCCTGTATTATCAACCAATCATCGACGCGGTGACAAATCGCATTACGGGCGCCGAAGCGTTGCTCCGGTGGACCGATGCAAACAATCTCATCCATCCGCCGGCAGACTTTATTTCGATAGCGGAAGACACCGGCGCGATTATTCCCATCGGCATGTGGGTCGTCGAGCAAGCCGCGCGCCAGGCGATGACTTGGCGGCGTACCGGTATGCAACTGTCAGTCGCGATCAATCTCTCTCCGCGTCAACTCGTGCATCCGGACTTCTCGCAAACACTCTCGAACGTGATACGGGAAACCGGCGTCGATCCCGGGCTGCTCGAGGTCGAGATTACTGAGTCCGGCCTGGTTCCCAATGCCGCGGCCGTGATGCGGGTGCTGGAAAACATCCGCTCGATGGGCGTGAGCATCGCCGTGGACGATTTCGGCACGGGCTATAGCGCGTTCTCGTACTTGAAGCAGTTGCCGCTGCACAGCTTGAAAATCGACCGCACGTTCGTGGACGGCATCGAACGCGACGTCGACCGCTCGATCGCCGAATCGATCATCGCGATCGCGCACAAGCTGCATCTGTCGGTGACGGCCGAAGGCGTTGAAACCGCCTTCCAGCACCAAATCCTTGCGGAACTCGGCTGTGACCGGCTTCAAGGCTTTCACATTTGCAAGCCGCTGCCAATCGAGCAGTTCGAATATTTTGCCCGGCTCCGGGAGGCCGTCGGTTAAGCCATCTCGCGCATCCGTTGCGCGACCTCGCGGTCCATTGCACGCGGTGAGGCGGCCAGCGCGGCGATAACGCGGTCGCGATCCTCCGGCGAGCGGTTTTCGCTGTACTTGTAGGAGCCTTCGATGTTCGCCACGGCGATCTCGATGCCGACGATGGCGTGTTCCATGCGCTCGATGTAGCCGGCGTCGGCATGTTCGATGCGCCAGGACGGTTCCATCTGCTCGACCAGACGCTCCAAAATCCGGCGCGTGGCCGCCGCGCCCACGACGTTCGCAACGCCGCTGCAATGCACGGCGCCGTAGTTCCACGTCGGTACGTTCTGCGTGGGATCGACGTACCAACCTGCGGAAATCATCGCATGCGCACCATGAAAAATGGCCAGCACCTGCTGTCCGTGCAGCGTTCGCCATTGCGGATTGGCTTTGGCGACGTGCACGCCGAGCGTTACGGCGCCGCTCTGTTCGCGGGCAACGAAGGGCGCATGCGTGGCAAACGGTTTTCCTTCAAGCGTCGAGACCAGAATGCCGAACGGCTCGCGGCGGATGAATGCCAGCAACTCGCCGCGGTCCTCAACTGAAAAATGCTTTGGTACGTACACGTGGCGAACTTACGCTTCCAATGAGCGAGATCCCCGTTTTGGAAACGCCGCGGCTCGTTTTGCGCGCGCACCGCGCGACGGACTATGCGGCGTGCTGCGCGATGTGGGCGGATCCGCTCGTCACGCGTTTCATCGGCGGACGCGCTTCAACGCCGCAGCAAACCTGGCAACGCATGCTCGCGTATGCCGGTCATTGGGCGTTCATGGCGTACGGGTATTGGGCAATCGAGGAGAAGATCTCGCAGGACTTCGCCGGCGAGATCGGCTTTGCCGACTTCAAGCGCGAAATTGCGGCATCGATGCAGAATACGCCGGAGATCGGCTTCGCGATCGTCTCGAGCGCCCACGGGAAGGGATACGCGTCGGAAGCGTTGCGGGCCGTGCTCGAATGGGGAGACGCTCGTCTGCCGTCGAAGCGCACCGTCGCGCTGGTCAACGACGAGAACACGATTTCACAACACCTGCTGCGCCGCAGCGGCTACCGCATATTCGAACACAGTATGTTCGGCGACGCTCCCGTGGTATTTATGGAACGGTTGCCTTGGGATTGAGCGCCCGCGCGTTCGCCGAATAACGCTCGCATGCGTATCGCTTTCGCTTCCTTACTTGCCGTCCTGCTCGGCTTTTCAATCGCTGCTGCGGCTTCGTATCACACGATGTATGCTCGGCTAGGCGGTTATGCAGGCGTGCACGGCATATCGACGGATCTCCTCAACCGGCTTGCCTCGGATCCGAAGCTCGCATCGTATTTTGCAAACGTAACACCGGCGCAGCGCGCGCAGCTCGCGACGTATGCCGCGGATATCGCATGCAGAGAGGCCGGCGCATCGTGCAAACCGGTGCAGCCGAACATCGCGCTCGTAAAAAATACGCCGCCCATCACCGGCAGCGCGAGACATGCTGCGCTTGCGGATCTCAAGTTGACGCTTGCCGCGCATCGCGTGCCGGCCGACATTCGATTCGCAATTTTGCAGGCTGCGCGGTAAGGCCTCGCTTAGTTTACCTTCCCCTGAGCGCCGGGAAAGCTCGTGTCATGCGAGACCGCAACATTAGTGAACAGACCGAACAGCACGGCATCGAGGAAGAGAAGCGCGGCACACCAACGAGGCAGCGCTCCCGCGGCGAACATGGCGAGATAACGAATCCCGAAATCGACGACGATGCCATGATGGAACGCGAAACGAACCGCTCCGACTTAGGCGCGGGTGAATAGGGCTTCCCCGGCAGCAGCAACCGCAGGCGCCGCATCCAGCGGCGCCTGCATCGTTTTTGCCGAATAACCCTGCGTGGATGCGATAGACGTTGTCGTAGTTGGAGCCGGCGCTGCGGGATTGGCGGCCGCGCGCGTGCTGCATGAACGCGGTGTCCGCGTGCTGGTTCTCGAAGCGCGCGATCGCGCCGGTGGCCGCGCATACACCCTGCAGACGCAGACCGGCGCGTATCCCGTGGAGCTTGGCGCCGAGTTCATTCACGGCAAAGCGGATTCGACGATGCAACTGCTGCGCGAGTGCGGCGAAGGCACGCTTCCGATTGGCGAGCCGCTGGACGACGTGTGGGAGGCGACCGAGCGCGTTCTGCGCGGGGTCCGTATGAACGGCGAAGACCGCAGCGTCGATGCGTTTCTGCGCGGCTTGGGCGCGGCGCAAGCGGATCGCGCGCGCATGCTGATTGAAGGATTCGACGCCGCGATAACCTCGGACGCGAGCATCATCGCGATTGCAAAAGAGTGGCAAGGCACCGGCAACGACACGCGGGCGCGGCCCGCCAACGGCTACGAACCGGTCATGCATCATCTCGCACGTGCGCTG